>NZ_VICD02000277.1 GCF_006546735.2 Marilutibacter maris | reverse complement strand
GTCCAGACCGTCGATGCTCTGATGCTGCTGGATCAGCAATTGGGCCTGGAAGGCCGTCAGGTCGACATTACCCTGGGCATCCGTTGCGACCGCCAGGGCGGCCAGTTCGGCGGCGCGGGAAGGCGGATGGGTCATGACTGCGCTCCTTGCAGAAAGGGTGAAGAGTTATCGGAACTCGGGATAGTCGCGCTGAAGTTGGGCCTCAACCTGTAGCGTCAACGGATTCGGCTCGACATCGGGCAAGTCCTTGATCACGGCCCAGGGGCCGTCGACTAGCAAGTGCCCGGCCTCGAAGGCAGGCAGGTCGTCGTGCAGGCGCAGGGCCTGCACGGCCAGCAACTCAGCCGCGAACACCCGGTCGAAGGTCTTTTCGAACTCGCAGAACTTGTAGCGGCTTCCCGACTTGCTTCGACTGATATGGAACTCAGACGCAGCCTGCATGGCCGACTGGAAAACCAATTCGTCCTTGGTGCGCCAGGCATCCAGCAACTGCTGGTAGGGCTCGATCAGCGGCTCGCGGGGCTGGAAGTCCGTGGTGATGTCGAAGGCCTGTGAGAACAGGCCGATCAGGAACACGTCGTTGGTGTTGTGGTTGACCATTCGCGTCGCCGGCGGCCGATTGACCCGCTGATCCTTCTCGGCCATCTCGATGAAGCGTTCGGCACAGATACGACCCAGCTCCCACTCGGACAGCATCATTGGGCCGGCGGCCTTCATGCTGTCCCAAAATTCGCTGGGCCAGTCCCCATCGTCTGGACTCTGCTCACTGAACGTCCCGCTTCGACGCAAGTCCAATGCACGAAGATCGACCGCCCAGCGCAGGAATTTCGCCAGATCCGCAAGATCCTGACGCCAGTAGGCATCACAGGCGGCCATCCCGTAATAGTGGCCCAGATCGGCCACAGGGTGGCCGCGCATTCTTGCCGGTCGTTCAGGGACCGCAAGCCACTCTCGCAAATGACTGGAGTATTTGGCAGGCCTGCCCAGATTATCGGGATAGGCCAACCATTCGTGAGATCCCTTCAGACTCTTCTTCAGCGAGGGATGGTAGGCAAAATCCATTGCGAAGCCCTACTCCAAGTCAAGCAAACGAGCGAACCGAGGCGATGATTCACAGTATGACCGATTCATCGACCACCCCGGAACACCTGCGCTACTTTGCCTTGGAGCCGGTGGAGACGGCATCAAGCCGCTCAACGAGGTCTTCTGCACGGAGGTGCGTGTAACGCTTGAGCATCTGCATCGACTTGTGACCGCTGATTGCCGATACCTCCTGGTCGCTGAAGCCCGCCTCCACGAGTCGACTCACCGCCTCGTGGCGCAGATCATGGAAACGAAGGTCGGTCAGGCCCAGCGACAGCTTGATCTCGTTCCAGGCCTTGGTGAAAGCATAGGGTTTGCGCGTGCCGTCGCGCCCGGGCTCTCCGAAGAACACCAGCTCGCACCCCTTGGGTCTTAGCGGATTTGCCAACGCCATGCGGAAGATTTCCACCGCTCGCCTGGTCAACGGAACCGTCCTGCCGCTGTCGTTCTTGGTGTTCATCAAGCGGACTACGCGCCGGTCTATGTCCACCTGACCTACTCGAAGGCCAGTGATTTCGCCCGAGCGCATGCCGGTCTCAAGCGCAACCTCGAATATCCAGGCAACCATGGGATTGCTATGGCAGGCGAGCGCTTCGCGCAATCCGGCCTCCTCGGCGGCCGTCAGACGCCGGTCCCTACCCTGCCCCGGCGATGGCTTGCGGATGCCTGACACGGGATTCCTGACCAGCCCCAACCCCCACTCACGGATCGCGGTGTTGAAGAGATGACTCAGGAGCGCCAGTTCCAGCCGGACCGTGTTCGGGCTGAGCCTGCTCGGCTGCCCCTTCAGGCGATGTACGCGCTGACTGGTGGTGGCCAAGCGCTCATCCCGGTATCGGGCCGCCAGTTCGGGACTGATGGCCGCCAGAGAGTACTGACCAAAGAACCTTCGCAAGGGTTCCGCCCGCGGCTTCTCCGAGCGTTGCGTGCTCGGCTTCTTGGCGGGCAGGACCTCGGACAGGTAACGATCGAGCGCATCGGAAAAGGTCATACGCTCCGACCGCGAACGGTCGATGTAGACGCCCCGCACCATCTCGTCCTCGGCACGCCGTGCCCAATCCTCGGCATCGCGCTTGGTGCGGAAAGTCTTGGCGCTGGTCGGCCAGCCCTTCTTGCGGATGAGCGCTTTCCAGGTACCGGAGGGGGTCTTGAGGATGGTCGCCATCGGCACTCGTGCTTCGGTGATGTACCGAAACTGTACCTAGCGCAGCACCTTAAAGTCGATGAATCGACTTAAGTGATTGAAATTAATGGTGGGTCGTGTTGGATTCGAACCAACGACCAGCGGATTAAAAGTCCGATGCTCTACCGACTGAGCTAACGACCCGGGCTTGGCGGCGATGGCGTGGGCCTTCGCGCCGGAGGCGGGCGGCGTCGCGGCCCGCTCCCTCTCGGAGGGGCGACATTCTAGCGCAACCGGCGCGCCCGGCGCAGCCTCCGGATGAACCGGAAGCCAGGACCGGCCGGTGGCGGACCGGCTCCGCGGCCGGCGGTCGTGGCGACGACGCCGGCTGCGGACGCGCGGGCTCAGTAGCGGCCGACCATGTTCAGGAACCAGCCGCGGTGGTCGTAGTCGAAATCGGTCAGGTCGTCGCTGAACTCGGTGAAGTTGTAACCGACGCCGACCCGGAAGTTGCGGCCGATGTCGCGGTCGACGCCGAGCAGCAGGCCCTGCCGGTCGCCGCCGTCCTTGACCCCCAGCCAACGGTATTCCAGCAGGCTGTGCCAGTTGTCGGCGAAGCCGTAGCGGACCTGGGCGGCGGCGAAGGTCGCGGCCGAATCGGCCCAGTCGCCGCTCAGCCGGCCCAGACGGACCTCGCCTTCGCGACGCATCAGCTTGCCGGCGAACTCCCAGCGGGTGTCGGGGTGATAGACGCCCTCGACCGACAGGATCTGGTTGCGCTGGTCGTAGTCGGCCAGGTTGTCGCCAACCTGGCCGAGCGAGGAGACGTCGTACAGGTAGGTGTACTTGCCGAACAGCGCGTAGCGGGTGCTGTTCCACGGACGCCAGGCGAAACCGGCATTGGCCTCGACGAACTTGGCACCGGCCAGCGGATCGATCTCGTCGTCGGTCTCCGAGTAGTTCAGCCGCAACGCGATGCGGAAGCTTTCATTGAGCTTGTGCTGCAGGCGGTTGGTGGTGACCCACTGCTCGCGTCGTTCCGCACCGGTGTCCTCGCGCCATTCCAGCTTGCTCTGCCACTGGGTATCGGCCGAGGTGCGGCCGCCGCTGACGCTGATCGCGCGGCGGTCGGTCACGCCGACGGCGTTCTCCAGCTCGGCGCTCTGCAGGGTGAAGCCGAGGTTCCAGCCCACGCCCGGATAGAAGTCCATGCCGAAGGTATGCGCCAGGCCGTCGCCCTGCGGGTCCTTGAGGAACTGGCTCTCGTTGAAGATGCCGACCTGGCTGGACAGGCGCCAGCGCTGGCCGAGGGTCCAGCCGGTGCTGAGGCGGTCGTTGAACAGCGGGTCGTAGCTGCTGCGATCGGTCGAGTAGGTGTAGGCGCCGTACAGGGTGTGGTCGCGGGTCAGCCGGTACTCGGCGTTGACCTGGGCCGCATCGCCGCGGTCGCCGGTGGTGATCTCGGCACCGACCGAGGACAGCTCGCCGAACAGGTACTTGCCGCCGACGGTGAAGGCGTCGTTGTCGGCGTAGCGGCCGCTGTCGTCGTCGACGGTCAGCTGGGCAGTGGCGAACAGGTCCAGGGTGTTGCCGAAGCGTTGCTTGTACTGCAGCGCGGCCAGGGTGCCGGAGGCGTCGCCGCTGTTGCGCTCCTCGTCGACGCGGCGCAGCTCCGCGGCCAGGGTGGCGACCTCGTTGATCCGCCATTCGGCGGTCAGCTGGCTCTGGGTCAGCGATTCGCTGTCGCGCTCGGCGACGCTGTGGCGGGCATAGAGGTTGAACGACGGCGAGAACTGGCCGAGCACCTCGGCGCCGTGCTCCTCGATCGCCGCACCGGTGTCGAAGCGGGTCACCGAGAATCCGGCGTCGACGTCGCGCCACCAGGCCCCGGCCGACCAGTCCAGCTCGGTCCAGCCCAGTTCCTTGAAGTTGACCCGCGCTTCCACCGCGCTGGCGTCGCCCTCGCGCGCGCCCAGCCCGGAGTTGAGCTGGGTGAAGCTCAGGCCGCCGTCGCTGGAGTACCAGACCGGGGCGCTGGTCGCCTCGGTGCGGGTGTGCTCGAGCTTCAGGTAGGTGCCGCGCCCGGCCTGCAGAGTCAGATCGGCGCCCTTGATCGCATAGTCCTCGCCGGCGCGGTTCTCGTCGATCCAGGTCGCGCCGACCGCGACGTGCTCGCCGAACCAGTGCTTGCCGCGGAAGCCGGCGGTGACCTCGTCGGCGCTGAAACCGCTGGGCAGGTATTCGTAGTCGACCAGCAGGATCTGCGAGAAGCCTTCCAGCGGGGTGTCGCGGGTCAGGCTGGGCACGTTCTCGCGGGTCACCTGCGACAGCGGCCGGGTCAGCAGCAGCCGGCCCTGGAACTCGTCGATCTCGTAGTCGACGCCGCGCAGCAGCTCGACGCGCTTCTCGACCCGGCCGGTGGTGCCGTCGCGGACCTCGAGCACGACCTTGTCCGAGCCCGGCAGCACATCGCCGTGACGCAGGTAGAACAGACTGCCGCCGGTGCCCAGGAACTCGCTGTGGCCGGGCACGGTCTGGGCCTCGGAACCGAACGCGCGCACCTGGGTGGTGGCCTCGCCCAGTTCGGTGTTGCGGGCGCTGCGCCAGTTCAGCGCCGCGCCGTACAGCGAGCGCGAGTACTGGCCGTATTCGGTACCGGTCACGCCGGTGTTGAAGTTGCCCCACAGCGCCTGGTTCTTGTCCCAGTCGACCCGCACATACAGCCGGCCCTGGGTGTCGACGTCGCGGTAGGTGGTCGAGTCGTCGCCGTACACCGGGTAGTAATCGTCCGGATCCAGGCGGCGGAAGATGTCCTGCGGGTCGGCGTCCCAGAAGCCGCTGAACAGCTCGCTGATCTCGCGTTCCTGGGTATCGGCCTGGGCGGTGATCAGGTACTTGCCCTTGATCTTGCCCTTCAGATAGAACGCCAGCCGCCCTTCGACCAGCAGGTCGTCGTCGTAGCGGTCGTCCTCGCCCAGCGGCTCGATCGAACCGGACGCCTTGTTGCCGGACACGGTCAGATCGGCCAGCGCGACCGCGAACATGTAGCGGCCGCTGACGTCGATATCGAGGGTCTGCACCAGCGGTGCGCGCCCGTTCGCCGCCAGCGCGACCTCGAAGCGATGCTGTCCGACCGGCACCAGGTACTCGGCGACCATCTTGCGCTCCAGGTCCACCGGGTGGCTCTGGCCGTTGATGGTGACGCTGTAGTCCTCGGGGATGCTGCGGCCCTGGATGCGGATGCGCGAACCGTAGATCGGAATGTTCTGCCGGCGCAGGCTGTTCTCGCCGAACACCTCGTCGATCAGGCTCTGGGTCTGCGCCTGATCGTCGGTGAACGTGGTGCCGTACTGTTTCTCGACCGAATCGCGCAGCTGGCGCAGGCCGCGATCGACCTCCTCGGGCTTGACCAGCTGCAGGCGTCGCGGATAGGTCTCGTCGAAGCTGCCGTCGGCGCCGTGGACACGGACGATGTAGACCAGCTCGTCGCCGGCGCGGGCCTGGAAGCCCGCCGGCAGCGCACCGTCCCATTCGGTATCGGCGACCGCGGCCACCGGCATCGGCACCGTCGCCAGCGGCGACACCAGATCGGCGTCGCTGGCGCGGAACACCAGCACCTCGGCGCGCTCGATGAAGGCCGAATAGTTGCTGTAGGCGTGGAAGCGCACCGGCCGGACGATGCGGCCGTCCTCGAATGCGACCAGCGACGAGGCGCTGACGTTGAACGAGGGCTGGCCGAGGTTCGGGTCCTCAGTCGCCCAGATCACGCCACCGCCGGGCAGTTGGATCGACCATTTGCCGACCGCGACCGCCTTGCCGGGCGCCGCGCCGGGGCCGTCGGCCTCGATGGTCACCCGCCGGTCGGGCGCCAGCGCCTGGCCATCGCTTGCGCCGGCCGGAGTGGTCGGCTCGCGTTCGCCGCGGGTGCGGATGCGCATCACCACGCCGGCGTCGGAACGGCAGTCGCCGCCCTCGCAGGACACCGCCGACGGGGCATCGTCGTCGACGGCGGTCGCCGCCGGGGCAAGCGCGGTCGGCGTCGCATCGGGCGCGCGACCGGTGTCGCTGCCGGTGTTGACCAGGTCGGAGACGCCCTTCTGTGCCAGCGCCGGTGCGCAGGCGCCGGCCAGGATGCAGATCAGGGTGTAGTCGAGCAGTTTCATCTTCATGTCCGGCACCCCTTATTGGCCACGGAAGCCGACGGGGCGCGTCGGGTCGTCACTGATTTCCACCCGCAACCTCGCGCGTACCGGCGGGCTGAGTCGGGCGGCGATGGCATCGAACACCGCCTTGGCGCGGCGCAGGCCGAGCGCGTCGTTGTAGGCCTGCGCGCCGCGCCTGTCGGCGTGGCCGACGATCGCGATCGCGCCGCCTCCCATCGCCTCGATGTCGCCGGCGATGCGCTCCAGCAGCGGCGCGAACTCGTCGCGGACCCTTGCCGAATCGGTGTCGAACAGCACGCTGCCCAGCACCGGCGACGGCGCCAGCGTCAGCAGCCCGCTGCCGGCGTCGTCGACATCGGTGCGCAGGCTGATGCTCAGGGCGGTCGCCTGCTCCGGGGTCAGCAGCGCCAGCAGCGCGTCCTGCACGGCACGGGCGCGGGCGTAGGCCAGGGCCTGGCTGTCGCCATCGGCTGCGATCACCACCTCGCCGCCCTGGCGCGCACGGACCTGGGCCGCCATCGCTTCCAGCACCGCCTGGTGGCCGTCGCGGATCCCGGCACTGCCGGGCTCGAACAGCACCTCGCCCAGTTCCATCTCGACGGTCTCCTCGCCGCCACCGACCCGCCCCGACGGCAGCTTGACGCCGAAGTCGAAGCGCACCGGCACACCCGGAGTGATGCGGCGGACCTGCGGGTTGTCGGTGGTGAAGGCGGTGCCCGGCGGCAGCGTGGCCGGATCGATCTTCATGGTGAAGTTGCGACCGCGCTCCTGGCGTCCGCCGTCGATCCCGACCAGGTGGAAGCGGCCGTAGGGGTCGGTTTCCACCAGCAGGCCTTCGACGGTGGCGATGCGCACACCGGGGATGCCGCGCTCCTCGATACCGGCGTTGCCGATCACGTAGTCGACCCGATAGCCGCCCTCGACCTGGCTGACCCGGCGCTCGACCGTCGGCACCGCCGCGCTCTGTCCGCGCCCGGCCTCGCCACCGTCGCTGACGAGACGGGTGTTGCCGGCAGCGTCCATCCGCAGGACGACGCCCTGCGCCGAGCTCAGCTCGAAGTCGTCGCTGAAACGCAGGTCGCTGAGGGTCTGGCTGATCGTCACCGTGCGTGCGGACGCCGGATCGGCCTCCGACTGGCGGCCGTCGATCGCACCGACCTCGACACCGTGCAGCAGCGGTGCGCTGGCATCGGCCAGCGGCTGCGCGCCCTGCCCGCGATCGATCGTGGTCGAACCGGCGACATAGGCGTCGGCGGCGAATCCGCCGCGCACCCGCACACCGGTCAGGGCGGCACTGTCCTGCCAGCCGTCGCCGTCGCCGTCGTCGAACACCGTGCCGAGGATCAGCGAGTCGTCCATCAACGGGTCGGACACGATCTGCACGTCGGCGGTGGCGACGTTGGACACCGTCTCGCCGCGGTCCTCCAGGTAGGCGCTGTTGGTGTGCACGCCCGGTCCGACGCCGGCGCCGACCCGCAGCAGGTAGCTGACGGTGGCCCGGTCGCCGACCGCGATGTCGATCTGGTCGACCCGGATCGGACGCGTGCCAACCAGTCGCCCGGCACCGTCGCGATCGGTCACCGTCAGCGTGCCTTCGACGAAGTTGAAGCCGGCCGGCGGCGTGTCGATCAGCACCGCGTCGATCACGTCGATGTCGCCGGTGTTCTCCAGCACCACGCTGTAGCGGACCAGGTCGCCCGGACGCACGTCGCGCGGGCTGGCGGTCTTGATCGCCCGCACCGTCACCGGATCGGCCTCGACCTCGACCACCGCCTGGCTGGTCGCCTCGACCGACACCGGGGCAGCGCCGCGCGTGGTCTGGGCGCTGGTCACCACGTTGTTGTCGATGGTGCGCTTGGCGGCGCCGGCCTCGGCCTGGGTGATGGTGTGCTCGTAGCTTTCGCAGGTGGCGGTCTCGCCCGGGGCCAGGGTGGTCGGCGCGCAGGTCAGGGCGACCGGGGCACCGCCTTCCAGGCTGTCCATCACGGTCAGGTTGGCCAGGGTCACGTTGCCGGTATTGGTCGCGGTCACCGCGTAGGCGATCACGTCACCGGCATTGCCCACGCCCGGAGTGCCGTTGTCGACGATCAGGGCCGCGGTCTTCGTGGTCTCGATCGCCGGGTTCTGCTCGATCGGCGTGGTCACCGGCGGCGTGGTCTGCGGCGGGGTCTCGTCCGACTCGCCGGTACCGGTGTTGACCACCTCGCCGGCGTCGACGTCGGCCTGGGTCACCGTGTAGGTGCCCACCAGCACGCAGTCCGCACCCGGGGCCAGGGTGGCGCAGATCTGGCTGTTCGGGGTGATCAGGTCGTCGCCGACCACCACGTTGTGCAGGGTCACATTGCCGCTGTTGCTCGCGGTGACGGTGTACTCCAGCACGCTGCCCAGCACGATCGGACTCGGCGCATTGGTCAGCGCCTTGGTCAGGCTCAGCTCGGGGTCCTGGTCGATCGGCGTGGTCACCGGCGGCGTGGTCTGCGGCGGGGTCTCGTCGGACTCGCCGGTACCGGTGTTCACCACCTCGCCGGCGTCGACGTCGGCCTGGGTCACCGTGTAGGTGCCGACCAGCACGCAGTCCGCACCCGGCGCCAGGGTGGCGCAGGTCTGGCTGTTCGGGGT
>NZ_VICD02000276.1 GCF_006546735.2 Marilutibacter maris | reverse complement strand
GCCGCGCCCAGGGGCAGCGGCTCGAACTGCGGCGCGCTCTCGCCGCCGGTGGCCGCCGGCGCGATCCGCACCCGCAGGTCGAACCAGGCCGCCTGGCCGGTGACCGGGTCGGCGTTGGCGTAATCGCCCTTCGGGGTGATGTCGGAGATCAGGTGGTTGAGCAGGAAGCCCTTGCGGCCCTCCGGCGCCTCCTTGTCCAGGCGCCAGGCGCCACGGCGCTTGCCGATCGCGTTCCAGGTCCAGACCGTGTCCGGCTGCACGTTGGCGGCGAACTTCGCCTGCACGGTGATCTCGCCGAGATGCGAGGCGACGGTGATCCAGTCCTCGTCGGCGATGCCGTGGCGCGCGCCGGTGTCCGGATGCAGGTACAGGTAGTTGCGCGCGGTGATCTGGCGCAGCCAGGCGTTCTGCGAACCCCAGGCGTGGTACATGAACATCGGCCGCTGGGTCACCGCGCTGAGCGGATAGCGTTGCGCGGCATCGGCGATCTGCTCGCCCTCGAAGGGTTCGTACCAGATCGGCAGCGGATCGAAATAGGTCGCGACCCGTTCGCGATGCGCGGCCGGCGGCTGCTGCGCGCCGTGGCCCTGCGCGGCGAGGCGGAACTTCTGCAGGGTCTCCGAATACAGCTGCAATACGATCGGTTCGGCGTGGCCGATGAAACCCATCCGCTGCGCCCAGTCCAGGTAGCCGCGGTTGGCCATCTTGAAGTAGCGTGCATGCTCGGGGACCTCGCTGCGCCAGAAGCCGCCGTTGTCGATGTAGCGCTGCAACTGCCGCGGATTCGGTGGGCCCTTGGCCTCCAGTTCGCCGTCGCCGCCGCGCCAGCCGGCGAGCAGACCGACCCCGGGCGCGCGCTCATGACGGACGATGTAGTCGGCGTAGTCGCGATAACGCGGCGAGCCGTCCTCGTTGACCAGGCCGGGCAGGCCCAGGCGTGCGCCCAGTTCGATCAGCACCGATTGGAAGCCGCGCACGTCGCGCGGCTTTCCATCGGCACGCATGCCCTGCCGGGCCGGGTCCAGCACCGGGTGGCGGATCGCGTCGCTGGCGCCGTCGGCGTCGGAGATCGGCCGGTCGAGCAGGCTGATCGCGTCGAAGCGCTCCAGGTAGGTCGTATCCGGCAGCACCAGGTCGGCGTAGGCGACCATCTCCGAGGCGTAGGCATCGCTGTAGATGATCCGCGGGATGCGGTAGTCGCCGTCATCGTCCTTGTCGGTCAGCCAGCCGATCGTCTCGGCGGTGTTCATCGCCGAGTTCCAGCCCATGTTGGCCATGAACATCAGCAGGGTGTCGATCCGGTACGGGTCGCCGGCCCAGGCATTGCGGATGACGGTGTGCATCATCCCGTGCGCGGACAGCGGGTAGGCCCAGGAATAGGCGTGGTCGATGCGGCGCGGTTGGCCGTCGGCATCGACCACCAGGTCCTCCGGGCCGTGCACGAAGCCCAGCGGCGCGGCGTCGAGCACGCCGTCGTCGTTGCGCGCCTTGCCGGGGCGGTTCGGCGGCGCGATCGGTTTCGGGAACGGCGGCTGGTAGCGGAACGAGCCGGGGCTGTCGACCGCGCCCAGCAGCATCTGCAGCAGGTGCAGGGCACGGCAGGTATGGAAGCCGTTGCTGTGCGCGCTGATCCCGCGCATCGCATGCATGGCCACCGGGCGCCCGACCATCTCCGCGTGCTCGCGGCCCCAGGCGTCGGTCCAGGCGATCGGCAGGCGGATCGTCTGCTCGAAGGCGGCGTCGGCCAGTTCGCGGGCGATCCGGCGGATCGTCGCCGCCGGCACGCCGCAGCGCTCGGCGACCGCGTCGGGCGCGTACTGCGGGTCGAGGTAGCGCTCGGCGACCAGGTGGAAGACCGGCACCGTGCGACGGCCGTCGTCCAGCGCATACTCGCCGACCACCGCCGGCGAGATGCCGGTGGCGCCGGCATCGACCGCCTGTCCGGCGTCGCGGTCCCAGCACAGCGGCCGGCCCTCGGCATCGCGCGCGAACAGCCCGTCGTCGGCGCCGCCGGGATTGCGGATCACCAGCCAGTGCGCATTGGCGTAGCGGACCAGGTAGTCGAGGTCGATGCGGTCGGCCTTGAGCAGTTCGTGGATCAGGGCGAACGCGAACAGGCCGTCGGTGCCGGGGCGGATGCCGATCCACTCGTCGGCGATCGCGCCATAGCCGCTGCGCACCGGGTTCACCGCGACGATCTTGGCGCCGTTGGCCTTGACCCTGGCCAGGCCGAGCTTGATCGGATTGGAGTCGTGGTCCTCGGCCACGCCCCACAGCATCAGGTAGCGGGTGTGTTCCCAGTCCGGCTCGCCGAATTCCCAGAAACTGCCGCCGAGCGTGTACAGCCCGCCGGCGGCCATGTTGACCGAGCAGAAACCGCCATGGGCGGCGTAGTTGACCGTGCCGAACTGCTGCGCCCACCAGCCGGTCAGGGCCTGGCTCTGGTCGCGGCCGGTGAAGAAGGCCAGCTCATCGGGGTTGCGTTCGCGGATCGGCGCCAGCCAGGCGGTCGCGATCTCCAGCGCCTCGTCCCACTCGATCTCGCGGAACTCGCCGCTGCCGCGCTCGCCCACCCGCAGCAACGGCTTGTCCAGCCGCGCCGGCGAGTAGTGCTGCATGATCCCGGCCGAGCCCTTGGCGCACAGCACGCCCTGGTTGACCGGGTGGTCGGGATTGCCCTGGATGTAGCGGATGCGCCCGTCCTGCAGCCACACCTTGATGCCGCAGCGGCAGGCGCACATGTAGCAGGTCGTGGTCTTGACCTCCTCGCCGGGCGTCGGCGACAGGTCGATGGCGGGCTCGGACGGGCCGAGCGGGCTGGAACCGGGCATGGCGGTATTGTGCGCCCGCGATTCCGGCTTGGCGAGACATGGGCGATGGCATACGACCGCGCGACGATGCCATGCTAGGCACCCCGTCCCTCCGATCCCGGCCGGTCCGCCATGGAACGCATCGAACGCATCCACGCCCTGCACCGCATCCTCTCCAGCGCCCGCTACCCGGTCACGGTGCAGCGGTTGATGGAGGAACTGGAGTGCTCGCGCGCCACCGCCTACCGCGACCTGGCCTACCTGCGCGACTTCCTGATGGCGCCGGTGGTCGGCAACGGCGAGGCCGGCTTCAGCTACGACGCCGACGAGAAGGACCGCTTCGAGCTGCCGGGCCTGTGGCTGAGTTCGCAGGAGCTGCATTCGCTGCTGGCCGCGCAGCAGTTGCTGATGCGCAGCGGCGGCGGTGTGCTGTCGAACGCGCTGGCGCCGCTGCAGCAGCGCATCGAGAAGCTGCTCGACGAGCACGCCGGCGGCCGCCGGGTGCCGATGGAGCGGGTGCGGGTGGTGCCGCATCGCACCCGCAAGCTCGACGAACACGCGTTCCGCACCGTCGCCACCGCGGTGCTCGACCGCAAGCGGCTGGATTTCGAGTACCGGGCGCGCTCCACCGACGAGAGCACCCGCCGCGCGGTGTCGCCGCAGCGGCTGACCCACTACCGCGACAACTGGTATCTCGACGCCTGGGACCATGCGCGCGACGCGCTGCGCAGTTTCGCGGTCGACCGCATCACCGCGGCCAGGCTGGGCGAGACCGATGCGACCGACGTGCCCGAGGAGGAGCTGGACCGCCAGCTGGCATCGAGCTACGGCATTTTCTCCGGCACCCCGCGCGGCTGGGCGACGATCGTGTTCAACGCCAAGGCCGCGCGCTGGGTCGCCGACGAACACTGGCACTCGCAGCAGCAGGGCCGGTTCCTGCCGGATGGCCGCTACGAGCTGAAGCTGCCCTACAGCAACGGCCGCGAGCTGCTGATGGACGTGCTGCACTACGGCAGCGACGCCCAGATCGTGGAGCCGCCGGTGCTGCGCGAGCAGGCGCGCGCGCTGCTGTCGCTGGCGCTGAGCCAGTACGACTGAGGCGATCGTCCGGTCCGCGCCATGATGACCTCCGACCCGCCGCGGATCCGCCGCCACGAGCGCGTCGCCCTGGTGCTCGGCGCCGGTGGTGCGCGCGGGCTGGCCCAGATCGGGGTGATCCAGGCCCTGCAGGCGCGTGGCCTGAAGATCGTGGCGGTGGCCGGTTCCTCGGCCGGCGCCCTGGTCGGCGGGCTGTTCGCCGCCGGGCAACTGGATACCTATCGCGACTGGCTGCTGGGCCTGAGCCGCGCGCAGATGCTGCGCCTGCTGGATCCGGCGCTGGGACGTGCGGCGCTGTTCGAGGGCGACCGGTTGATGGCGGCGCTGCGCGAGTTGACCGGTTCGCCGCGGATCGAGGACCTGCCGATCGACTACACCGCGGTCGCGGTCGACCTGGTGCGTCAGCGCGAGGTATGGCTGCGCGAGGGCGACCTGTGGGACGCGGTGCGCGCCTCGATCGCGATCCCCGGCGTGTTTACTCCGCATCGCCTGCACGGCCGCGACCTGGTCGACGGTGGCCTGCTGGCGCCGCTGCCGATCGCCGCCAGCCGGTTGTCCGATGCGCAGCGCCTGATCGCGGTCGACATGCACGGCTGGCCCGAGCGCCCGCCGGGGACGCCGGCGGAGGCGGACGACGGGGCCCCGGACCTGGCCGACGTGGCCGCAGCGGAACCGCGCTCGGCCTGGCGCCGTCGCATCGATCGCTGGCTGCACCGCGACCGCGATGGCGAGGCCGATCCGGCGCTGGCCGTGGAAGGTTTGCCGGGCATGGGCTTCAGCGAGCTGATGGCGCGCTCGCTGGACACCATGCAGGCGCAGATCGCGCGCGTGCAGCTGGCGCTGGACCCGCCCGAGCTGGTGATCCGGATACCGCGCGATGCCTGTCAGTTCTACGAGTTCTGGCGCGCCGCCGAGCTGATCGAACTGGGCCACCGCGAGGCCGACAAGGCGCTCGACCTGGCCGGCTATTGATCGCCGCCATCGCAACTGCCTCCCTGGAGACCCCGTAGGAGCGGCGTGAGCCGCGATCCCCGGGCTGCGCCCGGGAATCCCCAAAGTTTGCTTCGCAAACCTTGGGCCCCGCCGTTGCGCTGCCACACCCCCATTCGCGCTGCGCGCGAATCGCCCCCCTCACTCAGGGGGCTGGGCCACCCGTCCCTGTCCTGTAGGAGCGGCGTAAGCCGCGATCCCCGGGCTGCGCCCGGGAATCCCCAAAGTTTGCTTCGCAAACCTTGGGCCCCGCCGTTGCGCTTCCATACCCCCATTCGCATCTGCGATGCGAATCGCCCCCTGACTCAGGGGGCTGGGCCATGCTTTCATGCCGTAGGAGCGGCGTAAGCCGCGATGGGGCTCTACCGGGAGGGGCGGGGTCGCAGCTCACGCCGCTCCTACAGGAGCTGTTTCGTCGTGCGTGAGCGGCGTCCTCGCCCTGTCTTAGCCGCTGAGATGGCGAGCGGCGACAGTGGCTCCACAGCAAAGGAGCCCGTCATGAACACCGTCCATGCCCACCGTTCCCCCGTCCTGTCCACGTCCGCGGGCGATCGCCCGCCACCGCACCCTGTGCTCGACGAGGTGCTGCGCGCCGTCGTCGCGATCGGCGCGGTGTTGCTGATCCTTGTCCCCGAGGCGCGCGGCGTGCATCCGCAGTTGGGTTGGCTGCCGCTGTGGCTGCTGGGCATGCCCTTGATCGCCTGGTGGGCCGCGCACCGGTTCAGGTTGCCCGGGCGGGCCGTCGATGATGCCGAGCGGCGGCCGTCGCGGCCGCTGCG
>NZ_VICD02000275.1 GCF_006546735.2 Marilutibacter maris | reverse complement strand
GGGGGGGCAAGCCGGGAAGCTGCCCGCCCCGCCGCCCCGCTTTTCGCGAGCGAAGATGAACGGGCGGTCCGGCCGCGCCGATCCACGGGCATCACCGGCGGCCCTGACGGCGCCTTGGGGGCAGCACGGACGGACAAGCCTTCAGCCGGCACAGCACCGCGACCAGGCACCCCGCCTCCAGGTCCGCTGCCGATCGGCTTGCGCCGCCGCCCGCCGGGACCTGAAACAGCGCGTGGTCACTGCGGCAGGCTGAAACGCAGGCTGCCCTGTGGGCCGCGCATCCGGAACGGCAGCGATTCCAGGCGCATGCCGCGATTGACCTGGATCACGAAGTGCAGATGCGGGCCGGTGGTGAAGCCGGTGTTGCCGGAAAGGCCGATGACCTGGCCGGCGCGGACCCGCTGGCCGACCCTGACATGCACGCCACCCTCGCGCAGATGCGCGTACAGCGCCATGGTGCCGTCGTCGTGGAGGATGCGGATCAGGTTGGCTCGGCCGCCGTACTTCTCCATGTTCAGGCCGGCCTGGTCGAAGTCTGATTCGACCTGCATCACCAGTCCCGCGCGCGCGGCCAGCACCGGAGTGCCGATCGGCGCGGCGAAGTCGACCGCGTACAGGTTTTGCGGGTCGCGATGGCTGAAGCTGCCGCCGTAGCCCTGTTCGATGTGCAGTGCGTCCTGCTGCAGCGGCAGCAGGTATTCGACGTCCTGCGGTCGGGCGTTCGGCGAGCCGGGCAGGGCGTCCAGGCGCAGTTCGAAGCGGCTGTCGTGGCCGGGGCCCGACGGGCTCAGCACCGACACCAGGGCACTGCCGCGCGCCGGGACGGTCGCGCGCGCCGGCAGCGCCGGCATGCCGCTCACGTTGGTCTGCCGGTTGAAGTGCAGCATCACCTCGATCGGTCCGTCCAGGGTGTTGTCGGCCCAGGCCAGGTATCGGCCCGCGTCGCTCTCGATGCGCAGGCGCGCCATCGCCGAGGGCTCGGCGCGGACCGGGATCTCGGTGACCGCTCCGGTCGGCGCCTCGGGGCGGTGGTCGCCGTAGTGGGTGATGCCGTCCGGATCGGTCCAGCGATACAGCTTGCCGGCCCCGGCATCGGGCGTGGCGAGCGCCAGCAGTGCGAAGGCGGCGGCGAACCGTAGGAGTGGGGGAGCGGACATGCGCGGCGGGCGTGCGGAAGACAGGAACCGTACCGCGATTATCCGCGGCCGCTCATTCGGTGCAATTGGGGTTCAGGCCCAGGGCGCGCACGACCTCGCGCAGGTCGAACGCGGTGACCGCCTTGTCGTCGTGCACCGCGTACAGCGCGCCGCCGGTGAAGCCGCGGGTGGCCGCCGAGTGCAGGGTGATGCCGTCGGTGTAGGAGGTGAGCTCGCCCTTGAAGCTGCCGCGATGCTCGAGCGTGCGCCGGTCGAACAGGTGGAACACGGTCAGCGGTGCGAGCTGGTCGACCGCGATCCAGTAGCCGTCGCCGTCGCGGCAGCTCCACAGCGCGACGCCCTCGGCCTCGGCGCCGAACGAGGCGTCGGGCAGGCTGCGGCCGGTGTACTGGCCGGCAAGGGTGTAGTCGCGCAGCGTCGACACGTGGCGGCGGTCCTCATCGGCGATCAGCAGGCGGTCGTTGGCCGGGTCGCCGGCGATCGACTCGACCATGCGCAGGGCCGCTTCCGGCGAGGTATCGCCGAACTGGCCGAGCAGGCGGGCATCGAGTGCGCCATTGGCGGGATCGAAGCGGATCGAGAAGTGCTTGACCCGTTCCGACAGCTCTTCCCATGCCGGCACCCGGTCGTACTTCTCGCCGTACATGAAGCTGTCGGTGACGTAGGCCGAATACTCGCCCGGCACCGGCTCATGGATCCAGATGCCGTAGGGGCTGCGCAGCGCGCTGTCGCCGAACACCGCCAGCGGCGCGAACCCGGGCAGGCTGAACGCCTGTACGCGGTGGTTGTCGCGCTCGACGACGAACAGGTGGTCGCCTTGCACGGTCACACCGTTGGGCCGCTTGAACCGGCCCAGTGCCTCGCCCTTGCCGCCGACGCTGCGCAGCAGCGCCCCGGTGTCGGCGTCGAATACCAGCAGGCGGTGGCTGGCCTTCGCGGTCGCGATCAGCCAGGTGTCGCCGTTCTCGGTGGGCCAGGTTGCCAGCGAGTCCAGCTCCTCGCCGTCGGCCGGGTCGGTCACGAAGCTCTCCGGCACCACCGCGGTCGGCCTCAGGCCGCCGGCACCGGTCAATGCGGCGTCGCTGGAGCGGGAGGTGTTGCGGGCATCGGGGGCGCTGGCGCAGCCGGTCAGCACCGCGGCCAGCAGCGCGGCCGTGGCCGTCAGGGTCGAGAGGCGAATGTTCATCGGTCTGGAGTGTATGCGGGAAGGCATGACGCGGCCCAGCGCTTTTGAATCGGTGCGGTCGCCGGATGCGTGCGGCAGAATATAGATCGCTTCATCGCAATAAAGCGATTGACATGCCGTGGAAGCGCTGGCAGACTGCCGGCCATCCATCGAGACCGACTGAGGGACAGGCCCTTTGACGTCGGGGCAACCGGTGCAGTGAATGCTGCACAAGGTGCCAATTCCTGCGGTGATCCGCCGGACCGATGCATGCCTTGCGCATGCGCCGGACGGCCCACCGGAAGATGGTCGTGCCGTTTGCCCGCATCCGCGGTGCGGACGCTGCGTCTGGCTCGATGGCCCCGTCATACCGGATCCACGCCATGAGCCTGACCCACAGCACCAACGCATCCGAGCCCGTCGAGGCCGCCTGTCCGCCGCGCTTCGACGCGGGCGGCCCCGCCTGCGCCGCCGCCGTTCCCGTCCCGACCAACGTCTCCGCCGTCGATCGTGGCGATGCGGTGCGCGGCGAGATCGCGGTCGTCCTTACGTTGCGCCATGCCGGCGTGCGCGAGGTGGTGCTGCGCTACGAGATCCAGGATCGGACCGCCGGCACGCAAGCGCCGGTCGTGTTCGTCGCCGGCGGCATCTCCGCCGACCGCCACCTCGCTCCCAGTCGTGCCTTTCCGGCGCCGGGCTGGTGGCCGGCGCAGGTCGGCGAGGGGCGTGCGCTGGATCCGCGGCGCTGCCGCATCGTTTCGCTCGACTGGCTGGGCGCCGACGGCACGCTCGATGTGCCGCTGGATCCGGCCGACCAGGCCGAGGCCGTCGCGGCCCTGCTCGACGCGCTGCGGATCGAACGCATCGACGCCTTCGTCGGCAGCTCCTACGGCGCGATGGTGGGTCTGCAGTTCGCGGTCCTGCACGGCGACCGGCTGGGCCAGCTGGTCGCGATCAGCGGCGTCCACCGCGCCCACCCCTACGCCAGCGCCTGGCGCGCCTTGCAGCGCCGCGCGGTGGCGCTGGGCTCGCTGCAGTGCGACGAGACCCACGGCCTGGCCCTGGCGCGCCAGTTCGCGATCCTGAGCTACCGCACCCCGGAGGAGTTCGACGAGCGCTTCGCGCCGGCGCGGGTGGTCGAAGGGCGGGTACGGGTCGGCGCCGAGGACTATCTGGACCATTGCGCGGCGCGCTTCGTCGGTCGCAGTTCGCCGACCGCCTACCTGCGCCTGTCGGAGTCGATCGACCTGCAGGCGGTCGAGCCTGCGCGGATCCGGGTGCCGGTCAGCGTGGTCGCGGTGGCCGAGGACCGGCTGGTGCCGCTGGCCGACGCGCAGGCGCTGTTCGCCGCGCTGCATGCCGGCGCCTGCCCGCATCCGCGCCTGCACGTGCTGCGCTCGCCCTACGGCCACGACGCCTTCCTCAAGGAGGAGGCCGACATCGACGTGATCCTGCGCGCCGCACTGGCAGGCGCCTCCAACACCCCCGCTTCCCCCGCGCCGACCTCGAACCAGGAGATTCCCGCATGAGCACCCGCAGCCTGTGTACCGCCGCCGTGCGGGCCGGTATCGATCGCGACCCCGCCTTCGGCGCGGTCACCCCGCCGATCGTGTTGTCGTCGAACTTCAGCTTCGCCGGCTTCAACGACAAGCGCACCTACGACTACACCCGCAGCGGCAATCCGACCCGCGACCTGCTGGCCGAGGCGCTGGCCGAACTGGAGGGCGGCCACAACGCGGTGGTGACCGCGACCGGCATGGGCGCGATCACCCTGGTCCTGCATGCCTGCCTGCAGCCGGGCGACACCCTGGTGGTGCCGCATGACGCCTACGGCGGCAGCTGGCGCCTGTTCAACGCGTTGGCCGCCAAGGGCGCCTTCAACCTGCTCACCGTCGACCTCACCGACCCGCGCGCGCTGGCCGAGGCGCTGGCGGCGAATCCCAAGCTGGTCTGGATCGAGACACCGTCCAACCCGCTGCTGCGGATCACCGACCTGCGCTTCGTGATCGAGGCCGCGCATGCGCATGGCGCGGTGGCGGTGGTCGACAACACCTTCCTGTCGCCGGCGCTGCAGCGGCCGATCGAGTTCGGCGCCGACATCGTCGTGCATTCGACCACCAAGTACATCAATGGCCACAGCGATGTGGTCGGCGGCGCGGTGATCGCGCGCGAGGCCGAGCTGGGCGACAAACTGGCCTGGTGGGGCAACTGCCTCGGGCTGACCGGCTCGCCGTTCGACAGCTTCCTGACTCTGCGCGGCCTGCGCACCCTGGATGCGCGCCTGCGCGTGCACCAGGAGAACACCGTCGCCCTGGTCGAGCTGCTGGAGTCGCATCCGGCGGTCGCGGCGATCCACTATCCCGGCCGCGCCGCGCACCCGGGCCACGCGGTCGCCGCGCGCCAGCAGCGCGGCTTCGGTGCGATGCTCAGTGTCGAGATCAAGGGCGGCGAGGCGGCGGTGCGCGCCTTCCTCGACGGTCTGGAGTGCTTCACCCTGGCCGAGTCGTTGGGCGGCGTTGAGAGCCTGGTCGCGCATCCGGCGACGATGACCCACGCGGCGATGAGCGCGGAGGCGCGCGCGGCGGCCGGCATCGGCGACGGCCTGTTGCGGTTGTCGGTCGGGATCGAGGCGGTCGACGATCTGGTGGCCGATGTCGAGGCGGCGCTGGCGCGCGCGCTGGCGGCGGCCGCGAAACCGTTCGAAGGCGAGCGCGCGGCGCAATGAGCGCGCTGGCCGAGGACC
>NZ_VICD02000274.1 GCF_006546735.2 Marilutibacter maris | reverse complement strand
CAGCCGGATATCGTTCCCCCCTGAGTCAGGGGGCGATTCGCATCGCAGATGCGAATGGGGGTGTGGCAGCGCAACGGTGGGGCCCAAGGTTTGCGAAGCAAATCTTGGGAGATATCTGGGCGCAGCCGGATATCGTTCCCCCCTGAGTCAGGGGGCGATTCGCGCGTAGCGCGAATGGGGGTGTGAAAGCGCAACGGCGGGGCCCAAGGTTTGCGAAGCAAACTTTGGGGATTCCCGGGCGCAGCCCCGGAGTCGCGGAATCAGGCGATCCGCGCCACGCCGCCCATGTACGGCCGCAGCGCCTCGGGAATGTCGATCGAACCGTCGGCGTTCTGGTAGTTCTCCATCACCGCGATCAGGGCACGGCCGACCGCGACGCCGGAACCGTTGAGGGTGTGCACCAGCTCCGGCTTGCCGGTCTCCGGATTGCGCCAGCGCGCCTGCATGCGGCGGGCCTGGAAGGCCTCGCAGTTGGAGACCGAGGAGATCTCGCGGTAGGTCTGCTGCGATGGCAGCCAGACTTCCAGATCGTAGGTCTTGGCTGCCGAGAACCCCATGTCGCCGCTGCACAGCAGCATCCGCCGGTACGGCAGGCCGAGCTTCTCCAGCACCACCTCGGCGGCGCGGGTCATCGCCTCGTGCTCGGCGTAACTGTCGTCGGGCCGGGCGATGCTGACCAGCTCGACCTTCTCGAACTGGTGCTGGCGGATCATGCCGCGGGTGTCGCGGCCATGGCTGCCGGCCTCGGAGCGGAAACAGGCCGAATGCGCGGTCATCCGCAGCGGCAGGCGCTCGGCCTCGACGATCTCGTCGCGGACGATGTTGGTCAGCGATATCTCCGAAGTGGAGATCAGATAGCGCTTCTGCTCGCCCAGTTCGGTGGCGAACATGTCCTCCTCGAACTTCGGCAACTGGCCGGTGCCGTACAGGCTGTCGGCATTGACGATCAGCGGGACGTTGGTCTCCTCGAAGCCATGCTCGCAGGTGTGCAGGTCGAGCATGAACTGCGCCAGCGCCCGGTGCAGCCGCGCCAGTTGTCCGCGCAGCACGGTGAAGCGCGCGCCGGACAGCTTGGCGGCGGTGTCGCCGTCGAGCCAGCCGTGGCGAGCGCCGAGTTCGACATGGTCCTTGATCTCGAAATCGAAGCTGCGCGGCGTACCCCAACGATGCTGTTCGACGTTGGCGTTCTCGTCGGCGCCGGCCGGCACGTCGTCGTGCGGCAGATTCGGTATGCCGAAGGTGATCGCGTCCAGGCGCGCCTTGATGTCCTCCAGTTGCGCCTCGCAGGCCTTCAGCTCGTCGCCGAAGCCGGCGACCTCGGCCAGCAGCGGCGCGATGTCCTCGCCCTTGGCCTTGGCCTGGCCGATCGCCTTGGAGCGGGTATTGCGCAGGTTCTGCAGCTCCTGCGTGCGCACCTGCACCTGCTTGCGTTCGACCTCCAGCGAGGCCAGCGCGTCGGCGTCGAGCTCGTAGCCGCGCATTTCGCGCAGGCGGGCGGCAAGGTCGGCGGGGTTCTGGCGCAGCAGGCTGGGATCGAGCATCGGTCCGGATCTCGCAAGACGTGAGCGAAGGGGCCGCTGATTATCGCCGGTCCGGGCGCGGCTGTCTTGGCCGTGGCTCCGGGCGCGACGCGTTGCCGGCAGGTTCATCGCCCGGCGTGCAAGAATGCGGGCATGCGCAGCCCACCGCGACGTATCGAATCCGTTTCCGCATCGCCGCCCATGACCACCTCGCCGAACCCGCCTTCGCCCGAACCGTCCGAGCCCGGCTCGCGGCGCTTCGACCTGTCGTCCTGGCTGCCATCGCGGCGCATGCTGCTGTGGGCGCTCGCCGCGGCGTTCGTATTCGGCCTGTTGCTGTTCCTGCTGGTACTGCTGCGCGGGCGCGACGACGACTTCTACCGTGCCGGCGACGACGAGGCGCCGCCGACCGCGGCGATGCCGCAGTACGCCCCCCTGCCCG
>NZ_VICD02000273.1 GCF_006546735.2 Marilutibacter maris | reverse complement strand
CTGAGTCAGGGGGCGATTCGTGCCGCAGGCACGAATGGGGGTGTGGAAGCGCAACGGCGGGGCCCAAGGTTTGCGCAGCAAACTTTGGGGATTCCAGGGCGCAGTCCGGGGATCGCGGCTTACGCCGCTCCTACTGGGGGATTGGGTCCGTGAGTACCTGATGTAGGAGCGGCGTAAGCCGCGATGAGGCCTTCCTCCGAACTCCGATCGCGGTACCGCCGCTCCCTCCGGGGCGCAAGAGCCGTCGGCTCCCGGGCCAAAGAAAACGCCGGCACGGGGCCGGCGTTCTCGGTACGACAGTGGCGGCTTCGCTTACGCGGCCTTGCTCCACTCGCCCAGCGCGGCCAGGCCGTTGTCGCGGGCGCGCTCGTAGACGGTCTTCTGCGCGGCGGCGACGTTGTTGACGATGTCCTGTCCCCACAGCTTCAGCGCGGCCTGCTGCATCGCACGGCCGTAGGAGAACGACAGCGGCCACGGGTTCGGCCCCATGCGGTTCATCGCGTCCAGGTGCGCAGTCGCGTCCTCGTCGCTCTGGCCGCCGGACAGGAACACGATGCCCGGCAGGGTCGCCGGCACGGTCGACTTCAGGCACTGCAGGGTCGCCGCGGCGACTTCCTCGACGCTGGCCTTGTCGCCGCTGGTGGTGCCCGGCAGCACCATCGAGGCCTTCAGGATGGTGCCCTCCAGCATCACGTTCTGCTCGTACAGCGAGGCGAACAGCGAACGCAGGGTCACCTCGGTCACCTCGTAGCAGGTGTCGATGTCGTGGCTGCCGTCCATGATCACCTCCGGCTCCACCATCGGCACCAGGCCCTGCTCCTGGCACAGCGCGGCGTAGCGGGCCAGCGCATGCGCGTTGGCGTCGATGCAGGTGCCCGACGGGATGTCGTCGCCGATGTTGATGACCGCGCGCCACTTGGCGAAACGCGCGCCGAGCTTGTAGTACTCCTCCAGGCGTGCACGCAGGCCGTCCAGGCCCTCGGTGACCACCTCGCCCGGGAAACCGGCCAGGGCGTGGGTGCCCTTGTCGACCTTGATGCCCGGGATCATGCCGGCGTCGGTCATGACCTTGGCGAACGGCACGCCGTCCTTGGTCGACTGGCGCAGGGTCTCGTCGTACAGGATCGCGCCGGAGATGTAATCGCTCAGCTTGGGCGTGGTCAGCAGCAGCTCGCGGTAGGCGCGGCGGTTCTCTTCGGTGTTCTCGACGCCGACGCCGGCGAAGCGCTTGGCGATGGTGCCGGTCGACTCGTCGATCGCGATGATGCCCTTGCCCGGGGCGACCATGGCCAGGGCGGTTTCGGCAAGCTGTTCGATGCTCATGGGGATCCTGCAGGGAACGGGTGGGAAGCCCGGCATTATAGCCGCGAGCGGGCGGCTCCGCCTCCCCACGGCGACCAACAATCAACAACTTGCAGACCACACACCCCGGATTTCAATACCAGTTCACGGTACCGGTAGACGACCGCCGCCGCTGCCCGCCCCTCGGGCGCCGCTACAGCTCGCCCAGCCCCACCGCCTGGCCGTCGGGACCGACCTCCAACAGGCGCAGCGTATTGGTGGAACCGCGGTGCTCCATGCGCTCGCCGCTGGTGAACACCACCCGTTCGCCGCCCCCCAGCAGGCCGGCCTGGACCAGGCGCTGGATCGCGCCGCGTCCGGCCTCGCCTGGGGTCTGGCCGCGGCTGTCGTAGTCGATCGGGAACACGTCGCGCATCATCGCCATCCGCCGCCGCGCGCCGGCATGGCGCGAGAACGCGTAGATCGGCACGCCGGAACGGAATCGCGACAGGAAGCGCGCGGTACCGCCGGACTCGGTCATCGCGACCACCGCGCGCAGACCGATGTGCTCGCTGAGGAACATCGTCGCCATCGCGATCGCCTGGTCGACCCGCTGCAGGTTGCGCGGAGCCGCCTCGAAATCGGTGTCGTGGGCGAACTGGCGCTCGGCGCCGAGGCAGATCCGCGCCATCGCCTCGACCGCGCGAACCGGGTAGCGGCCGGCGGCCGACTCGGCCGACAGCATCACCGCGTCGGTGCCGTCGATCACCGCATTGGCGACATCGAGCACCTCGGCGCGGGTCGGGATCGGGCTTTCCACCATCGACTGCAGCATCTGGGTCGCGGTGATCACCACCTTGTTGCGCTCCAGCGCGACCTTGATGATCTTCTTCTGCAGGCCCGGCAGCTCGGCATCGCCGATCTCCACGCCCAGATCGCCGCGCGCGACCATCACCACGTCGCTGGCGTCGACGATCTCGACCAGGTTCTCGATCGCCTCGGCACGTTCGACCTTGGCGACCAGGGCCGCCTCGCAGCCGGCCTCGCGGGCGGCGCGGCGCGCCTCCTCCATGTCCTCGGCGTTGCGGCAGAACGACACCGCGATGAAGTCCGCGCCGGCATCGGCGGCGACCTTGATCAGCTCGCGGTCGCGCTCGGTCAACGCCCCCAGCGAGAGTCCGCCGCCGAGCTTGTTGAGCCCCTTGCGATCGGACAACACACCGTCGTTGAGCACGGTGCAGTGGATGCGTGCGCCCTCGACCCGCTCGACCCGCAGCTGCATCAGGCCGTCGTCGAGCAGCAGGGTGTCGCCGGGAGCGACATCACCGGGCAGGCCGAGATAGCTGACCCCGACCTCGCGGCGGGTGCCCGCCGGCGCATCCTCGCTGGCGACCAGGTCGAAGGCGTCGCCGGTCTTCAGCTCGACCTTGCCGTCGGCGAAGCGTTCGATGCGGATCTTCGGACCGGGCAGGTCGGCGAGGATGCCGACCTCGACACCGACCTTCCTGCCGGCGGCGCGCACCGCCTCGGCCCGCGCCAGTTGCGAGGACGGGTCGCCGTGCGAGAAGTTCAGCCGCACCACGTCGACACCGGCCTTCAGCAGCTGCTCCAGCACGCCCGGCGGATCGGTGGCGGGCCCGAGGGTGGCAAGGATCTTGGTACGGCGCTGCTGTGCGGTCATCGGCGAACGGTGCTGGGGCGATCCTGCCGACGCTAGCACAGCTGTTGCTCGATCCATGCGGAAATCGATTGCGCATCGGCAAGGCCCCGCCGCTGGTATCGAACCGCCACCGCCAAAGCAGACCAGCGATCGCGGATTTGCTGCAGGTGCGCAACGCTGCGCGCGGAACCCGGCGCGGTTTTCGGTTAGTTTTCCGGTGCCGGCCGATGCCGGTGCCGAACCGGAAAGCCGATGCTCAACCGCCTGTCGCGACCGGCCGTGCGCCTGGTCGAACGCTATCTGCCCGATGCCTATGTGCTGGTGCTGTTGCTGAGCCTGGTCGCGGCGATCGCCGCGATGACGGTCGAGCGGCAGGCGCCGCTGGCGGTGCTGCGGATGTGGGGCGGCGGGTTCTGGGCGCTGCTGGGCTTCTCGATGCAGATGCTGTTGGTGCTGGTCACCGGCTTCATGCTCGCCAGCACGCCACCGGTGAAGGCCCTGCTGGCGCGGCTGGCCGCGCTGGCGCGCACACCCGGCATGGCGATCGTCCTGGTCAGCCTGGTGTCGCTGACCGCGAGCTGGGTCAACTGGGGTTTCGGCCTGGTGGTCGGCGCGCTGTTCGCGCGCGAGCTGGCCGGCCAGGTCCGGGTCGACTACCGGCTGCTGGTCGCCAGCGCATATTCCGGCTTCGTGGTCTGGCACGGCGGCCTCGCCGGCTCGATCCCGTTGACCATCGCCACCGAGGGCCACTTCCTCGTCGACGCCATGGGCGTGGTGCCGACCTCGCGGACGATCTTCGCCGGCTACAACCTGGCGATCCTCGCCGCGCTGTTCGTGCTGGTGCCGCTGGTCAACCGCTGGATGCTGCCGTCCGACAACGAGGCGGTGGTCCATCGCCCCGCACCGGAGCCGGCGGCGGCGACGGCTTCCGGCGCGCCACAGCCGGCCGACCGGCTCGAGGACAGCCGCCTGCTGGCGGCCCTGGTCGGCCTGGCCGGCATCGGCTTCCTCGTCGATCACTTCCTCGGCGGCGGCGGACTCAACCTCAACATCGTCAACTTCGCCTTCCTGATGCTGGCGATCGTGCTGCACGGTACGCCGCGCCGGCTGCTGGCCAGCCTCGCCCAGGCGATCCGCGGCGGCGCCGGCATCGTCATCCAGTTTCCGTTCTATGCCGGCATCATGGCGATCATGGTCGAGTCGGGACTGGCGGCGACGCTGTCGCAGGCCTTCGTCGCGATCGCCGATGCCGACACCCTGCCGTTCTGGAGCTTCATCGCCGGCGGCGTGCTGAACGTGTTCGTGCCCTCCGGCGGCGGCCAGTGGGCGGTGCAGGCACCGATCATGGTGCCGGCGGCCGAGGCCCTGGGTGCGGACGTGGCCAAGGTCGCGATGGGCGTGGCCTGGGGCGATGCCTGGACCAACCTGATCCAGCCGTTCTGGGCGCTGCCGGCGCTGGCGCTGGCCGGACTGAAGGCCCGCGATATCATGGGTTTCTGCCTGATCCAGCTGCTGGTGACCGGCGTCGTGATCGGCGCGGCGCTGCTGTGGCTGTGACGACGAAACGACGGAGCACGCGTGACCGACACTCCCCCGCCCTATCGACCGCCGGTCATCACCGGCGCGCGGATCCGCCTGCGCCCCTATCGCCCGGACGACCTCGCCGCTTTCTTCGCACTGCATTCCGATCCCGAAGCGATGCGCTACTGGAGCCATCCGCCGTGGACGCGGATCGAACAGGCGCATTCGAAGTTCGATTCCAGCCTCAACGGCAATGCCCCCGACAGCCAGCTGTGCTGGGCGATCGCCGCGCCCGGCGACGGCCGCATGATCGGCGGCGTCGCCCTGTTCCGGATCAGCGCCGAGCAAGGAGTAGCCGAGTTCGGCTACATGCTGGAGCGTGGCTCATGGGGCCGCGGGTTCGCACGCGAGGCCGGCGTCCTGGCGCTGGACCACGCCTTCGGTGACCTGGGCCTGCGCCGGATCGAGGCCGACATCGACCCGCGCAACCTCGCCTCCTGCCGCCTCGCCGAACGGCTGGGCTTCGTCCGCGAAGGCCTGCTGCGCGAACGCTGGCAGGTGGCCGGCGAGATCAGCGACACCGCGTTCTACGGACTGCTGGCAAGCGACTGGGCGCAGCGCGGCGCTGACACCCCCACGCCGGAAGAGACGCTTCTGTAGGAGCGGCGTCAGCCGCGAGGACCTTCCCATGAAAGCCTCATCGCGGCTCACGCCGCTCCTACGACAACCGGTCTGGGATTCATGACTCTCCAGCCCCCTGAGTCAGGGGGCGATTCGCATCGCAGATGCGAATGGGGGTGTGGAGACGCAACGGCGGGGCCCAAGGTTTGCGAAGCAAACTTTGGGAGATATCCGCGCGCAGCCGGATATCGTTCCCCATCGCGGCTCACGCCGCTCCTACGGGGCTGCGCGCAAGCCCGAGCCGGCCGGTTCAGGCCAACAGATCGAGCAGTTCGTGCGGCGCGGCGGCAAGGTGTTCGGCACCGGCCGCACCCAGCTCGTCCCTGCCGCCGAAGCCCCACAACACGCCGATGTGGCGCATGCGGTGGTGATGCGCGCCCTCGATATCCATGCGCCGGTCGCCGATCATCCAGCAATCGCCGGCATCCAGCCCGAGCCGCGCCAGCGCTTCGGCGATCAGCTCGGGCTTGTCGCTGCGGCGGCCGCACGGGGTCGCACCGATCACCTCGGCGAAGCAGCCGCCGAACGGCAGGTGGGCGACGATCCTCCGTGCATGCGGTTCGTTCTTGGCGGTGACCACCGCCAGGCGATGGCCGCGCGCACCCAGGGCCTCGACCGTCTCGCCAATGCCGGCGTAGACCTCGTGCTCGCGCCAACCGATCGAATCGAAACGCTGGCGATAGTGCTCGACCGCCGACTCGACCCCGGTCGGGTCGTCGAACAGCGGCCCGAAGCTGGTGCGCAGCGACGGGCCGATCCAGCCGCGCAGTTCCGCATCCGGCGGCACCGGGCGTCCCATCGCGGTCAGCGCATGGGCTACGCAGCGGGTGATGCCGGTGGCCGAATCTATGAGCGTTCCGTCCAGGTCGAAGAACAGCGTCGCCCGGGCCGTGGCCATCAGGCCGCGCGCGCCTTCAGCGCCGCGACCGCTGGCAGCTCCTTGCCTTCCAGGAATTCGAGGAAGGCGCCGCCGCCGGTGGAGATGTAGCCGACATCGGCGGCGATCCCGTACTTGTCGACCGCGGCGAGGGTATCGCCGCCGCCCGCGATCGAGAACGCCGGACTGGAGGCGATCGCGCGCGCCATCGCCTCGGTGCCCTTGCCGAAGGCGCCGAATTCGAACACGCCGACCGGGCCGTTCCAGACCACGGTGCCGGCCTTGCCGATCAGCGCCGCATAGGCCTGCGCGGTCTCGGGGCCGATGTCCAGGATCATGTCGTCGGCGCCGACCGCATCGACCGGCTTGACCGTCGCCGGCGCATCGGCGGCGAACGCCGGCGCGACCACCACGTCGGTCGGCAGCGGGATGCTGGCGCCACGGGCCTGCGCGTCGGCGATGATCTTCTTCGCGGTGTCGACCAGATCCATCTCGACCAGGGACTTGCCGACGCCGTGCCCCATCGCGGCGATGAAGGTGTTGGCGATGCCGCCGCCGACGATCAGCTGGTCGACCTTGCCGACCAGGGACGACAGCAGTTCCAGCTTGGTGCTGACCTTGGAGCCGGCGACGATCGCCAGCAGCGGCCGCGCCGGGTTGTCGAGCGCCTTGGCCAGCGCATCCAGCTCGGCCATCAGCAGCGGACCGCCGGCGGCGACCGTGGCCGCGCGGATCACACCGTGGGTGGAGGCCTGGGCGCGGTGGGCGGTACCGAAGGCGTCCATCACGAACACGTCGCACAACGCCGCGTACTGCTTCGACAGCGCCTCGTCGTCGGCCTTCTCGCCGACGTTCATGCGGCAGTTCTCGAGCAGGACCAGCTGGCCGGGCTTCACCTCCACGCCGCCGACCCAGTCGCGCACCAGCGGCACGTCGATGCCCAGCAGCTCGGACAGGCGCGCGGCGACCGGCGCCAGCGAGTCGGCCTCGCTCCACTGGCCCTCCTTCGGACGGCCCAGGTGCGAGGTCACCATCACCGCCGCGCCCTTCTCCAGCGCCAGCTTCATCGTCGGCAGCGCGGCGAGGATGCGCTGCTCGGAGCTGATCCGGCCCTCGCTGATCGGCACGTTCAGGTCCTCCCGTATCAGCACCCGCTTGCCGGTGAGATCGAGGTCGGTCATTCGCTGGATGGTCATCGTGGTCGCTCGCTGGAACTGTTCAATTGGAAGTGGAGGAAACATGCCTTCCCTGGCGCAGCGGACCGTCTTCGGTCCGTCCGGCCCGGCCCTCCATGGCCGGGCGCTCGCCGGCGCGGCCTGCCGCCAGGGCGGCCCGCACGGCATGCATGGCCCTCCATTGTCGCGGCCCGCTGCCGCGAATGAAACCGAGCGGTCCCGGTGAGGCGCCGCGACGGGACTCACTCCGCGTCGGGTTTGTCCGGGTTGGCGGGCGCGGGCTCGACATCCTCGGCCGTCTCCGGCACCGCTTCAGCGGCCGCCGTGGCGCGGCTCGAGCGCAGCAGGCTCAGGGCCAGTCCGGCCACCACCAGCGCGCCGATCAGCAACACGCCCCAAAGCAGTCCCTTGCGCCAGTTCCAGTCCGGACGCAGCGCCGCCTCGCCGGCCAGCACCCGGGCACTGCCCAGGTACGCGGTCGCCGGCTGCCAGTCGCGGCCGTGACGCTCGCGCAACGCCTCGACCAGTCGCGGCACCGGCGAAGGCTCCGGCAGCGCGCGGGCACTGCCGGCCGCCAGCGCGTACGGCGGCGCGCCCTGGGCCACGAATACCGCGACCTCGGGACGATAGCCCAGGCGCAGAACCGGGGCGGTCGCGACCGCCGTGCTCGCCCGCAGCCGCCACTGGCGATCGCGAACGCTCGTTGCCAACGCGTTGGGACGCGAGCGTCCGCCTTCCGCGCCCACCTGGTAGCCCATCCACGGCGCGCCGCGCGAACGCCATTGCGCATCCGCGTCGTCGCGGCTCTCCAGCCGCCACTCGACCGCGTGATTGCCGTCGAGCGCGACATCGGCCTGCTCGACCGGGAAGCGGCCGTCGATCCGGAATTCGTACATCTGGCGATCGTCGGAGCTGCGGCTCGGCGACAGCTCGATCCAGCTCAGTGGCGCGGCCGTCGCGCGCGGCGCGAACACCGCCTCGACCGACGCGATCGCCAGCGCCTGGTCGCCACGGTCGGGCGTCAGGCGCAGGTAGCGGGCACGTTGGTGATGCGGCAGCAGTCCGAACAGGTCGATGCGCCGGTGCAGCAGACGCCGCCCTTCGCGCTGCAGGTCGACCAGGCGTCCGCGGGTCGCCAACGGCTGCCAGTGATCGAGGTCGTCGCTGGCCTCGACCCGGTAGCCGAGGTCGAGCGCCTCGACCGGCTTCCACTCCAGCTCCAGCGCGGCGACCGCTTCGCGCACCCGGCTCAGATCGACGATCAGGACATCGGCCTGGGCACGCTCGGCGGGCGCGCCGCCGCTCACCTCGACCCGCCGCAGCCGGCCGTCGGCGTCGGACTCGCTAAGCAGTTCCCAGCGCCTCGCCGACGGTGTCTTCGACATCGGCAGCGCGAACCACGGCAGCGCCAGCCTGGGCGCGGTCCGCGCCAGCGGCTGCTCGGGCGCCAGCACTGCGGTCGGCACCGCCCCCCCGGCCCCGTCGAACACCACCAGATCGCGCAGCTGCGGATCCTGCAGGCGCCGGTAGACGAATTCGTCCAGGGTCACCCGGTAGGCGCCGGCATCGTCCTGCGACAGCGTCAGCGGCCATTCCCAGCCGTAGTCCTGACGCCCGGCCGCCAACGCGGCAAAGCATGGCAGCAGCGCCAAAACGGCGGCCATCCGACATACGCTCCGAACCTGCGGCCTCATGCGGTTTCTCCCGAAGAGTCCCGGGGCGCCGCGGTCTTCGGCGGCGCCGGTGCGAAATAGCCGACCGCGGTGCACAGCAGGCCGTAGGCGATGAACGAGGCGATCCCCAGCAGGTTGCCCAGATGCTGGCGGTCGACCAGCACCAGCTTGGCCAGCACCACCGCCATCAGCACCGCGCCGGCCAGCCACAGCGTGCGCCGGCCGCGACGGGAACCGACCACCCAGCCGATCACGCCAAGCATGCTCCAGACCACGGTCAGCGCGGTCTGCACCAGGCTTGTCTGCAGCATCGACGGACGCCAGTCCACGCCGCCCCAGTGATGGGTCGCGCGCAGGGTGATCACGCTGATCAGCGCAAAGCCGGCGACGGCCAGCAGCATCGGATGCTGCGCCCGCAGGCGCGAGCGCTGCGGCATCGACTGCAAGCCGTTGGCAAGCACCAGCAACGCACCGGCCTGGAACAGGTCCAGCGGGTTGAGCAGTGCGATCCACGGCAGCGGCGCGGCGTCGCCGGACCAGGTCAGGGCATTGACGAAGGCCAGCGCCAGCACCAGCAACAGACCGTTGCGCAACGCCGGCCTCCATGCCTGGAACGCGGTGGCCAGCGGCCAGCCGATCCAGCCCGGCCGCCACAGGGTCGCCGCGGCAACCGCCAGCAGCGGCGCGGCGGCCAGCGTCACCCACCAACCGTCGCCGAGGCCGAGCCGTTTCGCCAGTTCGAGCAGGCCGAGGCCGAGCGCCACCGTCCAGGCCGCGACCCAGCCGGCATGGGCGAAGCCACGCGCGCGACCGTCCACGCGGCGCAGGCCGGACAGTGTGTAGATGCCGCATCCGGCGTACAGGACCCACGCCAGCAGGCCGAGGCCGGCAAACGGTTGCGCATGCGCGTCGGCCTGGGCGAACGCCAGCGGTACCGCCGCCGCCAGCGCCGCCGCCACGGTCACGTCCAGTGCCGCCGCGTCGATCCAGCGCCGGGCCACGCCGGCCAGCAGCGCGGTCAGCGTCGCGAGCACCAGGATCAGGTCGGCGTCCGCTGCCGGCGGTGCGAAGCGGTCTATCTCGGCCAAGGCCGTCCCGATCCACCACACCAGGCCCCACAGGTAATAGGGCGCGGCCGGGCCCGACTTCGCCGAGCGCCGGTAGCTCCAGGCACTGGCGAAACCGGCGATCGCGATCAGCAGGCCGCCGGTGAAGCGCGGGTTGGCCAGCGCCTGCGCCGGCGGTCCGGCTTCGAGCCCGATCAGGAAGCTTCCCGCCGCGGCCAGTTGCAGCAACAGGCCGGCGATCTGCGGCAACCGCCGCTGCTGGCGCAGGCCCAGCCACACCGCCGCCGCGCCCTCCAGCGCGAACACGCTGGCGGTCGCTTGCGCGGACAGCGCCAGCGGGACCGCCAGGGTCGCGAAGCCGACCGCGAGCACCGCGTAGGGCGCGACCAGCGGCTGGTAGCGCTCGCGCATGCGCAGCATCCACGCCAACACCAGGTACACCAGGGCCAGGGCCAGCGCGCAGAACGCCAGCGGCATGCGCGCGCCCTCCAGCAGCGCGGCCTGCAACGAGAACGCCACCAGCGGCGTGCCGAACACCAGGCAGGCATCGACGATCCGGCGCCCGCCCGCGGCGCGCCGGCGCGCATACAGGATCGGGATCGCCAGGTAGAAGGCGAAGAACAGCAACAGGAACGGCTCGGTGGTCTGGAAGTGATCGGGCCGGTACTGCAGCACGCCCCAGAGGGTGCCGATGCCGAAGGTGAACACGAAGCCCATCAGGTTCAGCACCCGCCACGGGCGCCACCAGGCGATCGCCAGGATCGCCGCGTTGAGCACCGCGTAGTACGCGAACAGCGCGACATGGCTGCCGGTGCCGGTGGACAGCCAGATCGGCGCAAGGAAGCCGGCGAGGATGCCCAGTACCGCCAAGGCGATCGCCCGCTGCATCACCGCCAGCACACCGGCACCGGCGACCAGCACCACGCTCAGCGCGAAGGCGGCCCCCGCCGGCAGCAGCGGATGGACCTTGAACGCGGCGAACGCCACCAGCAGCAGCACACCGATCGCGCCGCCCTGCAACGACAGCGCGAACACGCGCCGGCGCTCGCGCTGACGCCAGCCGAACACCAGCCCGGCCAGCGCGGCGGCGGCGACGCCGGCGTAGCGGAACTCGACCGGCACCGCCACCCAGCCCTGGTCGCTGGCGTACTTGAGCAGCGCGGCGACACCGGCGAACAGCACCAGCATGCCGACCTTGACCGGCACGTTGCCCTCGGTGAACCAGCGCTTGATCACGCGCGCGGCGCGGGTCAACGGGTCCG
>NZ_VICD02000030.1 GCF_006546735.2 Marilutibacter maris | reverse complement strand
AATGGGGGTGTGGAAGCGCAACGGTGGGGCCCAAGGTTTGCGCAGCAAACTTTGGGAGATATCCGGGCGCAGCCGGATATCGTTCCCCCCTGAGTGAGGGGGCGATTCGCATCGCAGATGCGAATGGGGGTGTGGAAGCGCAACGGCGGGGCCCAAGGTTTGCGCAGCAAACTTTGGGAGATATCCGCGCACAGCCGGATATCGTCCCCCCAGCCTCAGGAGGCTGGATTCATGGGGCGGACGAACGCTCTTCGTAGGAGCGGCGTAAGCCGCGATGGGCCTTCTTCGGGAGCTCCAAAAGAATCGCGGCTTACGCCGCTCCTACAGGATGCGATACAGCACGGACCCAGCCCCCTGAGTCAGGGGGCGATTCGCATCGCAGATGCGAATGGGGGTGTGGCAGCGCACCGGCGGGGCCCAAGGTTTGCGCAGCAAACTTTGGGAGATATCCGCGCAGCCCGGGGATCACGCCGAGGCGTAGCGAGCGGCGCCGCCGACCCAACGCGCAACGATCCGGTCGGCCAGCTGCGGCGACTGTTCCATCAACCGTTCGCCGACTTCGTGGACCCGCGGCAGCAGATCGGCGTCGCGGACCAGGTCGGCGACCCGGAATCCTGCGATCCCGGTCTGGCGGGTGCCCAGCAGCTCGCCGGGGCCGCGCAGTTCCAGGTCCTTCTCGGCGATCACGAAACCGTCCTGGGTCTGCCGCATCGTTTCCAGTCGCTGCTTCGCCAATGCCGACAGCGGCGGTTGGTACAGCAACACGCAGTTGGACGCCGCGCTGCCGCGACCGACCCGGCCGCGCAACTGGTGCAACTGGGCCAGGCCAAGCCGCTCGGCGTTCTCGATGATCATCAGCGAGGCGTTCGGCACGTCGACACCGACCTCGATGACCGTGGTCGCGACCAGCAGGTCGGTCTCGCCGTCCTTGAACGCGCGCATCGCGGCCTGCTTTTCCGTCGCCTTCATCCGCCCGTGCACCAGCCCGACCCGCAGTTCCGACAACTGCGCCGACAGTCCTTCGAACGTGGTCTGCGCGGCCTGCGCGACCACTTCGTCGCTGTCGTCGATCAGGGTGCAGACCCAGTAGGCCTGACGGCCCTCGGCGCAGGCCGCGCGGATCCGTTCGACCAGTTCCGGCCTCCGCCCCGCGCTAAGCGCCACCGTCTGCACCGGTGTGCGTCCGGGCGGCAGTTCGTCGATCGCCGAGACATCGAGATCGGCGTAGGCGGCCATCGCCAGGGTGCGCGGAATCGGCGTGGCCGTCATCACCAGCTGGTGCGGCACGAACGCGGGCGTATCGCCGCCGTCGCTGCCGCCCGCCCCCTTGTCGCGCAGGGCCAGGCGCTGGTGGACGCCGAAGCGGTGCTGCTCGTCGACGATCGCCAGTGCCAGGTCGTGGAACGCGACGCCCTGCTGCATCAGCGCATGGGTGCCGACCACCACCTGCGCGTCGCCGCTGGCGACCTCGGCGAGCACCTGGGTGCGGGCGCGACCGGTGACCTTGCCGGCCAGCCAGGCGACCCGGACATCCAGCGGTTCGAGCCAGGCGCGCAGGTTGTTGAGGTGCTGCTCGGCGAGCAGTTCGGTCGGCGCCATCAGCGCAGCCTGCTTGCCGGCCTCGACCGCGAGCATCGCCGCCAGCGCCGCGACCACGGTCTTGCCCGAACCGACATCGCCCTGGACCAGGCGCAGCATCGGCCGCGGCTGCGCCAGGTCGCGGCGGATCTGTCCGAACACGCGCTCCTGGGCGCCGGTCAGACGGAACGGCAGCCCCGCCTGCAGCCGCCGGGCGAGCGCGGTCTTCTTCAGCACCGCCGCCGCATGCGCCTGCTGCGCGAGCCTTTGCCGGCGCAGGCTGAGGTGGTGGGCGAGCAGTTCCTCCAGCACCAGCCGCCGCTGCGCCGGGTGGGTACCGGCGAGCAGCGCCTCGATGTCGGCATCCGCCGGTGGCCGGTGCACGGTCAGCAGCGCCTCGCGCAGCGACGGCAGCCGCAGCGCCTCGCGCAGGCCCGCCGGCAACAGTTCCAGGCTGGCCTCGTCGGGCAGGCGGTCCAGCGCCAGCCCGATCAGCCGCCGCAGCGTCGCCGGGCCGACCCCCTCGATCGCCGGATAGACCGGGTCCAGCCGCTCGCCGAGGGCGTCGTCGTCGTGATCGGAAAGCACCCGGTAGCTGGGATGGACGATCTCCAGCCCGTTCTGTCCCGGTCGCGGCGTGCCGTAGCAGCGCACCCGCGCCCCGGGCCGGAACTGCGCGACCTGGGCGGCCCGGAAGTGGAAGAAGCGCAGCACCAGGGTCTGGTGGGAGTCGTCGCCGATTGCCACCCGCAACACCGGGCGATAGCGGAAGCCGCGTTCGACCGCCTCGACCCGGCCCTCGACCTGGGCGGCGACACCGGGCACCAGCGCGCCGATCGCCGTGATCGTGGTCCGGTCCTCGTACTGGCGCGGCAGGTGCAGCCACAGGTCCTGCAGGCTCCCGATGCCGCGCGCCGCCAGCTTTTCGGCCACCTTGGCACCGACCCCGGGCAGGACGGTCAAGGCGGACGGCTGGGCGTCGATGGCGACGGCATCGCGACGTTTCGGCATCGCGCAAGCATGCCGGGATCGCGCGCAAACAAAAACCCCGGCACGGAGGCCGGGGCAAGGAGCAACTTTTCGGGCCGGACGGAACGGATCGGCCGGCATTCCAACGGGTGCGGCGCCGGTGCCGCCGCGATGTTCAGTAGTTGGCGCTGAACTCCACCCCCCAGCTGCGCGGCTGGCTGACGCGGGCGCCGACCGTGCCGAGCACGGTCTTGCCGTAGGTGCCCAGCGCATTGATGTACTGGTTGTCGAAGACGTTGGTGCCATAGACCGCCAGGCCGAAGCGGCCGCTGGCCGAGGTCCAGCCCAGGCGCACGTCGGTGCGCTCCTGCGCCTCGCCCAGTCGCAGCGCGCTGCTGACCCCACAGGTGCCCTGCGACTGCGACTCGTCGCTGCAACGGGTCTTGCCGCGGTAGGCATGACGCAGCGACAGCCGCAGGTCGCCGGCATCGTCCATCCGCCACACGTAGCTGGCGCCGCCGGCCACCGACCAGTGCGGCGTGCCGGTGGCCTGGCCGCTGACGTCGATGCCCTCCGGGGTCACGTAGTCCTTGTAGGTGGAATCGATGAAGGCGGCATTGAGGTCCAGGGTCAGCGCATCGGTCGGCTGCCAGCGGGCGTCGAAGTCCAGCCCCCAGGCCTCCAGGTCGGAGGTGTCGACGACGAAGCGCGGGATCGTGGTGGTGCTGTCCAGGCGCACCGCCTGGCGGTTGTCATAGACGTAGTAGTACGCCGACAGGTTGTACTGCAACCGATGCTCCGGCAGCGCGTGCTTGATGCCGGCCTCGAAGTTCCACACGTCCTCGTTGTCGAACTCGCTGCCGATCTGCAGCGCGTTGTAGCCGCCGGCCTTGTAACCCTTAGCCAGCGAGGCGAAGCCCATCAGGTCGTCGCTGAAGTGGTAATCGACGACGAAGCGCGGGCTGAGGTCGTCCCAGGATTGCGAGGCGCGGTTGGTGATGCCCTTGTTCATCAGCGCCGGCGGATCGATGAAGGCGATGTCGAAGACGAAGGCATCGCGCGGCAGGCCGAGCAGGGTGAAGATGCCCAGCGCCTCCATCTGGTCCAGGGTCGCGTCCAGGGTCGGCGCATCGCGCTGATCGTTGAACCAGCTGAAGGTCTTCTCGTCGCGGGTGTAGCGCAGGCCGACGGTCAGGTTCAGGCGATCGTTGACATGCCAGATCACGTCGCCGTACAGCGCATAGGCCTTGGTGTCGAGGTCGTTGACGAACTTCTCGTTCCACTGGTGGCCGAGCAGGCTCAGCGGAATGCCGTTGGCCTGCATCACCTGGGTGACGAAGCCGTACAGGGTGCCGTCCGGCGTCGGCGCCATGCCGAGGTTGCGCACGATGGTGTCGACCGAATCGGTATAGGCGTTGACCTCGCTGGTCTGGTCGGCGCTCTCCTTGAAGTAGCTGGCGCCCGCCACCCAGTCCAGCGCGCCGGTGGTGCCGCTGAAGCGGAACTCCTGGTAGAGGTTGCTGTTGCTCTCGGTGTTGGTCGAATCGACGTACAGATAACGGCGGTTGGTGCCGTCCTCCTCGACCCGGTTGACCGAGTCGTAGTCGTGCCAGGCCGTGGTCGAGGTCAGATTGCCCCACTCGAAGGCGTGATCGACGATCAGGGTCGCGCCGTCGAAGCGTCGCGACTCCTCGTTGCCGTCGGCGTCGGTCATCGCCGGGACCCTGCGTGGATCCAGGTAGGCGGTCTCGTCGATCGGCAACGGAATCAGTCCCGGCGCCGGCGGCAACGGCACGATGCCGATCGTGGCCTGGCCGAGCTGGTCGAGGCTCTCGTGGTCCCAGGTGATCCATGCGGTGGTGTTGTCGCCGAAGCGGGTGCTGAACGCCGCCCGCGTCGCCCAATTGTTCTCCGGCGACAGATCCTCGCCGGTGGCCGCGTCCTGCAACCAGCCATCGGCATGGTTGAACAGCCCATTGAAGCGGAACGCCGATACCTCGCCGACCGGGATGTTGGCCATGCCCTCCAGGTACTGCTTGCCGTCCTCGGCCAGGCGCAGCTTGGCCCGCGCCTGGAGCTCCGGGCCCGGACGGTGGGTGATGATCGAGATCGCGCCGGCGGCGGTGTTGCGGCCGAACAGGGTGCCCTGCGGGCCCTTCAGCACCTCGATTCGCTCGACGTCGGTGAACGGCAACAGCACGCCGCCGCCACGCCCGGCATAGACACCGTCGACGTAGACGCCGACCGCCGGATCGGTGCCGATGCCGAAATCGTCGGTGCTGATGCCGCGCAGCTGGAAGCTGGGCTGGGTCGGCTGCTGGCTGTCGATCACCAGGCCGGGCACGAACGAGTCGATGTCGCCCAGGTCCTCGGCGGCGATGTCGTCGAGCAATTGCTCGTTGACCACCTGCAGGGCGATCGGCACGTCCTGCAGCTCCTGTTCGCGGCTCTGCGCGGTGACCGTGATCGCGTCGAGGGTGGTCGCGTCGGGGCCATCGGCGCCGTCTTCCTGCGGCGCGGCAAAGGCGATGGACGCGACTCCGGCGGCGAGGCCGCCGAACAGGACCTGGCGTACGCGCAGGCTCAAGGGATGCTTGCGAACCGTCATTGAGTACTCCCCTACTCCATGATTGCGGTGAACGTGTCGTTGGCTGAAGCGTCTGTCGTGGATGATCCGGATTGCGGATGGATGTGCGGCAGCAATACGCCATATCGACGCGCATGTACACGGCCCGGCGATCCCGGGCCGTCGCCGCCCCCGCGGGCCCGACATCCGCTGAAGCCCCCACTCCAGGCGGATGCCGGGCGTTTTCCGCCGGGGTCGCACTCGGTTGCACAGCGGCCCGGCGATGCGCTCATCCGGCGTCTCCGCACTCGCCGGTCTGGGCCGCGATCCAGGCTTCGATCAGGGCCACGCCCTCGCGATGGACGACGCTGCGCCCCAGCTCGGGCATCATCACGCCCGGATCGGTGCTGATCATGCGATAGCTCAGGATCGAACGTTCCGGATGGCCCGGCACGATGCCGAAACGGCGGTCGCCGGTGCCGTGCCCGGCCGCGATCGGCAGCTTGCATCGGCCCAGCCTGAGCGGCTGATCGACCGCGCTGCCCAGCCACAGGCCGGAGGTGTTGCCGGGGCCCCCGGGGCTGTGGCAATGCGCGCAGTTGATGTCCAGATAGGCGCGCGCGCGCGCCTCGACGGTCTGCGTTCCATCGCGCCAGTCGGCGACCCGCGGCATCGCACCATCGGCCGGCAGGTCCCGCAGATAGCCCTGCGCACGCCAATGCCGCAACTGGTTCTCGCGCACCGGGCTGTCATCGGTATCGACATAATCGAAGTCGCGATTCAGATGCCGCGCCTTCGGGCCGATCGGCTCCAGCGCGCGGCTGCGGATTTCGGTGCCGTGGCAACCGGCGCACTGGTTCTGGTCGGGGACCTGGTACAACGCCGACTCGCGCATGGCCGACTCGCGGCCGCCCGCGCCGTCGTCGCCTTCGACCAGGGTCAGCGGTACCAGCTCGCCGCTGCGCATCAGCCGCGCCTCGGTCTGCTCGCGGTTCCACACGTAGGGCAGCGCCACCCAACCCGCCTCGCGCCGCACCAGCAGACGGGTCTCGATCAGGCGCACCTTGTCCAGTTGCAGGCGACCGCCGGCCAGCGCGCCCTCGCCGCCCTGGCTGCGCAGCACCGCGTCGCTGTCAGCCGCCTCGCCGGCCACGCGCGGGTAATAGAAGGTCTTGCTGATGATGGTGCCGACCGGGAAATCGAACGTCGCCTCGCCGTCGTAGACGGCCGCCTTGCCCTCGGGCATCCACACCGTGCGCAGCTTGTGCGCGTAATCGGAGAACAGCGGCGTGTTGAGGTCGTAGGGGACGACGCCGGCGCTGGGCGCCATCACCCCGTCCTCGCGCACGAACAGGTTCCATTCCGCCAGCGTCGCCGGCTGGCCCTCGGCATGGAAGCGCACCGGCCCGGAAACCGGCTTGCAGGCGACCAGTGCGACCATCAGGAGCGCCAGCGCCGCGGCACGCCACCCCGACAGTGCCGCCGGGGCGTCGTGCCTCCACAGCGCCTCAGCCACGCCGCAGGTCCACCGTCGGCAGTTGCGGCAGCCGGCAGTCGTGGCCGGCGAGGTCCTGACTGGGGTTCTTGTAGCCGCCGGGGCCATCGGCATTGATCACCCCCGACACGTCGCGCAGGCAGATCTGCGGGCCGCCCTCCAGGTCGGTGTTGAGGTAGCCGTCCCACAGCACGTCGGGAAAGCGGCCGCGCAGGCCGTACACCGAGACCTTCAGCGCCTTCAGGTCGAGCCCGTCGGGCGCGTCGCCGCCGCCGGACAGGCGGTTGCCGTGCACCGAGATCCGCTCCGGATACGGGTCGAAGCTGTCCGAGCGGCTGTCGTCCTTGTAACCGGTCGAATAGACGCTGGAGACGATGATGTTGGCGGTCTTGTTGTCCTGGATGTCGTTGTCGAAGATCTCGACATCGTCGTTGGAATTGATCACCACGCCGCTGCCGGCCGGCACGCTCGCCACCGGTGTGCCCTTGGCGCCGAAGTTGGCGGTGTTGTTGGCCACGACCCGGTTCCCGAACACCCGGATGTTGCCGCCGGGCTGCTCCAGCGCCGGCATGTTGAACACCAGGATGCCGCCGGTGTTGTTTGTCGCAAGATTGCCGTGCACGTCGGCGTTGACGGTGTTCTCGATCTCGATGCCGGCGACGTTGTACTCGGCGCGGTTGTTGCGCACGATCACCTCGCGCGACTGGCCGACATAGATGCCGGCGTCGGACGCGCCGATCGCGATCGAATCCTCGATCAGCACGTTGCGGGTCTTCACCGGATACAGACCATAGCCGCCGTTGCCGGTGTCCGGGCCGCCGGTCCACTCCACCCGCACCCCGCGGATGGTGATGTGCTCACCCTCGTTGACCTTCAGGCCGTCGCCCTTGGCGTCCTCGATCGCCAGGTTCTCGATGGTGAAGTGGCTGGCATTGACCAGCAGGCCCTCGGCACCGGCCTTCTGGCCCTTGAAGCTGAGCACGCTCTTGTCCTGGCCGGCGCCGCGCAGGGTCACGTTGTCCACCCGCAGGCTCAGGCCGCGATCGAAGCTGTAGCGCCCCGGCGGCACCTCGATCACGTCGCCGGGCCTGGCGTCGAGCAGCTTCTCGCGCAGGACCTGCGCGAACGCGGCGTCGCCCTCGGCCACGTTGGCGCTGGGCACGTAATCCGAACCGCCATCGCCGCAGGCGCCCAGCACCGCCGCCGCGACCGCCGCCAGCACCACGCGCCGGATCGGGCACGCGCGCGGCGGCCGCCCGCCCCCATCCATCTTCGAGATGCCCGCCATCGTGATGCCCCTCATCGCTGCCTCTGTCGATGCCGCCGTCATCCGGCTGTCATCGAAGTCTCCAATGACCAGTGGCACGGGCGTGAGGGCCAGGCCGGCATAGAATGGGGGGCAAACCGGACAAGCTACGCCAGCGTATGTCAGCGAACGACCTCCCGGACCCCGCCGAGCTCCATGTCGTCAACATCAAGAGCGGCATCGTCGCCGGGCTGATCGCGCGGGCCGACGAGCTCGGTGTGGCGTGCGAAGGCTGGTTCGCCGGCCTGCGTCTGCAGCGCGCGCAGTTCGAGGCCGACCCGCCGGTCTACCTGTCCTATCGCCAGGCCTGCGAGATCGTCCGCCGCGCCCTGCGCAGCCTGCCCGGCCAGGCTCATGGCCTGGTGATCGGGCAACGCCAGGATGTCGGCCACTTCGGCCTGCTCGGGCTGGCGATGCTGACCGCCGAGGATTTCGGCGAGGCGCTGCGGATCGGCATCCACTACGCACCGATCACCGGCGCGATGATGGAGCTGCAACTGGAGCCCTGCCGCGGCGGCGATGGCCGCGACTGCGTCGCGGTGTCGGCACGGATGCGCACGCGCGAGGCGGAGATCGAGCCGTTCCTGTGCGAGGAGCTGTTCGCCAGCTGCCTGATGCTGTGCCGCGGCCTGCTCGGCCCAGGCTTCAGCCCGCTGGCCGCCGAACTCGCCTACCCGGCGCCGGCGCATGCCGCCGACTATGCGCGGGTGTTCGGCTGCGCGGTCGACTTCGATGCGGGCTGCAACCGGGTCGTGATCGAGCGACGCTGGCTGCAGGTCGCGATGCCGGCCCACAACCCGGCCAGCGCCGCCCACGTGCTGGCGTTGTGCCGCGAGCAGATGCCGTCCGAGCGCCCGGTCAACGAGATCGTCGGCGCGGTCGAGCGTCTGCTGCTGTTGCAATTGGCCGACGCCCCCAGGCTGATCGACATCGCCGCCGAGCTGCATCTGACCGAACGCACCCTGCGCCGCCACCTGTGCGATGCCGGCACCAGCTACAAGGCGATCCACGACCGGGTCCGGCGCGAGGCCGCCGAAGCGCTGCTGCGCAGTCCCGACGCGCGCATCGCCGAGGTCGGCGCCGCGGTCGGCTTCCGCGACGCGCGCGAGTTCCGCCGCGCGTTCAAGCGCTGGACCGGAATGGCCCCGCGCGAGATGCGCCAGCGCGCGAACTGAGCCGCCGCGCCGACCAGAGAGGCTGACGGAGTGTCCGTGCGCTCCAGAACGGGTTTCGTAGGAGCTGCGTAAGCTGCGACCGGGAGTTTCCCGTTAAGGCTCCATCGCGGCTATGGCCGTTCCTACGTGGGCTCCTACAACACCAGGATCGCGTCGACCTCGAACGCCGCGCCCTTGGGCAGGCCTGCGACCTCGATCGTCGAGCGGGCCGGATACGGGGCCTGGAAGTACTCGCCCATCACCGCGTTCACCGCCGCGAAGTCGCCCAGATCGGTGACGTAGAGGCCGAGCCGCACCACCTGCGCCAACGATCCGCCCGCAGCTTCGCAGACCGCCTTGAGGTTCTCGAACGAACGCCGCGCCTGCGCGCTGATGTCGCCGGAAACGATCTCGCCGGTGGCCGGATCCAGCGGGATCTGGCCCGACAGGTAAACGGTGTTGCCGGCGCGGACCGCCTGCGAGTACGGACCGATCGCGGCCGGAGCGTTGTCGGTGTGGATGATCTGGCGACTCATGCGTCGACTCCTTGGACGGGCCTGCAAGTCTAGTCGAGCCAGATGACCCGCGAGCACCGTCGAAGCCGGCAGCGTCCGAAACCGACGCGCCCTGCTCTCGCCTGGCTCTCGCAGGAGCGGCGTAAGCCGCGATGAAGGAAGACCCTCGCGGCTTACGCCGCGCCTACGGACACCTCAGCCCCTCGACCATGAGGTTTGCGCAGCAAACTTTGCGGGTTCCCGGGCGCAGCCCGGGGATCGCGGGTCAGATCCGCTGCACGCCCAGCACCACCTGTAGGCGTCGCACGCGCCGGATCACGTCGGCCAGATGGCGGCGGTCGGCGACCTCGATCGAGAATTTCATCACCGCAACATGGGTGTCGCGCTCCAGGTACTCGACTCGGTCGATGTTCGACTCCGCGTCGGCGACCGCGGCCGCCACCTGGGCGAGCGCGCCGGGACGGTTGTCGACCTCGATCTTGAGCGCGGCGGCGAAGTCGCCGGAGACCTCGCGGTCCCATCCGATCGACACCCAGCGGTCCGGCGACTTGCGGTACTCGGCGACATTCGGGCAGTCCATGCGATGCACGACCACGCCCCTGCCGGCGGTGTGATAGCCCATGATCTCGTCGCCGGGAATCGGCAGACAGCACTGGGCGAAGCTGATCACCCCGCGCTCGGCGCCGGTGATCAGGATGCGGTCCTCCGGCCGCGGCCCACGCACCGACTTGCGTCGCTCCGGCGCGCCCGGAGTCTCCCGCGCCAGCGACTGCGCGACCTGGCTGGGCATGCGGTTGCCCAGCGCGATCTCGGCCAGCAGCGCCTCCAGGCGCGGGAACCGGTGCTCGGCCAGATAGGCGTCGATGCGCACCTGCGGCACCCGGTCCAGCGAGGTATCCAGGCCCTCCAGCGCGCGATCGAGCATGCGGTGCCCCAGTTGCACCGCATCCTCGTGGCCGATCTGCTTGAGCTGCTGGCGGATTGCGGTGCGGGCCTTGCCGGAAACCACGAACTCCAGCCACTGCGGCTTGGGAATCGACGACCGCGCGGTGATCACCTCGATCCGCTGGCCGCTGGTCAGGCGGGTGCGCAGCGGCGACAGCTTGCCGTCCACGCGCGCCGCCACCGCCTGGTTGCCGACGTCGGTATGCACCGCGTAGGCGAAGTCCAGCGCGGTCGAATTGCGCGGCAGCGACATGATGTCGCCCTTGGGGGTGAACAGGTAGACCTCGTCCGGGAACAGGTCGACCTTGACGTTCTCCAGGAACTCCAGCGACGAGCCGGTCGCGTGCTGCGACTCGACCAGGCCGGTGATCCAGCTGTGGGCGCGGCTCTGCGCGCTGTTCGGGCCCTCGCCGCCGTCCTTGTAGGACCAGTGCGCGGCGATGCCCTTCTCGGCGATCAGGTCCATCTCCTCGGTGCGGATCTGCACCTCGACCGGAGAGCCGTAGGGACCGAACAGCACGGTGTGCAGCGACTGGTAGCCATTCGCCTTCGGGATCGCGATGAAGTCGCGGAAGCGCGCGTCCAGCGGCTTGTAGGTGGCATGGACGACGCCCAGCGCGTGATAGCAGTCGGGCACCGAGCGCACCACGATGCGGAACCCGAACACGTCCATCACCTGGGTGAAGCTCTTATGCTCGGCGCGCATCTTGGTGTAGATGCTCCACGGCGACTTCACCCGGCTGATCAGACGGTGCTGCAGCTTCTCCTTGGCCAGGCGCTGGGCGAGGTTGGCCTCGATCTGCACCAGCGCCTCGCGCCGCACCACCGGCTGGGTGCGGATGCGCTTCTCGATCACCGCGTGGCGCCACGGATGCAGGGCGCGGAAACCCAGGTCCTGCAGTTCGGCCTTGATCAGGTTCATGCCCAGGCGCTGGGCGATCGGCGCGTAGATCTCCAGCGTCTCGCGGGCGATGCGCTGGCGCGCCTCGGCGCCCTGCGCACCAAGCGTGCGCATGTTGTGCAGGCGGTCGGCAAGCTTGATCAGGATCACCCGCAGGTCGCGCGACATCGCCAGCAGCATCTTGCGGAAGCTCTCCGCGGTCGCCTCGGCGCGGTCGCGGAACTGCAGCTTGTCCAGCTTGGTGACGCCGTCGACCAGTTCGGCGACGGTCTCGCCGAACTCCTCGGCCAGGCACTCGCGGGTGACCGGCGTGTCCTCGATGGTGTCGTGCAGGATCGCCGCGATCAGGGTCTCGACATCCAGACCCTGCTCGGCCAGCACCTGGGCGACCGCGACCGGATGGGTGATGTACGGCTCGCCGGATTTGCGGTTCTGTCCCGCATGCGCCGACGCGCCGACCGCCCAGGCCCGGCGCAGCCGCTGCCGCTGGGCGTCGTCCAGAAAGTCGGCGGCACGCTCCAGATCCTGCACATAGTCCGGCAATACCGCGGCGTCGGCGCTGGACTGCGTCGTGGTGCGGTTGGAGCCGGGCATGGCGGGACGTGCGGACATACGGGCAATCTAGCAGGGTGGCGGGAGAACGCACATCCCGTGCGTCGCGCGACTCGCCGCGGCGTGGCGGGCCCCGGCGAGCACCGCGGAGATCCCGTTCCGGGTCGACGTCTGCACGGCACCGGGACCTCGCAAAAACGCAACGGCCCCGCCTGGGCGGGGCCGCTGACACCTGTCCGGCCTTGTGGCCCCAGGCGGCGACTGGAAGGGCGTCCGGCGCGCGTCCGGCGCCGACGCTCAGTCGTCGTTCTTGGACATGTCCTCGTCGGCGACCACCTCGGCGGCGGCCCACTCCAGCGCCTCGCGCTCCTTGCGCTCGCGCTCGGCCTTCTCGACCGCCTCGATGTACTCGGCGTCGACCTCGCGGGAGGCGATCTCGCGCAGCGCCAGCACGGTCGGCTTGTCGTTGGACTCGCTATTGTCGATCATCGGCTCGACGTTGTTGGCCAGCTGGCGCGCGCGCTTGGCGGCCATCATGACCAGTTCGAAGCGGTTATCGACCACTTCCAGGCAATCTTCTACGGTGATGCGTGCCATGGGGCTCCTGGCGGCGCTGGGCCGTCATGCTGGCTTTGAGGGCCGGCCAGTCTATCCCCTGCGGCCATGCCGAAGCAAGCCCGCCCCTTGGAAATCAGTCAGTTAGGAATTCCCGGCCCGTCCGCCGGTCGACGCGACCGCCGCCACCGCGGTGCCATTGCGGCGTGACGAAGCGCGCAAGTGCTTGATCCTGCGGCCACCCGCGATCCGCATGCCCGCTGTCGGGGCGTCCCTCAGTCCCCGCTCCCGTCGCCACCCGGCTCGGCCAGTAGCGCGCCGATCAGGCGGCCGTGACGGGCCACCTGCATCTCCCTGCGCAGCCGGCTGGCGGTGAACACCGCGCACATCTCGTCCACCGCCATCGCGAAGTGCTCGTTGACGATCACGTAGTCGAACTCGCCGTAGTGCGACATTTCCTCGCGCGCGGCCGCCAGCCGCTGCGCGATCACCGCCTCGCTGTCCTGGCCGCGATTGCGCATGCGCTGGTCCAGCGCCGCGCGCGACGGCGGCAGGATGAACACGCTGATCGCGCCGGGGACCTGCTTGCGGACCTGGCGCGCACCCTGCCAGTCGATCTCCAGCAGCACGTCGCGACCGGCCGCCAGCTGCGGCTCCACCGATTGCCGCGCGGTGCCCTTCCAGTCGCCGTGCACGCGCGCGTGCTCGAAGAAGTCGCCGGCCTCGACCATGCGCTCGAACTCGGCCTCGTCGACGAAGTGGTAGTGCTCGGCGTGACGCTCGCCCGGACGCGGCTTGCGCGAGGTGAACGAGATCGACAGGCAGATGTTCGGGTCGCGCGCGAGCACCGCGTTGACGATGCTGGATTTTCCGGCACCGGACGGGGCGGCGACGATGAACAGGGTTCCACGCATAGGACTTGGATTAGAAGTGAGTGAAGAGGAGTGAGGAGTGAGGGGAAGCGGACCGGCGCCATTCCCGCGCCCGGTCGGGAGAGCGGAAATCCGCGGGTGCCTTCCTCTCACTCCTCACTGCTCGCCCCTCATTACTCGATGTTCTGGATCGCGCGCGCCACGTTGATGAACAAGGTTCCACGCATGGGACCTGGAAGTGAGTGAAGAGGAGTGAGGAGTGAGGGGAAGCGGACCGGCGCCATTCCCGCGCCCGGTCAGGAGAGCGGAAATCCGCGGGTGCCTTCCTCTCACTCCTCACTGCTCGCCCCTCGTTACTCGATGTTCTGGATCTGCTCGCGGACCTGGTCGATCAGCACCTTCAGTTCGACCGCCGCGGCCGAACTGCGCGCGTCCACCGACTTGGAACCCAGGGTGTTGGCCTCGCGATTGAACTCCTGCAGCAGGAAGTCCAGGCGCCGGCCGACCGCTTCGCGCAACTTCAGCACCCGCCGCGCCTCGCCGATGTGGGCGCTGAGGCGGTCGAGCTCCTCGTCGACATCGAGCTTCTGCAGCCAGATCACCAGCTCCTGCTCCAGCCGGCCGGGCTCGACCGGCTGCGCCAGCTCGCCCAGGCGGGTCTGCAGTTTCAGCCGCTGGGCCTCGCGGATCGCCGGCATCAGCTCGCGCAGGGTCGAGACATGGGCCTGGATCCCGTCCAGCCGCTCGCCGATGAACGCGGCCAGCTTGGCGCCCTCGCGCTCGCGCGCGGCGACGAATTCGTCCAGCACCTCATCCAGCAGCGCCAGTGCCTCGGTCTGCAGCGCGGCGGCATCGGCCGCGGGCGCCTGCATCACGCCCGGCAGCTGCAGCAGCTGGGCGAATTCGGTATGCAGGCCGGGGAAGCGCGAGGACAGATCGATCGCCAGTTCGCTCAGCTCGCGCAGGCGGGTCGGATCGACCTTCAGCGCGCCCTCGCCCTCCGGCGCGCGCATGCGCAGGACCAGGTCGACCTTGCCGCGCGACAGCCGCGCGTTGATCCGTTCGCGCAGCGCCGGCTCCAGCGAGCGCAGGTCGTCGTGCAGGCGGGTGCCGACTTCCAGGAAGCGGTGATTGACCGAGCGCAGCTCGCAGGTCAGCGAGCCCCAGGGCGTCGCCCGCTCGCCACTGGCGTAGGCGGTCATGCTGCGGATCATGGGGTGGTCCTGCCGTCCAGGCGCTGCGATGCGGCCGTGAAGTATGCCACTTCGGGCACCGGGGCGGCCCTGCGGCCGCGCGCGACATGCCGTGGATCGGGCGATCGGCGATGCCGGCAGGCTGAGGGCCCCGCCCCGAGCGGATAGAATTGCGTCCCGATCCAGCATAGACGTGCCCGATGACCGATCCGACCGCGAATTCCCCCGCCATCGCACGCCCCAGTGGCCGCGCGCCCGACCAACTGCGCGAGATCCGCATCGAACGCGGCTTCACCCGTCACGCCGAGGGCTCGGTGCTGATCAGCTTCGGCGATACCCGGGTGCTGTGCACCGCCAGCGTCGACAACAAGGTGCCGGGGTTCCTACGCGGCAAGGGCGAGGGCTGGATCACCGCCGAGTACGGCATGCTGCCGCGCTCGACCCACACCCGCAGCGACCGCGAGGCCGCGCGCGGCAAGCAGGGCGGCCGCACGCTGGAGATCCAGCGGCTGATCGGTCGGTCGCTGCGCGCCTGCGTCGACCGCGGATTGCTGGGCGAACGCACGATCACCCTCGACTGCGACGTGTTGCAGGCCGACGGCGGCACCCGCACCGCGGCGATCACCGGCGCCTATGTCGCCCTGGTCGACGCGATCAACGGCCTGGTCGCCAGCGGCGCGATCAAGTTGCCGTCCTGCGGTCGCACTCCGGTGTTCGGCGCGATCGCCGCGGTCTCGGTCGGCATCTATCGCGGAGTGCCGGTGCTCGATCTCGACTACGCCGAGGACAGCGACTGCGACACCGACATGAACGTGGTGATGAACGACGGCGGCGGCTTCATCGAACTGCAGGGCACCGCCGAGGGGCACGCGTTCCGCCGCGACGAACTCGACGCGATGACCGCGCTGGCGCAGTCCGGCATCGAGCGCCTGATCGAATTGCAGCGCGAGGCCCTGGCCGGATGAAGCCGCATATCGCACTGATCGCGCTGCTGGTGCGCGACTACGACGAGGCGATCGCCTGGTATCGCGACGCGCTGGGTTTCGCCCTGCTCGAGGACCTGGATCAGGGCGGCGGCAGGCGCTGGGTGCGCATGGCACCCGTTGGCGACCGGCAGTTCAGCCTGCTGCTGGCGCGCGCCGACAACCCGCGCCAGCAGGCCGCCGTCGGCGACCAGCACGGCGGCCGCGTCGGCTTCTTCCTTCACACCGACGACTTCCAGCGCGATTTCGCGGCGATGACCGCGAAGGGCGTGCGCTTCCAGGAGACGCCGCGCGAGGAGCCCTACGGCACGGTCGCGGTGTTCGAGGACCTGTACGGCAACCGCTGGGATCTGCTGGAGCCCAGGCAGTCATGACCTCGACGGCATCCACCGCCACCGGCCCCGTTTCGCCCCGCTCCCGCTGGGTGATCGCCAGCAGCAACGCCGGCAAGCTGCGCGAATTCCGCGAGCTGCTCGGCGGCGACGGCGGTATCGAGTTCGTGACCCAGGGCGAACTGGGCGTCGACGATGCCGAGGAGACCGGCCTGAGCTTCGTCGAGAACGCCCTGCTCAAGGCCCGCCACGCCGCCCGCGCGACCGGTCTGCCGGCCCTGGGCGACGACTCGGGCCTGTGCGTGGACGCGCTCGGGGGCGCGCCGGGGCTGTACTCGGCCCGCTATGCCGGCGGCCACGGCGACGCCGCGGCCAATATCGACAAGCTGCTGACCGCCCTCGCCGGGATGCCCGAGTCCACCCGCCACGCCCATTTCATCGCCGTGATCGTACTGCTGCAGCACGCCGAGGACCCGCAGCCGCTGATCGCGCAGGGCGTGTGGCCCGGGCGCATCCTGCACGCCCCGCACGGCGACGGCGGTTTCGGCTACGACCCGGTGTTCCAGCCCCACGGCCACGATTGCAGCGCGGCCCAGCTTGACCCGGTGGTGAAGAACCGCATCAGCCATCGCGGCCTGGCGCTGGCCTCGCTGAAGCGACAGCTCACGAACCTGTACGCGAATCCGTAGACCCGGCCCGGACCGCGATCCGGGAGTCGTCGGCAGGCAGCGGCATCGCTGATAGCGCCGTTGCGACAGTCATTCCCTCGGTCGCGCTCCTACAATAGGCACATGCCGCACCTGTCGCCGCCGCCGCTGTCGCTGTACGTCCACCTGCCCTGGTGCGTGCGCAAGTGCCCGTACTGCGATTTCAACTCGCACGAAGGGCGCGGCCCGCTGCCGTTCGCAGACTATGTCGACGCGCTGATCCGCGATCTGGACCACGACCTGCCACTGGTCTGGGGCCGCACCGTGCACAGCGTGTTCTTCGGCGGCGGCACCCCCAGCCTGTTCCCGCCCGACGCGATCGACCGCTTCCTGCAGGAGGCCAGCGCGCGCCTGCGCTTCGTACCCGGCTGCGAGGTGACCCTGGAGACCAATCCCGGCACCGCCGAGCACGGCCGCTTCGAGCTGTACCGCGAGGCCGGAGTCAACCGGTTGAGCTTCGGTATCCAGAGCTTCGACGACGGCAGCCTGAAACGGCTGGGCCGCATCCACGACAGCGGCGAGGCCGAGGCGGCGGTGAAGCTGGCCCAGGACGCGGGCTTCGACAACCTCAACCTCGACCTGATGTACGCCCTGCCGGAACAGACCCTGGCGATGGCCGAGCGCGACCTGGAACGCGCCTTCGCCCTGCAGCCGGCGCATGTCAGCCACTACCAGCTGACCCTGGAGCCGAACACGGTGTTCGCGGCGCGGCCGCCGTCGGGCATTCCCGACGAGGACCACAGCTGGGACATGCAGGAACACTGCCAGGCCCTGCTCGCCGACGCCGGCTACGCGCAGTACGAGGTCAGCGCGTACGCCCGCGACGGCCGCCAATGCGCGCACAACCTGAATTACTGGCACTACGGCGACTATCTGGGCATCGGCGCCGGCGCCCACGGCAAGATCACCTCCGGCCACGACCAGGAGATCCTGCGGCGGTGGAAACAAAAGCACCCCGCCCGCTACATCGCCGACGCCGGCACCGACGCGGCGATCGGCGGCGACGACCGGGTCGCGCCCGAGCGCCGGGCGTTCGAGTACATGCTCAACGCGTTGCGCCTGGTCGATGGCTTCCGGCTCGGCGAGTTCATCGCCCGCACCGGCCTGTCCCCCGACGACATCCGTCCACAACTGGACACGGCACTGGCCCGCGGCTGGCTGACCCAGGACGGCCCGCTGCTGCGTCCGACCGAGCTGGGACGGCGTTTCACCAACGACGTGGTCGCGCTGTTCCTGTAACGCGCCTCCATGCGCCTCCCGCGGGCACCGACCTTGCACCGCACAACCCGTGCCCCTCGCGCGTGCCCGGCAGCGCCGCAAGCGCTTGATCCGGCACGGCCGGCGCGCCGTGCCGGCCGCGGGCCTTTGCCAATCCTGGCCGAGCGTGCTTCCATCTGACGTTGATTCGTTCAGGTCAGGCGCAATCGTTTGCCCGGGCCGGGGGTCTGGCCGATCCACGCGCTGTCGGCGCCTTCCTGCTCCACATCATCCCTTTGGCCAGGGCTATCAGGGCATGTCCGCAAGATTGGATCCCAACACCATCCGGCACCCCCACAGGAACCTGGCCTCGGCCGAGCTGCCGCGTCGCGTCCGGGCGGCGCTCGAACGCCTGTACGCGCTGGCCTCGGACAGCTTCGGCCGTCAGCTCGAGACCATGCTGACGGAATTCGAACAGCAGCTGTTCAAGCTCGCCGACCAGGCACGCAACCCAGCGCTGCAGGCCGGTTACTTCGAGACCCTGCGCAAGGTCCGCCTGCACCGCGCGCAACTGGCGCCCCGGTTCATGGCCGGACTGGAAACCGCGCTGGCCACGATCCGGGAACCGGCAGCCGAGGACGCCACCGAGGCCTCCGACCACGGCGACTTCGACGACCTGCGCCTGGTCGACGACGCCGAGGTCAGCGAGGCGACCGTGCTGGCCGGGATCGCGTCCCGGCACGAGTCGCGGGCGGGCCTGCCCTTGCTGCTGCTGGGACAGCGCTTCGGGGTCCTGGCCGGGGCGCCCGCCTTCGATGCCGAACGGCTCCCGGTCGGACCGCACCGCCTGTGCCTGCTGCTTTCCGAGGCCGGCGAGGTGCTGCAACTGGAGCAGGAGGCACGGCTGCTGCTGTTCCAGTGCTTCAACAGCCACGCGATGACCGGCTACGCGCAGCTGGTCGAGGCGATGAACGCGATGCTGGCCCGCGAGAACATCCTGCCGGGGCTGTCCTACGTGCCGCTGCGCACGCGCCCGACCGCCCAGGACGCAGCGCCGCAGCCGGCGGCGCAGGCACAACCGCAGGCTTCCGACGCCGGGGAGCGGCCCCGCAACGCACCCTCGTCCCCGCCCGGCCGCGCGGACGAGGCGGCGCCCGCCTCTGAGCGTCCGCATACCCGCTGGTGGGGCGAGAACGGCAACGGCAGCGGCTCCGCCGAGGAGGAAAAGGCGGCGCTGTCGATGTTGCAGGAGCTGCTCTCCAGCCGCCGCAAGGCGCTGGGCTCGCTGCGCAAGGACCCCGGTGGCGGCAACCAGGCCCCGCTGAAGACGCCCGACGTGGTCGCCGCGCTGGGCTCCCAGCAACAGATGGAGTCGGGCGATGTGCAGCGCCCGCGCACCATCGCCGACCTCAAGCAGGCATTGCTGGCCCAGAGCCGGCAGCAGCACGGCCAGGCCATGCGCCTGTCCAGCGAGGACGAGGACACCTTCGAGCTGCTCGGCCTGCTGTACACCGGGATCGGCCGCGAGCTGCGCGAGGGCACGCTCAGCAGCAACCTGCTCGAACGCCTGCAGGTGCCGCTGCTGCGCCTGGCCCTGCTCGACCGGGCGTTCTTCATCCGTTCCCAGCACCCGGCCCGGCAACTGCTCAGCGCGGTCGCCGAGGCCGGCGCCAAGTGGATGGACGAGGACGGCAGCGACCCGCGCCTGGAACGCCAGTTGCGCGAGGCGGTCGACCACGTGGTCCAGAACTTCCAGGGCGATGCGGAAGTGTTCGAGGCGGCCAACCAGCCGTTGCAGAACCATCTGCAACTGATGGCCCGCAAGGCCGAATTGAGCGAACGCCGCCACGTCGAGGCGGCGCGCGGCAAGGAAAAGCTGGTGATGGCCAAGCGCCGCTCCGGCGAGGCGATCGAACAGGCGCTGGCCGGTCGCGAGCTGCCGCGCTTCCTGCGCAAACTGCTCGACCAGGCATGGGCGGACGTGCTGACCCTGACCCTGCTCCGGCATGGCGAGGACTCGCAGGAGTGGCAACAGTACGCCGGCATGACCTCGCTGCTGGCGGCCACCGGCATCGGCAGCCAGAAGCCGCCCGAGGGCCTCGACCGCCAGGTCGAACAGGCGCTGTCCCAGGTCGGTTACCACGAGGACGAAGCGGCCCAGATCGCCCGCCACCTGACCACCGGCCGCGACGAGAGCGGCGACGGCGACCCGGCCTCGCGCACCGAGCTGACGATGAAGCTCAAGGCGCGCGCACGGCTGGGCGACGATGCCGAGCCCCCGAAGGCGAAGCCGCTGGCCCCGCGCAACCCGCGCGAGCAGGCCTGCTACGAGCACCTGCGCACGCTTCCGTTCGGAACCTGGATGGAGTTCGTGCTGAACCAGCAGGGCGACGTCGTGCGTCGCCGCATCGCATGGTTCAGCACCGTCACCGACCGTGTGCTGTTCGTCAACCAGCGCGGCCAGCGCATCGACGAACAGTCGCTGGATCACGTCTCGCGGCTGATGGCGCAGGACCAGGTCCGGGTCGTCTCCGCCGACCGCGGACGCCTGGTCGACCGCGCCTGGCAGGCGGCGCTCGGCGCATTGCGCAACTTCGCCGGCATGCCGGACCAACTGCAGGGAGCCGCACCTTGACCGCCATCGGTACACACAGGGAGTTCCGTCGCGCACGGCGCCAGAGCGTGCAGGCCAACGTGATGGTGACCGACAGCATGACCGATCGCGATGTCGGCCGGATCGGCAACCTGTCGGAGACCGGCATGCTGCTGATCGCCCATACCGCCCTGGTCGACGACGCGCTGTACCAGTTCCGCTTCAGCCTCGGCCAGGGCGCGACCGCCACGATCGAGGCCGGCGTACACCTGTTGTGGCAGGACCGCGCCAGCGCACCCGGGCAGATCTGGGCCGGGTTCCGCTTCATCACCCTGCTCGACAGCCAGTTGCACCAGCTTCGCGACTGGCTGGCCAGCCACAACCCGCGCCGCCCCGGCTGAGCCGGGCGGGGCCCCTCCCGGCGACGCGATCAGGCCGCGTCGCCGTGGAAGGTCACGTACTCCGGCTCGTGCAGCGCGAATCCCTGTCCGTAGTCGACGCCCAGCTCGACCAGGGCTTCGGCGACCTGCGGGTCGTTGACCCACTCGGCCACCACCTTCAACCCACGCTGGTGGCCGATGTCGCAGACCGCGCGCACGATCGCCTCGCTCATCGGGTCGATCAGCATGTCGCGGATGAAGCTGCCGTCGATCTTGATGATGTCCACCGGCAGATTCTTGAGATAGCCGAACGAGGACATCCCGGCACCGAAGTCGTCGAGTGCGAAACTGCAGCCGATTGCGCGCAGGCGTTCGATCAACCGCACCACGTGCGACAGGTTGCGCACCGCCACCGTCTCGGTGATCTCGAAGCAGATCCGCGAGGGATCGACCCGGTGGCGGTCGATCAGGGCCAGGATGTGGTCGGCCAGCGCATTGTCCTCGATGCTGGCTCCCGACAGGTTGATGGTCGCCATCTTCAGACCGGTCCCGCTCGGATGCAGGCGATCGAAGTTGGCGATCACCGTCTCGATCACCCAGCGATCGATCATCGGCATCAACCCGTAGCGCTCGGCCGCCGGCAGGAACGCGCCCGGCACCACCTGTCGACCGTTGTCGCCGCGGAAGCGCAGCAGCACCTCGATCCGGGGCCCGCCGTCGCGTGGCGCCGCCAGCGGCCAGACCTCCTGGTACTTCAGCAACAGCAGGTGTTCGTCGACCGCCCAGCGCAGCCGGTTGGCCCACTCCATCTCGCTCTGCCGGCGGGTCGCGTCGTCGTCCATCGCCGAATAGAAGTGCACCCGGTTGCGTCCGCTCTCCTTGGCGATGTAGCAGGCGGTATCGGCCTGGGTCAGCAGGTCGTCGAGCGAGGTGTCGGCATGCTCGATCATCACCACGCCGATGCTCGCGGTGATGGTGAACGAACGCTGCTCCCAGACGAAGACGTAGCCGTCGATGTGGCGACGCAGGCGCTCGCCGACCTCCTCGGCGCCGGCCCGGTTGTGCACGTCCGAGACCAGGACACCGAATTCGTCGCCGCCCAGGCGCGCCAGCACGTCCTCGCCACGCAGCTGCTCGCGCATCACCATCGCCAGCTGCGCCAGCAACTGGTCGCCGGCGATATGGCCGGAGGTATCGTTGATCAGCTTGAACTGGTCGAGATCGATGTAGAACAACGCACCGGCCGGGCCGCCGCTGGCGACCTCCGCGCGTACCCGGTCGAGCCGGCGCTCGAACTCGCGGCGGTTGAACAGCTCGGTGAGGGTGTCGTGACTGGCCTGGTAGGACAGCAGCTCGGTCAGCTGGCGCTGCTCGGAGATGTCGTTGGCCACCATCAGCCACATGCGGCGACCGTCCAGTTCCACCAGCGTGATCGACACGCTGGCCCAGAAGCTGCGCTTCTCGCCGGTCCGCAGCTGCGCCTCCACGCCCTGGCACCCGGATGAATCCGGCATGCTCAATCGGGCCCGCAGCTCGTGGTCCTCGATCAGGTCCTGCAGGGTGCGTTCGCCGACGTTGCCGCCAAGCCGGTCTCGCGCCGCCTGGTTGGCGTAGTGGATCCGCCCGCTGTTGGCGTCGGACAGCACCACCAGCGCCGGCAACAGCTCGGTGAGCGCGCGGAAACGCTCCTCGCTCTCGCGATGGCGCTGGCTCAGCTGCCAGCCCAGGTCCAGCGCTCGCCGGCGGGTGCTGGCCAGCGAGCCGACCAGCAGCGACAGCAACAGGCTGATCACAATGCCCGGGATCAGGACGGTGTCGCGCCAGGCCGACACCGCCCGCGGCGGCGTCAGCTGGGCGACGCGCATCCGCCATGCGCGACCGCCGTGGACCACGTCGACGCTGCGCACCGCACGGCCGTCGCGGGTATGCCCGGCCACGGTCTCCTCCGGCGCCGGAAAGCTCAGCTGCGGGTGCGAGTCGTACAGCATCGCCGGTGCCGCACCCGTCACGTCCCGGACCATCACGTGCAGCCCGTCGCGGGCGTCGGCGGGCAACGCCCATTCGATCAGGCTGCTGACCTGCAGCGATACCGCCAGCGAGCCGACGATGCGCCGGCGGCGTTCGCGGATGTCCACCGGCGGCGCTCCCGCGGTGTAGATCGGCAGGCGCAGGGTGACGCCTTCGGCGGATTCCCCGGTGTGATCGAGCTGGGCAAGGCGGAACGGCGCCGACATCACCGCCTCGTCGGTGTCGCGCGACAGCTCGGCGGCACGCAGGTTGGCCGGCTGCGTGGAAATGTCGAGACCGATCAGGCGCTGGTTGCCTTCCCGGGGCACCACCCAGGTGGTGATGAAGCGATCGCCATCCCCGCCGGCCTCCAGCTCGGAGTAGGCCAGCGCCTGCAGGCTCGGCAGATGCCGTCGCGGCTGCAGATTGGCGTAGAGATGATCGAGCTCGGTCTCGGTCACCATGTCAGAGGTCAGGAACAGGGTCTGCACGGAGCGCACCAGCAGGTCGCAGGTGTCCAGCTGCGACAACAGGGCGGCATGGCTACGTTCGATGATCTTGCCGAAGGCTTCGTCCTGTTCAGCCTGCAGCCTCTGTTGCTGCAGGCGGGTCATCCACAGGGTCGGCAGCAGGCACAGCAGCAGCACGATCAGACCCAGCAGCCAGACACTGGCCCGCCACCGCGGCTTTTCACCCGGTGGCCCCTGCGAAATCGATGAGAATCCGTCAAACTCCTTTGACGTTCCCAAGAGTATCTCCCGATGTCCGCGACTGCCCTGGCGATCTTATACCGACAACACCTCGACGTACTCGAGCAGCGTGCAAGCGTCGCGCTCGAGCGTGGTGGATTTGAGCATCTGGTTGTTCCCAGTGGCACGCTGCACTACCAGGTCTTCGACGATCGCGACTACCCCTACGCGGTCAATCCCCACTTCAAGGCCTGGGCTCCGCTGACCCGCAATCCCGGCAGCTGGCTGGTGTTCACGCCAGGCAAGCGCCCGACCCTGATCTACCTGCAGCCGTTCGACTATTGGCACGTGGTCCCGCAGGTGCCTAGCGGCTACTGGGTCGAGCATTTCGACATCAGAATCATCCGCACCGCCGACGAGGCCGCGCAACACCTGCCGCCGCCGACCTCGCGCTGCGCGATCATCGGCGAGCCGCAGAGCGCGCTGGGCGAGCACGTGCCCAACAATCCGCAGGCGGTGATCGACTATCTGCACTACCACCGCGCCTACAAGACGCCCTATGAGCTCGCGATGATGCGCGCGGCGAGCGCGTCGGGCGTGCGCGGCCATCTCGCCGCCGAGCGCGCGTTCCGCGCCGGCGCCAGCGAGTTCGGCATCCATCTGGCCTATTGCCAGGCGGTGCGCCAGGACGCGAACGAACTGCCGTACAACAACATCGTCGCGCTCAACGAGCATGCGGCCGTGCTGCATTACACCGAGCTGGGGCGGCTGCCGCCGAAGGACCCGCGCAGCTTCCTGATCGACGCCGGCGCCAGCCATGCCGGCTACGCCTGCGACATCACCCGGACCCATGCCGCCGACAGTGCCGGTGAGTTCCAGGCGATGGTCCAGGCGGTGGACGCCGCCCAGCTGGGGATGTGCGACCAGGTCCGCGCCGGCACCGACTACAAACAGATCCATATCGATGCCCACCTCGCCCTGGCCGGAATACTCCGGGAGTTCGGCGTGCTGAAGGTCTCGCCGGAGGCGGCGCTGGAGCGCGGCATCAGTAGTGCGTTCTTCCCGCACGGCATCGGCCACGGCATCGGTCTGCAGGTGCACGACGTCGCCGGCTTCGCCGCCAGCGACAGCGGCGGCAGCATCGACAAGCCGGCCGGGCACCCGTATCTGCGCCTGACCCGGGTGCTGGAACCGGGCATGGTCGTCACCATCGAGCCCGGCATCTACTTCATCGACATGCTGCTGGAAGAGGTGAAGAAGAACGGCCACGGCGATGCCGTCGACTGGGACCGGGTCGAGGCCTTCAAGCCCTACGGCGGCATCCGCATCGAGGACGATGTGGTCTGCACCGACGCGGCACCGGAGAACCTGACCCGCGACGCGTTCGCGGCGGCCTGATCCGCCAACGACGATCCGATGGCCATGCTGGACGAGCGCCGGCATGGCTTCGGGGCGGGGCGATGCAGGCCCGTCTCCTCTGCCCGGCGGAGCGACCGCCTAGGGCGTGACGGACTCCCGGGTCAGACCGAAACGCACATCGTCGTACATGATGATGGTGTGGGTGTTCTGGGCGGACCGGTAGATGCCGCACCTGACGTCGAAGTACTCGGTGTATCCCAGACTGGGAGGGTTGCCCCAATCGCCCACCCAACGGGTGACTTCGACACCATCGAACCATATGGCGATGGTGCCGCTCTGGCTGTCGCCGTTGTAGCTCGGCCGCAGCTCGTACACCAGCGTATGCCATTCGCCCTTGCTCACGGGCTCGGAATGCCAGATGTTCCAGGTCCCCACATGCGTCCGCGCCTTCGCGTGTAGACGGTAGTCGTTGCCCAGGGAAAGCGTGAACGGCACCTTGCCCTGCTGGACGCTGCCGGATGGTCGCTGCCACACCTGCATGATGTGCGCGTCGCTGGTGCCGATCGGGGCCTGGGTCTGGTTGTGAAGCATGAACGCGTACCCGAAATACCGGGTGGTCGCGTTGGCAAGCCTGAAGCCGTCATTGTCGCCGTGCACCGCCCGGATCTCGATCCGGTCTCTGTTCGGCCCCACCGACGGGTACGCGCGCAGGCCGATGCTTCTGCCACCGGTATAGGACATCGTGCCCGATATCCATGCCGCGACGTAGTCGCCATCGGCGGGCATATCGCGATCGGGACCGATCGCGATGTCGCGCAAGGCGTGATACCAGCCGTTTGGCCGGGCCGACACCTCGTACTCCAGATAGGTTGGAGACTCGGCATCGATATGCACGTACGGAGTCTGGGCCTGTACCTGCAGGTTCGCCGCGCACAGCAGCACGAACGCTCCCGTGGTCCTCCTCCACCAGCCCCTCCGCCCGATTGCGGACCCGACGCCACCCAGACGATTCAGAATCTCCCGTCCCATGGCTCCATTGCTCCTGCAAACCGCGTGGCCTGCAGGTTAGGCGCTGATGTCCGTGCCCGCAACGCCTCCTTTCGGACCGGGTCGCGCGCGCGGAAGCTCGGTGAACAGGTGATCGGAAGCTGTGTTCAGGCCTGCGCCATCAGCGCCTCGATCTCGTCGGCGCTGCGTGCCAGTCCCTCGGTCAGCACCTTGTGGCCATCGCTGGTGACCAGCACATCGTCCTCGGTGCGGATGCCGATGCCGCGCCATTTCGCCGCCACCCGGGTGTCGTCGGCGCCGATGTAAAGGCCGGGTTCGATGGTGAACACCATGCCTGGCTCGAGCAGACGCGATTCGCCGTCGATGCGGTACTCGCCGACATCGTGCACGTCCAGGCCGATCCAATGGCCGGTCTTGTGCCGGTAGTAGCGCCGGTAGCTGCCGTCGGCGATGTTCTTCTCCAGGCGGCCCTTGAGCAGCCCCAGGCGGAGCAGGCCCTCGGTCAGGGTCGCGACCGCGGCATCGTGGCCGGCTTCGTAGGGCACCCCCGGGCGCGCCTGCGCCAGCGCCGCCGCCTGCGCCTGGCCCACCAGGTCGTGCAGCAGGCGCTGCTCCTTGCTGAAGCGGCCGTTGGCGGGAAAGGTGCGGGTGATGTCGGAAGCGTAGCCGCGATACTCGGCGCCGGCGTCGACCAGCACCAGGTCGCCGTCGCGGATCCGGCCGCCATTGGCGACGTAGTGCAGCACGCAGGCATTGGCACCGGCGCCGACGATGCTGCCGTAGGCCGGCACCGCGTCGCAGGCGCGGAACACCCGCTCCAGTTCGGCCTGCAGCTCGTACTCGTGCATGCCCGGGCGCACGACCCGCATCGCCTCGGCATGGGCGCGCATGCTGATGTCGGCGGCGCGCTGCATCAACCGCAGCTCATCGCGATCCTTGAACAGACGCATTTCATCGAGCAGGTGGCCCAGCTCGAGGAACTCGTGCGGCGGTTGCGCGCCATGACGGACCTGGGCGCGCACCCGATTGACCCAGCCGATCAGCTTGAGATCGAACTCCTGGTCGCGACCGAAGTGGTAGTAGACCCGGGTGCGGCCTTCCAGCAGACCGGGCAGGATGTCGTCGAGATCGCCGATCGGATAGGCATCGTCGAAGCCGAACGCCTCCACCGCGCCCTCCGGCCCATGACGCGGGCCGTCCCAGCCCTCGCGCTCGGGATCGCGCTCGCGGCAGAACAACAGGGTCTCGCCGTGGCGGCGGCCGGGTACCAGCACCAGGACCGCCTCGGGCTCCTCGAAACCGCTCAGGTACCAGAAATCGGAATCCTGCCGGTACGGATAATGGGTATCGCGACTGCGGATGCGTTCTTCCGCGGCCGGCAGGACCAGGATCGCGTCGCCGCCGACCATGCGCATCAGCTGGCGACGACGACGGACGTGATTGCGATTCGGAATCGAGAGCGGCTTGTGCACGGGCCTTGGAGACGGGCTTGGGGGCTGGGAGCGAGTCCGGGAACGGGGCTCGGACACCCGCTCAGTTCAGGCGCTGGCGGTCGCGCGCGGCCAGCGCGCAGTCGCCGTGCAGCAGCAGCGCGGCGACGCGTACGAATTCCTCGATCTCGACCAGCGCCTCCTCGTCGGAGTCGTCGCCCTCGTCCTGGGCCTGCGCCGCCGCCAGTCGGGCCAGGTCGGCCAGGGCTTCCTGGCCCTCCTCCGACAGCGGCGGCTGCGCGCCGGCGGCCAGTCCGAACGCACCGACGAAGCCGCGGCACCAGTCGAACAGCGCGCCGCTGCGCTCGGCCAGGCTGGCATCGGATTCGGGCAGCAACAATTCGAAGGCGAAATCCCGGTCGCCGATCTGCGCCGCGGTGCCGTGGGCCAGACGGTCGAACGGCGAGCCAGGGTCGGGCGCGGGCAGGCTGTCGTCCAGCAACAGCCGCGACAGCCAGTCCGGCTTCAGCGTCGAGCCCCCGGCCAGCCAGCCGCACAGGCTGCCATGCAGCTCCGACGCGGAAAGCGCCAGCGACTGGCGGCGGATCTGGGCATCGACATCGTTCAATGCGGGCAATTCGTCAGGGGCGACCGACACGGGCAACTCATGGCTGAAACCTGGATGAGCAAGAGTGTAACAACCGCAAATGGATGCGGCGGCGCCCGTGCCGGGCGATAGACGGCGCGTGCCCGCTCGCACCATCGGATTGGCACGCCCGTCACAGCCTGCCTACACTGCCCGGACTCCAGCAGGATTCCCGTGCCGATGCCTCCACGGCCGTTCCCAGCCCATGCACGACCGACAGCCGCCCGTCCGGCCCGTCGGCTGCCGCGTGCCGCTGTGGGCCTGCTGTGGGCGGTGCTGGCCGGATTGCCGTGGTTGCTGCCCGACAGTGCCGATGCCACCGTCCGCGACTACTACTTCACCCAGCTCGGCAGCGAGCAGGGCCTCGCCCAGGCCACGGTGCAGGCGCTGGCCGAGGACCCGCAGGGCTTCATCTGGGTCGGCACCCAGGGCGGCCTGCACCGCTACGACGGCAACCGCTACCAGTTGTTCCGCCACGACCCCCGCGACCCGGCCAGCCTGCCCGACAGCAGCGTCACCGCCCTCGCGGTCGCCGACATGCACAGCCTGTGGATCGGCTCCAACTCCGAATACGTGGCGCGGCTCGATCTGACCAGCGGCCAGGTGCAGCGTTTCCGGCCCGCGCCCGAGGCGACGCGGGCCCATCGCCAGGTACGGGCGCTGCTGCCCCGCTCCGGCCAGTTGTGGATCGGCACCGGAGCCGGTCTCGAACGGCTGGAGCCGACGACCGGAAAGCGCACCCCGGTACTGATGTTCGATCCCGGCGCACTGGGACAGAACGGCCGCCAGGCGCTGGTTTCCGACCTCAGCGGCAGCGTCTGGTACGCCACCCCGATCGGCCTGTTCCGGATCCCGCCCGGCGGTTCCGCGCAACGGGTGGGTACCGCGCAACCGGCACTGGCGCTGGCGGTCGACCACGCCGGCCGCGTGCTGGTCGGGCGATCCGACGGGCTCTACCGGCTCGGCGACGACGGCGACACGCTCCAGCGCCTGTGGCCCGCCGACGCCGACGCGCTCGACCGGACCGCGCGGGTGCAGGCGATCGCCGAAGCCCCCGACCGGCATCTGTGGCTGTCGATCAGCGGCGAGGGGCTGGTCAGGCTCGACCCCGACAACGGCCACACGCAAAGGATCCAGGAGGATCCGCTGGTCCGTGCCAGCCTGCCGGAAAGCAGCATCAATGCCCTGCTGGTCGATCGCGGCGGCATGCTGTGGGCGGGCGGTTCGTTCCGCGGCGCCGCGGTCACCGATCCGCGCGGCACCCGCTTCCGCTACATCTTCAATCTGGACCATCTCGACCGCTACAGCATCATCTCCAGCAACAGTGTCCGCGCGATCCTGGAGGGCAGGAACGGCGGCTACTGGATCGCCACCGACGACAGCCGTTTCTGGCACTACGACCCCGGCGCCGACCGTTTCGAGGAATGGACCGCGCAACTGGCCCGTGCATTCGCCGACGACGCCGGAAACGTGCGGGTGGTTTCCATCATCGATGCCGGTCATGGGCGGATGTGGCTGGCGACCGATCGCGGCCTGGTCCGCTTCGAACCCGACACCGGCACCGCCGAAGTCCATCCCCTCGGCGAGTACGACGGCGTCTCCCTGCGCAGCGTGCTGACCGACCGGCGCGGCGACCTGTGGCTGGGCACCACCACCATCGGCGCCCTCCACGTGCCCCGCGATGGCGGCCGCATCGTCCACTACGGCAATCGCGAAGACGATCCGCGACCACTGCCCGGCGGCGCCGTGCACGCGCTGCTCGAGGACCGCGACGGACGGATCTGGTTCGGCGCCGGCGACGGCCTGGGGATGCTGGATCCCGACAGCGGGCGTCTGCACCGCTTCCATCACGGCGCCGACGCCCCCGACAGCCTGTCGGGCAACCTGGTGCGGGCATTGCGGATGGATCACGCCGGCACCGTCTGGGTCGGCACCCGCTCGGGGCTGAGCCGGGTGCTGGAGGACGACGAGGGCGGCATCCGCTTCGACCACCCGCTCGCCGCCAGCCTCGGCGGTCGGCCGGTGCCGATGGTGTTCTCGATCGAAGAGGGTCGCGACGGCCAGCTGTGGATGGGCACCGACACCGGCATGCTGCGCTTCGATCCGGCCAGCGGCGACATCCGCCACTACGGCCTGGCCGACGGTCTGCAGGACCTGGAGTTCAACGGCGGCGCCTCGACCCGGCTGCGCGATGGTCGGTTGCTGTTCGGCGGCGTGCGCGGACTGAACCTGTTCGCGCCCGACCGGATCCGAGATTCGACCTACGTGCCGCCGCTGCGGCTGCTGTCGGCGCGCATCGGCACCCAGTCGCCGACCGATGGCGCGACCCTGTGGCAGCCGCGCATGCTCGACATCCCCGGCGGCACCGACATGCTGCGCCTGCGCATCGGCGCGCTGGACTATGCGTCGGCCGCCTCGCTGCGCTACCGCTACCGGATGGACGGTTTCGACCGCAACTGGATCGACAACGGCGACCAGCCGGACATCACCTATACCCGACTGCCACCGGGCCACTACATGTTCCGCGCGCAATCGACCAATCGCGACGGCGTCTGGAACACGTCCGAGCTGCAGGTGCCGGTCCACGTCGCGCCGCCGCTGTGGCGTCACCCGCTGACCGTGGCGCTGGTGGCGCTGGCCGCGCTGGTGGGCGCGCTGGTGGCCGGCTGGCGCTGGCGCCGCAATCACCTGCGCGAACAGGGCTGGTTCCAGCAGATCCGCGAGCGCGAGGAGCGCCTGAAGCTGGCGCTGTGGGCCTCCGGCGACCAGTTCTGGGACTACGACCTGAGCCAGAAGAAGCTCCACTGGATGCGCGTCCACGACCCCGACGGCACCACCCCGCAAATCACCACCCAGACCCAGGTCAACACCACCCACGAGGTGCATGCCGACGACCTGCCGCGAGTGGCCGAGCAACTGCGCCGGCACCTGCGCGGAGACACCGCGCTGTTCCTCTCCGAGCACCGCTCGCGCACGCCCGGCGGCGACTGGGCCTGGGTGCGTGCGCGCGGTCGTGTGGTCGAGCGCGATGCCCAGGGCCGGGCGGTACGGGTGGCCGGTACCGCCCGCGACATCACCCGCAGCCGCAGCGCCGAGCGTGAGCGCAGGATCGCCAGCGCGGTGCTGCACAGCATGGTCGAAGCGGTGGCCGTGTTCGACCGCGACTTCAACTTCGTTTCCGTCAATCCGGCGTTCGAGCGCATGACCGGCTACCAGGCCAGCGAGGTGATCGGTCGCCCGACCAGCATTCTCGACAGCCAGCAGCATCAACCCGGGGTCTACCAGCAACTGCACGAGGAGCTGGAACGTCACGGACGCAACGCCGGCGAAGTCTGGCAGCGGCGCAAGGACGGCAACGAGTTCCTGTGCGCGCTGCAGAGCACCGCGGTGCACGAGGCCGGCGGCGAGGTCGGCCACTACGTCGCGGTGCTGACCGACATCACCGACCAGAAGCGCGCGGAGCAGGAACTGCGCTACCTCGCCAACTACGACACCCTGACCAGCCTGCCCAATCGCGCGTTGCTGTCGGAACGACTGTCGCGGGCGATCGTGCGTGCGCGCCGCAACAACCGCAAGATCGCCCTGCTGTTCCTCGACCTCGACCGCTTCAAGGACATCAACGACTCGCTCGGCCACGCCGCCGGCGATCGCATCCTGCGCGCCGCCGCCAACCGGCTGCAGCAGACGGTGGGGCCCGACCACACCGTCGCCCGCCTCGGCGGCGACGAGTTCACCGTGGTGCTGGAGGACCTGGAGAGCATCGAGCAGGCCGAGCAGGTCGCGCGCGAGCTGCTGGAGGCGTTCGAGACCGCACTGGACTTCGACGAGCGCCACGACGTTTCGATCTCGCCCTCGATCGGCATCAGCGTCTATCCCGACCATGCCCAGGTCCCGACCGACCTGCTCAAGCATGCCGATACCGCGATGTACCAGGCCAAGGCCGCCGGTCGCCGCACCTGGATGCGCTACCACGAGGCGATGGACGTGGAGATCCGTCGCCGCGCGACCATCACCGCCGCGCTGCGCAAGGTCCTCGATCGCGGCGAGCTGCAACTGGTGTATCAGCCGCAGCTCTCGTTGCGTGATCAGCGCATCACCGGCGTCGAGGCGCTGCTGCGCTGGCACAGCGACGAGCACGGCATGATCCCGCCGGCCCAGTTCATTCCGCTGGCGGAAGAGACCGGCCTGATCCTCGAAATCGGCGAATGGGCGCTGCGCGAGGCCTGCATGCGCCTGATGCAGTGGCGGCACCAGGGGCATGCGGACCTGACCATGGCGGTCAACATCTCGGCCCTGCAGTTGCTGCGCGGCAACCTGCCGCAGGTGGTCGCGCGGGCGCTGGAGGACACCGGCATTCCGCCCGAGCGGCTCGAACTGGAGCTGACCGAGAGCGTGATCATGGCCAATGCCGAGCAGGGCGCGGCGACCCTCGGTGCGCTGCGCAAGCTGGGCGTGGGACTGGCGGTCGACGATTTCGGCACCGGCTACTCGTCGCTGGCCTACCTGAAGCGGCTGCCGATCACCTCGCTGAAGATCGACAAGGAGTTCATCGACGACCTTGGCGGCGACTCCGACGATGCCGCGATCACCAGCACGGTCATCACCATGGCGCACTCGCTCGGCCTGAACGTGATCGCCGAGGGAGTGGAGGAGGAAAGCCAGCTGCAGTTCCTTCTCGCCAACGGCTGCGACGAGGTCCAGGGCTACTGGCTCTCGCGGCCGCTGGACGCGTCCTCCTGCGCCGCCTTCCTGACCGGATGGCGGCCCGATCCGCCGACCGCGCCGGCCACCGCGGCGGCCGGCGGCGGCGGCCCATCCGCGCCCACGGGGCCTGGCCATTGACATCGTGACCGCGGCAGCTTGACCCGGGTCGGGCCGCTGCCCATCATGCCGACATGGATCACGCCGAACTGCTCGCGCAACTGCAAGCCCTGGCCGCCCGCGTCGAGCAGCTGGCCGATCGCGCGCGCCGGCTCGGCGAGGAGAACCGCAGTCTGCGGCAGCAACAGGAACAGCTCGTCGGCGAGCGTTCCGCGCTGCTGGCCAAGAACGAGCAGGCCCGGGTCCGGGTCGAAGCCATGATCGCGCGCCTGAAGTCGCTGGAGCAGCACACGTGAACACCAAGGCGCACACCAGCACACCGGTCAGCATCCGCGTGCTCGATCGCGAGTACACCGTCGGTTGCGAGCCCGAGGAGCGCGACGACCTGCTCGACGCCGCCAAGCTGCTCGACGGCAAGATGCGCGAGATCCGCGGCAGCAACCGGATGGTCGCGCTGGATCGCGTCGCGGTGCTGGCGGCGCTCAACTTCGCCCACGAGCTTCAGCAACTGCGTACCGAGTCCGGCCGCCACGAGCGCGAGCTGACGCGCACCCTGGAAGACCTGAACCGCAAGCTCGACGGTCTGCTCGACACTCCGGCGAGCTGAAGCCACGCGGCCGCATCGGCGAACGTGAACCGGGTACCGGTCCGCACCGACAAACGGGCGCGACACCGGCATCGACCACGCTATACTTCGCCCACGTCCTCTGCTGTGGATGACGGCGCGCGCAAACATTCGCCTTGTCCCTTAATTGCGACCGCGGGGGTGCGACGAAGGCCCGGAGTGCAGGTCCGCCTTGTAGCGGGAAGCCCGACGGCCTCCAAGCATCCCCACTTGAACCCCGGGTTCAAGGTCGTTTCGCGCGCATCGCCATTGGTGGAGGACTTTTCATACCCGCGCACAGCGCCTCCATGGCGCTGTTCGCATGTCTGGGGACGGCGGTCCGAATCCGTCGCCCGCCTACCCGGCGCCGCCCGGCTGCCGCGAACCGCCACCGGACCGGATGAGCCCAGAGCCCGACCCGCGCCGCCAGCTCCGCGAAGACC
>NZ_VICD02000272.1 GCF_006546735.2 Marilutibacter maris | reverse complement strand
CGCCGGCAAGTCGACCGTGCTCGACGCCCTGGTCGCGCACCTGCGGGCGAGCGGCGCCGAGGTGGTGGCGACCCGCGAGCCCGGTGGCACGCCACTGGCCGAGCAGATCCGCGAGTTGTTGCTGGATCCGCGCCACGAGCCGCCGGCGCCGGAGACCGAATTGCTGCTGGTGTTCGCCGCCCGTGCCCAGCACGTCCGCGAGGTCGTGCTGCCGGCCCTGCAGCGCGGCGCCTGGGTGGTCAGCGATCGCTTCACCGATGCCAGCTACGCCTACCAGGGCGCCGCGCGCGGTGGCGACATCGACTTCATCGCCGAGCTCGAGCGGCGGGTCGTCGGCATCGAGCCGGGGCTGACGCTGTTGCTCGACGTGCCGGTGACGGTCGGTCTGGAGCGCGCACGCCGACGCGGTGGCGCCGACCGCATCGAATCCGAGCAGGAGGTCTTCTTCGAGCGCGTCCGCGCCGGCTATCGCGCCCGCGCTGCCGCCATCCCCGAGCGTTTCCGTGTCGTCGACGCGAGCCGGCCGCCGGCCGAGGTCGCCGCCGAGGCGCTGCGGCACCTGCAGCGGCAGATCGAGGCGGCGGCATGATCGCGCGCGCGGACTTCGCCCCGTGGCAGGCGCGGGCATGCGAACGCACCGTTGCCGCACTGGACGCAGGCCGCCTCGGTCACGGCCTGCTGTTCTGCGGTCCGGCCCTGCTCGGCAAGCATGCGGTGGCCGAGTACCTGGCCCGGCGCCTGCTGTGCAGCGGGCGGGCCGACGGCGGCGAGCCTTGCGGCGAATGCCGCGGCTGCCTGCTGCTCGCGGCCGGTTCGCATCCCGACTTCCGCAACGTGTCGTTCATCCCGACCCGCGACGGCAGCAAATTGCGCACCGAGATCGTGATCGACCAGATCCGCGAATTGTCCGCGCAACTGGCGTTGACGCCGCAGTACGGCGGCGCCCAGATCGCGATCCTCGATCCGGCCGACGCGATCAACACCGCGGCCGGCAACGCCCTGCTCAAGACCCTGGAGGAGCCGGTGCCCGGGCGCTATCTGTGGCTGGTCAGTGCGCAGCCGGCCCGTCTGCCGGCGACCATCCGCAGCCGTTGCCAGCGGGTCGAGTTTCGTCTGCCGCCCTACGACGAGGCACTGGCCTGGTTGCGGACGCAGGGGCACGACGAGGCCGATGCGAGCGATGCGCTGGAGGCCGCGCGCGGTCATCCGGGGCTCGCCCACCAGTGGTTGGAGGGCAATGGGCTGGATCTGCGCCGCGAGGTCGCCGAGGACCTGCAGCGGCTCGAACGGGGCCAGGCCTCGCCGCTGGAGACCGCGCAGCGCTGGACCGGCGACGAGGACGCGGCGCTGCGCCTGCGCCATGCCGCCGACCTCGCCGTTTTCGAGGCGTCGCGCTTGACCGACCCGGTGCGGACGCGCAGTCTGGCGACCTGGTTCGACAAGGCCAACCGCACCCGCGACCTGCTGCGCACCACCGTGCGCGCCGACCTCGCGGTGGTGGAGCTGCTGCTGGCGTGGCGCGCCGCGAATCGCCTGGGCGCGGGGGCCGCGGGCGGCGGCCGTCGAGGCTAGCGACGGCAGCTGGATGGCCGATAAAGGTATCTGGGATAGGGGACAGCGCGACAATGAACATCCAACACACAGGGAGCCGGGCATGAGCGGCGCAGGCGCAAGACAGGGCATCCTGACTCTGGCGATCAAGGACAAGGCCGCGCTCTACGGCGCCTACATGCCGTTCATCCGGGGCGGCGGCCTGTTCGTGGCGACGCCCAAGCGTTATTTCATCGGCGACGAGGTGTTCCTGCTGGTGACCCTGCCCGAGTCCAACGAGCGCATGCCGGTCGCCGGCAAGGTGGTCTGGGTGACCCCGGTCGGGGCCCAGGGCAACCGCCCGGCGGGAATCGGCGTGCAGTTCAACGAGAACGCCGAGGGCGAGGCGGTGAAGGGCAAGGTCGAAGCCCTGCTCGCCGGCCAGCTCAACTCGGACCGTCCGACCCAGACGATGTGAGGCCCGGCATGCGCATCGCAGGGTGGTGCCTGCCGGCGCTGATGGCGCTGGCAGGGTGCGCGATGGAGGCGGACGCCGGAGCGGTGCCGCCGGCGCGAGCAAGCGACGCGGGTCGGCATCAGGCGGACGCGTGCCCGCCCCGTCATCTGATCTACCTGCATGGCCGGATCGTGCAGGAGTCGGGCCGCCACGCGGTCAGCCCCGAGTTCGGTCCCTATCGCTTCGACGACATCGTCGAGGCGCTGGGCCAGCGCGGCGCTGTGGTCCATGCCGACCTGCGCGCGCCGGGCACGCAGTTGCAGGCGGCCGCCGATGCCGTCGTGGCCGAGGTGCGTGCGCTCAAGGCCACCGGTGTCGTCAGCGAGAACATCGGCGTGGTCGGCGCGTCCCAGGGCGCGATCATCGCTCTGATCGCCGCCGATCGGCTGGCCGACCCGCAGTTGCGGGTGGTGGCGATGGGCGCCTGCAACGACTGGGTCCGCGACGAACTGGCGCCGCGACCGAGCGGGTACCTGCTCGATATCCACGAACGCAGCGACAGCATCGCCGGCGGCTGTGCGGAGGTGTTCGCCGCCAGTCCGGGCATCACCGCCAGCCGCTCGCTCGAGCTCGACAACGGGCTCGGCCACGGCTTCCTGTACACGCCGCTGCCGGAATGGGTCGAGCCGGCGCTGGACTGGACCGCGCCGGCGCAGTGCCGCTGAGTGCCATCGACGCGCTCAGATAAGGCACTCCGCGATCCTCATCGCGGCTTACGCCGCTCCTACGGGCCCGAGGCGTCCTTCTCGCGCGCGCGGCGGTTCTTTGCAGGAGCGGCGCAAGCCGCGATATCCGGCTGCGCGCGGATATCTCCCAAAGTTTGCTGCGCAAACCTCGGGCTCCGCCGTTGCGCTTCCACACCCCCATCCGCATCTGCGATGCCACGTGCCTACTTCTGATTCACGCCTGCGGCGCGAATCGCCCCCTGACTCAGGGGGAACGATATCCGGCTGCGCGCGGATATCTCCCAAGATTTGCTTCGCAAACCTCGGGCCCCGCCGTTGCGCTTCCACACCCCCATTCGTGCCCATGGCACGAATCGCCCCCTGACTCAGGGGGCTGGGGTCAGGGGGCAGGCAAACGATCTTCGTAGGAGCGGCGTGAGCCGCGATGGGGCTTTCATGGGGCCGTTCGATCGCGGTTTGCGCCGCTCCTGCGGGGCCGCAGGGGGCGGCGCGGTGGATACGGTCGTCGGCGGAGCTCAGTCGTGCAGGGCGGGGTTGTCCCAGCCTGGACGCGGTGCGAACCGTTCGCCGTGGCTGGCCTGCAGGGCCTTGAGCTTTTCGACCAGCTTCGCCGCGCCGGTCTCGCGGATGTACTGGATCGGGCCGCCGCGGAACGGGGCGAAGCCGGTGCCGAATATCACCCCGGCGTCGAGCAGGTCGGCATCGGCGACCACGCCGTCGTGCAGGCAGGCCACCGCTTCGTTGAGCAGCGGCAGGATCAGACGGTCCTCCAGGTCGGCCGGCGCCTTGTAGTCCTTCGCCACTTCCGGTTTGACCGGCTTGCTGCCCTTGTCGGTCTGCTCCCACTTGTACAGGCCCTGGCCGTCCTTCTTGCCGCGCCGGCCGGTCTCGATGTTGCCCAGCGACGCGGGCACCTGCAGACCGAGGAACGGCGCCAGCTCGGCGCCGACGCCGGCGGCGACGTCCAGGCCGACGGTGTCGATCAGCTCGATCGGTCCCATCGGCATCCCGAACTTGACCGCGGCCTTGTCGATCGCCGCGCCCGGAATGCCCTCCGAGAACGCGGTCGCGGCCTCCAGCATGTACGGGAACAGCACCCGGTTGACCAGGAAGCCGGGCGTGCCGGCGACCGGGACCGGCAGCTTGTCGATCGCGCGGCAGAACGAGGCCAGCCGCTTGCGGGTCGCCTCGGCGACCTGATCGTGGTCGATGATCTCCACCAGCGGCATCAGCGCGACCGGGTTGAAGTAGTGCAGGCCGGCGAACTGCGCCGGACGCTGGATGTGCTCGCGCAGCTCGGTCAGCGGGATCGACGAGGTATTGGTGGTCAGCAGCGCGTCGGCCTTCATCTTCGGCTCCAGCGTCGCGTACAGCTCGCGTTTGGCCTCGGGATTCTCGATGATCGCCTCGATCACCAGGTCGGCCCCGGCGACCGCGTCGCCGGCCAGGTCGCCGCGCAGCCGTGCGTTGACCTGTTCGCGCTTGCCCTCGTCCTTGACCTTCTTTTCGAACAGTGCGCGGCCGCGGCTGAGCGCGCCGTCGATGAAGCGCTGCTCGCGGTCCTGCACGGTCACCTCGAAGCCCTTGTAGGCCGACCAGGCGGCGATGTCGCCGCCCATCACGCCGGCGCCGACCACGTGCACCCGGGCGATGTCGTGATCCTTGCCGCCCTGGCTCTTGAGCCGTTCCTGCAGGAAGAACACCCGGATCAGGTTGCGCGCGGTCGGGGTCGAGGACAGCTTGACCACCGACTTGCGCTCGGCCGACAGCAGGCTCTGGATGCCACCGCCGGCGCGCTTCCAGGTGTTGATCAGCGCGTAGGGCGCGGGGTAGTGGTCCTTGCGCGCCTTGCGTGCGACCTGCTTGACCAGCATCGGCGCCAGCGCCTGGCGCGCCGCCCAGGTGTTGCTGGCCCAGGCCATGAAGCGCTGCTTGAACGGACGGGCACCGCCGCGCAGGGCGAGCTTGGCCGCCTCGTCGACCAGCACCGGTTCCTCGGCGGTCTTGTCGACCAGGCCGGTCGCGCGCGCGGCCGACGCCGACAGGCTGCGGCCGGTCAGCATCATGTCGAACGCGGACGGTGCGCCGACCAGCCGCGGCAGCCGCACGCTGCCGCCCCAGCCGGGGTAGATGCCGAGCTTGACCTCGGGCAGGCCGATCCGGGTCGACGGGCTCTTGCTGGCGATCCGGTAGTCGCAGGCCAGCGAAATCTCGGTGCCGCCGCCCATGCAGAACCCATGGATCGCGGCGACGGTCGGGCAGGGCAGCTCGGCCAGCCGCTGGAACACCTGCTGGCCGCGGCGGATCGCGTCGCCGACAGTGCCCTTGACGTCGAACTCGGCGAATTCCTTGATGTCGGCGCCGGCGATGAAGCCGCTGGGCTTGGCCGAGGCCAGCACCAGACCCTTGGGCGGGTCCATCGCCAGCCGTTCGAGCAGGCTGTCGAGTTCGATCAGGACGTCCTGGGAAAAGGTGTTGACCGCCGCGTCGGCGCGGTCGAAGGAAAGCACGAGGACGCCGTCCTCGCGGAGCGAGGTCTGCCAGTGCTGGAAGCGTAGACCGTCGAGGCCAGCGATCATGTGCTGCACCATCCGTTAACGTATGGGAGGCCGATATCATCCCGAGGATGTTTCGTCGCCGTCAAATGTATCCCGGTTGCCCCCGGTTTTCCGGCCCCTGGGGCCGGGCCGGCCTGCCGCAACCGTGACCGCTGGCGCTTGTGGCGGTGGGCACAGTCCCCATTAATCGGAAGATTGAACTTTTCCCCGACAGGGGTGTCCCATTGTTCGGCCGATGCGTATCGATGCATGTTGCCGAGCTGACAGGAGTGCCGGCGCGGCATGGCCGAAAACAAACTTGCTCAAGACACTGCCCAAGGGCAGGACACGGTGCTCGACCAGGAGCTGGTCAGGCGTGTCCAGCAGGGCGACAGCACGGCCTTCGATGCCCTGGTGCGCAAGTACCAGCACCGGATCGTCGGGCTGATCGGGCGCTACATCCCCGACTGGAGCGAGTGCCAGGACGTGGCCCAGGAAGCGTTCATGCGCGCGTATCGCGCGCTGCCGAATTTCCGGGGCGACGCCCAGTTCTATACCTGGTTGCACCGGATCGCCGTGAATACTGCCAAGAACCATCTCGTCGCACAGAACCGCCGCCCGCCGACCGACGACGTCGACGCGGCCGATGCCGAGCAGTTCGACGGCGGTATCCGCCTGCGCGACACCGACACCCCCGAACACGAACTGATGCGGCAGGAGATCGAGCGCACCGTGATGCAGACGGTCGACGCCCTGCCCGAGGAGCTCAGGACCGCGATCACGCTGCGCGAGGTCGAGGGGCTGAGCTACGAGGAGATCGCCCGGCAGATGGAGTGTCCGATCGGCACCGTGCGTTCGCGGATCTTCCGCGCCCGCGAAGCGATCGACGCGCAGTTGCGTCCGCTGCTGGACAACCGCCCCGAACGCGAACCCACCCACTGACATGGCCCGCATGCACAACGCTCCGACCGATCCCCCGATGACACCCGGTGGCGAAGACCGGGAAGCCCTGTCGGCCCTGTTCGACGGCGAACTGGAGTCCGATGCCGCCCGCTTCGCGCAGCGCCGGCTGCTCCATGACGGCCAGTGGCGCGACGCCTGCGGGCGCTGGCAGCTTGCCGGCGACGTGCTGCGTCGGCGTGCCGACGCGGTGGCGCCGATCCGTTTTG
>NZ_VICD02000271.1 GCF_006546735.2 Marilutibacter maris | reverse complement strand
CCCGGTCCCCTGTGCGCCTCAAGGCCGGCGGCACGGCGCCCAAACTCGCTACGCTCAGACATGGGCGCCTCTACGGCCGCCGTCCTCTGCGGTGCTCGGCGGGCTTTAAGTCGCTGAAAGTCAAGGTCAACAGTCGCTCTTGACCTTGCTGGCACTCGGACAGCCCGCGCTGATCGCAGACCCGAAGGGCGGCGCGCAGGGACGCGCGCCGTTTTTCGGTCACGACAGGATGTCGTGTCGAAAAATCCCGGAAGACTTACCGTTCACGATTGTGCTCCGTCGGGGAGGCCCTTTCTTTTGGCGACTTTTCTTTGGGCCAGCAAAGAAAAGTCGCCCGCCGCCTTGGTGGCGGAAGCCTTTGATTCTTGCATTGAATCAATGCCCCTTCATCAAGGTCGGCAATCGATTTCGCCCGCCTTCGATATACGACGCCTTATCAGTGAGGCATACGAAGCATCCGCTTCCTTCCGGGCCACCCTGGCCCTGGCCCAGGCCCCAACCGCAACCGACCGCACAATTCGACGCACCGCTGCGGTCGCAAGTCACAGAACCGCAATCGCCCCAACCGTGGTCACTGGACACGGCGTGCCGCTACCCCGGCAATCGGCAGGCCGGCAATGACGCCGGCGCACCAACACAGGGAACGAACCATGCGCAGGAAGATCATCTTGATGCTGGGGTTGGCCGCCACTGTCGCCGCGGGTGCGGCGATCGCCGCGATCGGCCCGACCGGACCCGGGCAGTTCTACTACTACTTCGACGATGCCGGACAGGTGGTCGGCTACAGCGCCATCCGTTGCGATGGCAGCCGCGAGAGTTGGGGCAAGGGCACGCGCAACTACTCCGACGGCTACTTCCTCTGCGAACCGGAGATCTGACCCCGGCCGCAATGGCCTTGCGCCAACGCAGACGGGCCGGCGATGCCGGCCCGTCTGTGCATCCACGCGGGCGTCGTCACTCCTTCTCGGGCACGCCCAGCTCGGCCAGCACCTGCGGTGCCGGGAACACTTCCTGCATGATCCAGCGCATGTAGCGCTGATCGACGCCGATCACCCGGGTCATCGCCGGATCGAACACCCAGTTCGAGCTGACGCTTTCCCAGTTCATGTCGAACACCAGTCCGACCAGGCGGCCGTGCGCGTCCATCGCCGGCGAACCCGAGTTGCCGCCGGTGATGTCCAGGTCGGCCATGAAGTTGACCGGCACGGTGCCCAGCTTGCGGTCTTCCAGACCGCCGTAGTTCTTGGCCGCGATCGCGTCCAGCAACGTCTGCGGCGGATCGAACGGCGCCTCGCCGGTCGCCTTGGCCGCGATCTGCTCCAGCTGGGTGAACGGCGCCTGTGCGCTGCCGTCGGCCTTGGTGTAGCCCATCACGTTGCCGAAAGTGATCCGCAGCGAGGAATTGGCGTCGGGATAGACGTGTTCGCCCTTGCTCTTGCGGTAGTCGGCGACCGCCTGCAGGTACAGCGGGCGCGCCAGCAGCGCGTCGCCGGCGCGGGCCTTGCCCTCCTCCTCCAGCGCCAGCAGGGTCGGCATGATCGCCACCGCGAACCGGATCGCCGGATCGCGGCTCTTCTCGAATGCGGCGCGATCGGACTTCATCAGGTTGAGGCGGATATCGGTGATGCCCAGGTCGGTCCTGGCGAGCTTGCCCAACGCCCGCTCGATCGCGCGCTCATCGTCGCCACCGAGCCATTCGTCGACCACCGCGACGCGCTGGTCCTGAGGCAACTTGAGATACTCGCGCAGCCAGTAGGCCTGCAGCTGGCGATCCATCTTCGGCTCGTAGCGACGCTCCATCTGCCTCAGGCCGCCTTCGAACGCCGGCAGGTCGCGTTCCTGGTAGCCGGGTTCGCGCTCGGCATCGGGCTTGGCGCGCTCGATCGACAGGCGATAGAGCTGGACCGCGGCGCCGATCGCGCCGGTACGGCGCAACTGGCCGAACACCAGGTCGCGTTCGCGATGGGCGCGGGCCTGCTCGTCGAGCTCGACCAGGCGGGCGTGGGCGTCCAGCGCCGGCTTGCCCTTCTCGCCCTGGCCACGCAGCCACTCCAGCACCGCCGCTTCCTCGGCCTGCTTGGCGGCGGCGGCATCGATGCGACGGAAGCCCTCCAGCTGGCCGTCGTAGTTCTTCATCGCGTTCTGCCAGCCACGCACGGTGCTGGCGTACTTGACCGCGACATCGGGATCGTCCTTGCCGGCTGCCTCGACCAGGGCGATCAGGTTCTTGTAGTGCTGGCCGACGGTCGGATAGGTCCAGTCCGCGGTCTCGTCGAACTCCTCGGCAAGCGCGTAGCGCGCGGTGCGGCCCGGATAGCCTGCGACCATCACGAAGTCGCCGGGCTCGAGCGGACGGTCGGCGATCTTCAGCCAGTGCCGCGGCTGGTAAGGCACGTTGTCGTCGGCAAAGGCCGCCGGCTTGCCGTCCTTGCCGACATAGGCGCGGTAGAACGAGAAATCGCCGGTGTGGCGTGGCCACATCCAGTTGTCGACCTCGCCGCCGTAATTGCCGATGCTGCCCGGCGGCGCGTAGACCAGGCGCACGTCGCGGATCTCGAGGTTGCGGAACAGCCGATAGGTGTTGCCGCCGGCGAAGCTGTAGAGGCGGCAGCGGTAACCGTCCTCGGCCTCGCAATCGGCGACCAGCTGCTTCTCCACATTCTCCAGCGCGCGGGTGCGGCCCAGCGCATCGGGTGCGGCGGCGATCGCGGCGGTGACCTGTTCGGTGACGTCGCGGATCGAGTCCAGCGCGTAGATCCGCGCATTGGGGCCGGCCGAGACTTCGTCGCCCGGGGTCGGCGCATTGAAGCCGTCCTGCATCAGGTTGCGCTCGGGCGTCGAGTTGAGCTGGATGGCGCCATACGCGCAGTGGTGGTTGGTCACCACCAACCCCTGCGGAGAGACGAAGCTGGCGGTACAGCCGCCCAGCGAAACCACCGCGCCCATCGGATCGCCGGTCAGATCGGCCAGCTGTTCGGCCTTGAGCTTCAGGCCGGCCTTGCGCAGCGGCTTGGCGATCTCCGGCAATTGCTGCGGCACCCACATGCCTTCGCCCGCGCGGGCGTCTCCGGCGACTGTGCAGGCAACGAACAAGGTCGCGGCCATCGCCAGGATCGAATAACGCATCTGAAGCATCTCCCTACTGAACAGATCAATCGGCGAGTCTAGCCCGCGGGGTTTGGTGATGGTCAATCCGACGCCATGCGCCGGTTGTGGTAGGCGCCGGCATCCATCGCGATCCGGAGACGCCGGAACCAGTTCCAGACATGCGCCGCCGCCAGCGACAGGCTGCCGGCGACGGTGAGCACGGTCTCCCGGCTCTCGGTGGGCCAGCCGAGCGCACCGGCCAGCAGCGCCACCAGCCCGAAGCCCGCCAGCAACCACAAGGCCCATGGCAGCGGGCACTGGCGGTGCGAGCACCACAGCCCGGTCGCCGCCAGTGGTGCGGCCAGCGCCAACAGCAGCAGGTGCACCCAGGCGGCATCGGCGCCCGCGGCAAGCATCGGCAGGAACGCCGCCAATGCCGGCAAGGCGAGGCAATGCAGCAGGCACAATCCCGACAGGCCGATCGCAGAGATGTCGAACAACTGAAGCCCGGCAGACTTCATTGCAGATCGCTCCCTTTCCATAATTGAAATGTTATAACATTTCAATTATGGAGTAGCCAGTGCCGATACTGGCGCGCGACTTGCCGCACCCGCGCCATTGCCCTCTCTCCGCCGCCACCTGCGGCGGCCACCCCTCCTCGGGCAGCCGCCGATGCCCCGGACGCAGGCGCGTCATTCGGCCGGCAGCCGCATCTCCTCCAGCAAGTGCGGCGCAGGATAGACCTTGGCCATCAGCCAGCGCAGATAGCGCATGTCGACGTGGATCGCGCGCTTGTAGCGCGGGTCGTACATCCAGCTGGCGCTGACCGCTTCCCAGTTGCTGTCGAAGTTCAGGCCGATCAGCCGCCCCTCGGCATCCATCACCGGGGAACCGGAGTTGCCTCCGGTGGTGTCGAGGTTGGTCATGAAGTTGACGGTCTGGGTGCCCAGGCTCGGCTCGGCGGTGCTGCCGAAATCGCCCTTGGCGATCGCCTCCAGTAACGGCTGCGGCGCGTCGAAGGGTTCCTCGCCGGTGTGCTTTTCGACGATGCCCTTCACCGTGGTCAGCGGCAGGTAGCGCACGCCGTCGCGCGGATCGAGGGTACTGATCCGGCCGTAGCTGACCCGCAAGGTCGAGTTCGCATCGGGGTACACCGCCTCGCCGTTGGCGCGGCGATGGCCGATCAGGGTGCGCATGTAGGCCGGACGCAGGCGCAGCAGCTCGCCCTCGTGGGTCTTGTAGGCGTCTTCCAGCCGCAGGATCGCCGGCATCAGGCGCGCGGTCGCGCGCAGCAACGGGTCCTGCGAAGCCGACAGCGTTTCTCGATCCGCCTGCATCGCCGCGACCCGCACCGTCTCGTCTCCGAATGAGGTGCCGGCGTACAGCGCGGCGACCGCGGCGCGCACCTGCTCCGGGGTGGTGCCGAACACCGCATCGAACTCGGCCAGGTGCTGGTCCGCCGGCAGCGCCTGGTATTGCAGCACCAGGTCGGTCAGCAGGGCCTGTTCGACCGCCGGCGCATAGCGGCGCTGGAGCTGGCGCAACTGGCCCTCGATCAAGGCCGTGTCGCGTTGCTGGTAGCCCGACTCGCGTTCGGCGTCGGGCCGCTCGCGTTCGATCGCCAGCCTCTGCACGGTCACCGCCGCGCGCAGCAACTGCGGCAGGCGCAGGATCGTGGTGACCAGTTGGTCGCGTTCGCGGGTCGCGGCGACCTCGTCGAGCACCGCCTGCGCGGCGGCGATGTCGGCACGGGTCGTGTCGGCGTCGTCCTGGCTGTCGAGCCAGGCCAGCATCGCCGCCTCGTCGGAACGGCGGGTAGCGACCGCGTCGCTGCGGCGCAGTCCGTCGAGCTCGCCCTGGGCGCGCTTGAGGCCGTTGAGCAGGCCGCGCAGCAACGAGGCGTAGCGCACCCGCGCCTCGCCGTCGTCGGCACTGGCGTTCTCGATCACCTCGATCATGCGCCGGTACAGCGCCACCCGCGAGGGCAGCTGCCAGTCGACCTGGCCTGCGAATTCGGAAGCCATCCGATGGCGGAAGGTGATGCCGGGATACCCGGCCAGCATCGCGTAGTCGCCCTGCTTGACGTTGCGGGTTGACACCTGCAGATGCGCCGGCGGATGGAACGGCACGTTGTCGGGCGAGTGATCGGCCGGGCGCCCGTTCGGACCGACATAGGCGCGCAACAGGGTGAAATCGCCGCTGTGGCGAGGCCACATGAAATTGTCGACCTCGCCGCCGTAGTTGCCGATGCTGCTCGGCGGCGCGTACACCAGACGGATGTCGCGCAGCTCGAGCTGCTTCACCAGATAGAAGTCGCTGCCGTAGTCCATGTTGGCGACGCTGCAACGCTGCGCCGGCATCTGCTCGCACTCGGCGACCGCGGCCTTGCCGGCGCCATCGACGGCGTCGAAGTAGGCGCGCCCGCGCTTGCCACGCGCAGCGGCCAGAACGCGATCGGTGATGCGCTCGAATCCGGTGGTCACCAGCACCCGGTAGTCGGGATTGGCCGGCAACTCGGCGGCACGATCGGCGGCGACGAAGCCCTCGGCGATCAGGTCGCGCTGCGGCGAACTGTTGTACTGGATCACCCCGAAGGCGACGTGGTGGTTGGTCAGCACCAGACCGTCGGCGGAGACGAACGCACCGCTGCCGCCGCCGACCTTGACCACGGCGTTCATCGGCGGCTGCGCCAGCTCGCTCAGCGCTTCGGGCCGGCCCTCGAAGCCGGCCGCCTTCATCTGCGCGGCGATGTCCGGCAGTTGCGAGGGCATCCACATGCCCTCGTCGGCGTGCGCGGCTCCGGCGGCGGAAACGATCAGCGCGGACGCGAGGGCGGGCAACAACAGACGGTGGCGCATGGTCGATCCGTTCATCAGTCCGTCAATCCGGCACAGGGAAGCCGGACGATAGGTCAAGCCTGCGGCCGTGGGCAAACCGGCGGCCCGCGGCGGCGGCCAACGGCCACGACGCGCAAGGTCGCCGCCCCGTGGCGGTCATCGCCACCGATCGGGGCGCCCAGGGGGCCCGGCGTATAATTGCCGGTCTCCCCAACCGCCTCGGCGACCCCCATGACGCAAATGATGAAGGCCCTGGTCAAACGCGAAGCAGGCAAGGGCATCTGGATGGAACAGGTGCCGGTGCCGTCACCGGGCCCGAACGAGGTCCTGGTCAAGCTGGAAAAGACCGCGATCTGCGGCACCGACCTGCACATCTACCTGTGGGACGAGTGGAGCCAGCGCACGATCGAGCCGGGACTGGTGATCGGCCACGAGTTCGTCGGCCGCGTGGTCGAGATCGGCCCAGGCGTCACCGGCTACCGCCCGGGCCAGCGCGTCTCCGCCGAGGGCCACATCGTCTGCGGCCACTGCCGCAACTGCCGCGCCGGCCGCCAACACCTGTGTCCGAACACGATCGGCATCGGCGTCAATCGCAACGGCGCGTTCGCCGAATACATCGTGATGCCGGCCAGCAACCTGTGGCCGATCCCCGATCAGATCCCCGGCGAGCTGGCCGCGTTCTTCGACCCCTACGGCAATGCCGCGCACTGCGCGCTGGAATTCGACGTGGTCGGCGAGGACGTGCTGATCACCGGCGCGGGTCCGATCGGCATCATCGCCGCCGGCATCTGCAAGTACATCGGCGCGCGCAACGTGGTCGTCACCGACGTCAACGACTACCGCCTCAAGCTCGCCGCCGACATGGGCGCGACCCGCGTGGTCAACGTCGCCAACACCTCGCTGAAGGAAGTGATGGCCGACCTGCACATGGAGGGCTTCGACGTCGGCCTGGAAATGAGCGGCAATCCGCGCGCGTTCAACGACATGCTCGACTGCATGTACCACGGCGGCAAGATCGCGATGCTCGGCATCATGCCCAAGGGCGCCGGCGCCGACTGGGACAAGGTCATCTTCAAGGGCCTGACCATCCACGGGATCTACGGCCGCAAGATGTACGAGACCTGGTACAAGATGACCCAACTGGTGCTGTCGGGCTTCCCGCTCGGCAAGGTGCTGACCCATCAACTGCCGATCGACGACTTCCAGGAAGGCTTCGACCTGATGGAATCGGGCAAGGCCGGCAAGGTCGTGCTGAGCTGGGTCTGAGCCGGCGATGTCCGCAGCCGCATGGCTGACCGGGCTGGTCGCGCTGTTGCTCGCCGGCCTGGTCGCGACGATGATCCGCGGCGCGCGCCTGCCGGCCCGCCCGCGCGGTGACGACCGCGAGCCCCCACAGGCACCGTAGGCCCCGCGAAAGCCCCATCGCGGCTCACGCCGCTCCTACAAGGCCCAAGGCCCCAGCCGGGGGCGATCCGTGCCACAGGCACGGATGGGAGTGTGGCAGCGCAACGCCGGGGCCCAAGGTGTGCGCAGCGAACTTTGGGGACTCCCGGGCGCGGCCCGGGGTCGCGACTCACGCCGCGGCTACGGGATTGCGTGCCGGCGGATGGCGTTGACGTTGTCCGTTCGCATGCTCGGACCGCGGGACGTCCTGCGAGTCCGGGCGGCTTCGTCGGCAGTGGGGGCGGCAACAGGTTTTCGTAGGAGCGGCGTAAGCCGCGATGAAGCATTCACGGAAAGCCCTCTTTTCCGAATCTCCGGTCGCCGCGCCTACCGGGGCACAGCATGCCGCCGCTCGCGCCACCACTGCCAGGCGAACACCAGGAACATCGCGGTCAGCCACAGGCCCAGGATCCACTCCAGACGGTTCTCCCAACGCTCCCGCGCCATCGGGTCGGCGAGCGTCGCGGTGACCGCCACGCTGGTCAGGCCGACGGCCAGCATTCCGACCGCGACCCTGCGCAGCGCCGCGAACCCTGGCGCGTCCTCCCGGTCGTGCGACATCCGCCGCAACAGCGCCATCAGGGCAAGGAAGGTGCCGCCGAAATAGGCGGTGATGCCGTAGCGACGCAGCAGGCCGTAGATCTCGCCCTCGCTGCCGAGGGCGCTGGTGTACAGGGCCAGGAACGCGCCCGCGACGATACCCAGCCAGGCGATCTCCGCCGGATCGCGCCCGCCACGCAGTTGCAACCAGCGCCGCGCCCGCCACCAGAACAGTGCCTGCAACCCCGCCGCGGGCAGCATCAGGGCCTTGAACAGACCATTGCCGACTCCGTGTCGTGCCGCCCGGCTGATCGACACGCAGCCATCGATATACGGCACGCAGGCCGGCACCAGCCCGTCGCGGACCGACAGCCACAGCGCCACGTGCCCGGCCACCAGCGGCAGCAGCGCGCACAGCAGCGGCAGCCACCACGGCGGCGGCAGGCAGGCCGGCATGGGTCCGCTGCGGGAGTCCATGCATCGATGCTAGGCGATACCGGCCCTCCCTGCCGCGATCCCCGTGCGCCCAGCCGATAGAATGGCGTTTTCCCCGCGCCCTCCCCGCCCACGCCGGAGCCGACCATGCCGAACGACACCGCCCCCGCCTCGCTGACCGCCCGCTACGCCGACGAGCTCGACTCGATCCGCGAGCAGGGCCTGTTCAAGGCCGAGCGGATCATCACCAGCCCGCAGTCGGCCGAGATCACCCTCGCCGACGGCCGCACGGTGCTGAACTTCTGCGCCAACAACTACCTCGGCCTGGCCGATCACCCCGATGTCATCGCCGCCGCCAAGCAGGCGCTGGACAGCCACGGCTTCGGCATGGCCTCGGTGCGCTTCATCTGCGGCACCCAGGACCTGCACAAGCAACTGGAGCAGAGCATCGCCGACTTCTTCGGCACCGAGGACACCATCCTCTATGCCGCCTGCTTCGACGCCAACGGCGGCCTGTTCGAACCACTGCTGGGACCGGAGGACGCGATCATCTCCGACGCCCTCAACCACGCGTCGATCATCGACGGCGTGCGCCTGTGCAAGGCGCAGCGCTTCCGTTACGCCAACTGCGACATGGCCGACCTGGAAGCCCAACTGCAGGCGGCCGACGCCGCCGGCTGCCGGACCAAGCTGATCACCACCGACGGCGTGTTCTCGATGGACGGTTTCATCGCTCCGCTCGACGAGATCACCGCGCTGGCGAAGAAGTACGGCGCCCTGGTCCACATCGACGAATGCCACGCGACCGGCTTTCTCGGTGCCCACGGCAAGGGCTCGGCCGAGGTCAAGGGCGTGCTCGAGCGCATCGACATCATCACCGGCACCCTCGGCAAGGCGATGGGCGGCGCACTGGGCGGCTTCACCACCGCCAGGCGCGAAGTGATCGAGATGCTGCGCCAGCGTTCGCGTCCGTACCTGTTCTCCAACTCGCTGCCGCCGCACGTGGTCGCCGCCGGCATCAAGGCCTTCGAGATGCTCTCCAGCGCCGGCGAGCTGCGCGAGCGGCTTGCGGCGAATACCGCCTACTTCCGCGAGCGGATGAGCGCCGCCGGCTTCGACCTCAAGCCCGGCGTGCACCCGATCGTGCCGGTGATGCTGTACGACGCACCGCTGGCACAGCAGTTCGCCGCGCGCCTGCTGGAGGAAGGCATCTACGCGATCGGCTTCTTCTTCCCGGTGGTACCGAAGGGGCAGGCACGCATCCGCACCCAGATGAGCGCGGCGCATACCCGCGAGCACCTGGACCGCGCCATCGACGCGTTCACCCGGATCGGTCACGAACTGGGGGTGCTCAAGACCGCCTGATCCGGGCTCGCGGCAATCGGCCCGCGGGCGGCTGCGGGCCGGCTGCGGGTTCAGCGCGTGGGGTGCGCCAGCGCTTCGAACTCGGCGCGACTGAGTTCGCGCCATTCGCCCTTGCCCAGTTCGCCGATCGCCAATTCGCCGATCGCGACCCGGACCAGCCGTAGCACCGGCAACTGGAATGCCGCCAGCAGGCGGCGGATCTGCCGGTTGCGTCCCTCGTCGAGCACGATCTCGAGCCAGGCGTTGCGGCTGCCCAGGCGCAAGACCCGGGCACTGCGTGCGGCCAGGTGTTCGCCCGCGTCCTCGACGCCGGTCACCAGGGCCGCGAGCACCTCCGCACTGGGCTGGCCGCCGACCTGGACGTGGTAGGTCTTGTCCGGGCCGGAGTCCGGACCGGTGATCCGCGATGCCCAGCCGGTGTCGTTGCTGAACAGCAGCAGCCCTTCGCTGGCCTTGTCCAGCCGCCCCACCGGCGCGATCCAGGGCAGACTGGCGCCATCGAAGCAGCGGTAGACAGTGTCGCGCCCCTGCTCGTCGCGGACCGTGGTGACCAGGCCGCGCGGCTTGTTGAGCATCAGGTAGAACGGCGTCGGCGGTCGCAGGTCGAGGCCGTCGACCCGGATCGAGTGGCGGTCGCGCACGACCGGGAACTCCGGATCGCGGACCACGCGCCCGTCCACGCTGACCCGCCCCGCCTGCACCCATCGCGTCGCCTCGGTACGCGAACACACCCCCTGCTTGGACAGGGTGCGGGCCAGGCCGTGGCGGATCATCGCTCCCATCGCGACAGCGGCCGCTTTCGCGGCCGCCCTCGGGTCAACTTCGGAACCGCCATGGCTTACTGGCCGTCGCCCTCGGCTACGGCCGCCTCGGCGTTCTCCGCCGGCGCCGGCGCGGCCGCCGCGGCCGGTGCGCCCTTGGCCACGCGCACGCCACGCGACTTCATCCAGGCATCGAACTCCTCGGCGGTCATGCGCTTGCCGTTCTGGTTCATGTCGAAGCGCCACGGGCCGTTGTCGAACTCGGTGCGCGGCTTGTACGCGGCCGGCGCCTGCGTCTCGGCCGCGGCCGGCGTGGTGGCCGGCATCGCCTTGGCCAGGCTCTGGCAGTTCTCCAGCTTCAGCCGGAACACCACCTGGTCGATCGACTGCGCCTCGTCGTAGGCATGCGCAAGTACGCCGGTCGGTGCGCCGAGCTGGTGGCTGGGCACGCTCAGCTCGCCCGACACCGGCGCCACGATGGTCGGGCGGATCGGCATCGACTTGGGCGCGACCAGCGCATTGCAGTCGCCGGCCTGCTGGGCCTGGGCCATCCCGGCCATGAGGATGAGTGGGAGGGCAAGGACGGCGCGCTGCATGAAGTTCTCCTGATCGATGCGCCCGATGCGCACGGGATGCGCGGGCGTGATCGGAGTGTAGGCGCGGGATGCGACGGCGACAACCGCCGATTGCGGGTTTGCGACCTGCGGCGGCGACGGGCATGACCGCCCGCACATACCGCCATGCGCCCGCCGGCGGCGGCACGACGCGGACAAAAAGAAACCCGGCACGGGGCCGGGTTTCCTTCGAGTCGGTGGCAGGCCCTCGGGCCCGCCGGGCCGGACTCAGTTCTGCACGTTCA
>NZ_VICD02000270.1 GCF_006546735.2 Marilutibacter maris | reverse complement strand
GCGCGCTGCTCGCGCGCCTCCCTGAAGATCGTGCTCACGCTCTCGCCATCGTCGCCCTCGGCCCGCTCGCGCGGCGCGCGCGGCGCCGCCACCAGCAGCTCGGCGTCGACCGGCTCGACCGGAATCTTCTGCTCGATGTAGGCCTCGATGTCCGGCAGGCTCATCGCGTAGCGCTCGCAGGCGAAGCTGATCGCGTCGCCCTCGGCGCCCAGGCGCGCGGTACGGCCGATGCGGTGGACGTAGTCCTCGGCATCGAACGGCAGGTCGAAGTTGTAGACGTGGCTGACGCCGTCGATGTGCAGGCCGCGGGCGGCGACGTCGGTCGCCACCAGGATGTCGAGCTGGCCCTTCTGGAAGCGGCCCAGCAGGGTCTCGCGCTTCTTCTGCGGCACGTCGCCGGACAGCACGCCAACCCGGTGACCGGCCTTCTCCAGCGCACGGGCGACCCGCTCGACGAACACCTTGGTGTTCACGAACACCATGGTGCGGGTGCCCTCGCTGCGCGAGAGCAGGCCGATCAGCAGCGGAATCTTTTCCTCGTCGGCCGGGAAGTACATCTTCTGGCGCACCCGCGCGGCGGTGACCGTCTCCGCCTCGACGACCAGCTTCTCCGGCTCGTTCATGTGCTCGTAGGCCAGCTCGAGCACGCGATGGCTGAGGGTCGCGCTGAACAGCAGGGTCTGGCGCTCGGTGCGGATCGGCATCCGCCGCAGCAGGAAGCGGATGTCCTTGATGAAGCCGAGGTCGAACATGCGGTCGGCCTCGTCCAGCACGCACACCTCGCAGGCGTGCAGGCTGACCACCTTGTGCTGCTTGACGTAGTCGATCAGGCGGCCCGGGGTGGCGATGATGATGTCGGCGCCTTCCTGCAGGATCGAACGCTGCTTGTCGTAGTCGACGCCGCCGTAGACCAGGGCGAACTTCAGGCCCAGGTCGCTGCCGAACTTCACCGCATCCTTGTGGATCTGGATCGCCAGTTCGCGGGTCGGCGCCAGGATCAGCGCGCGCGGATCCTCGGGCTTGCGCTCGGCCAGGGCGGGGCTGGTCAGCAGGCGGTTCATCACCGCGACCAGGAAGGCCAGGGTCTTGCCGGTGCCGGTCTGGGCCTGGCCGGCGACATCGCGGCCGGTCAGGGCGATCGGCAGGGTCATCGCCTGGATCGGGGTGCATCGGGTGAATCCGGCACCCTCGAGGCCGGCCAGCAGCTCGGGATGCAGGCCAAAGGACTCGAAGGTGACATCGGTCAGGGGCTTATCGCTCATTACGGTTCAGGTTTCCCGCGCGGTGCACGTGTTGTCATCGTGTCATCGCGACTTGTCATGGGGCAGCGCTTGCGCGGGTCGCGCCGTCGCAGCAGACTGCCGGGGTCGGCCACCGGATACCTGTGACCGCAGCGCACGGGGGCCTTGAAGCCGCCGTGAAACGCCCCAGTTTACCTCAATGCCGGCCGATGGCCCGCCCGGGCCCCGATCCGGCGTCGCCGGGGGCGCGACCCGCCACGGACCCGGCCCCCGGCCCCACCGCCCCAGCACCACCCAGGAGAGTCCTTGTGAGCGAGAAAATCATGCATGTCGGCGATGCCGATTTCGACAACGCCGTGCTGCAGTCGTCCGAACCCGTGCTGGTCGACTTCTGGGCCGAATGGTGCGGCCCCTGCAAGATGATCGCTCCGGCCCTGGACGAGCTGGCCGAGACCTACGACGGCAAGGTCAAGATCGCCAAGCTGAACGTGGACCACAACCGCGCCACCGCGATGAAGTACCACGTGCGTTCGATCCCGATGCTGCTGCTGTTCAAGGACGGCCAGGTCCAGGACACCCAGATCGGCGCGGTCGGCAAGGCCCAGCTCGCGCAGATGCTCGACAAGGCGCTCTGACCCGCCCCCTCGGCGCCGCGCCCCGGTCCAGATGCCCGGGGGCGGCCCGCCCCGGCCCCGCCCGGCCGGTTCCGCAAGGTGAACGCCAGTCGCCGAAACGCTTGCGCGACGCGCCTTTGCGGTGCTAGTTTCAGCCTACCCGGCGTTTCCGGACCGATGTCCGTACCGCCGCACCCTTCTGGAAACACCAGACCCACCACGTCCATGACGCTCCGCTCGCCCGCTGCGAGCGCTCGCCGCTTAGCGAGGAAATGACGCTTGTCCGATAACACTCCCGACGCCGGCGAGACCGCCGAAAAGCGCGTGCGCAAGCCGCGTGCGACCAAGGCCAGCTCCGCCGCCTCTTCCAGCAAGTCCGAAACCGCCGCAGCCGCCAAGGGCGACGCGCCCAAGGCGGAAGCGCCGAAGGCCGAGGCCGCCAGGACCGAGAAGGCCGAGAGCGCGAAGGCGGAAGCTCCCGCCCCCAGCGCACCGGCACCCGCGGCCGCGGCTGGC
>NZ_VICD02000029.1 GCF_006546735.2 Marilutibacter maris | reverse complement strand
CCTGCGCGGCCGTCGCGGCGCGCTCGGCCGCGCGCGTCTGGCGGTAGCGCCGCAGGTAGCGCGCGACCGCGGCATTGTGCTCGGCGAGCGTGCGCGAGAACGCATGCCGGCCACTGCCGTCGCCAAGGGCGACGAAGTACAGTGCGTCGCCGTCGTCGGGACGGGCCACCGCCCGCAGTGCATCGACACCGGGCATCGCGATCGGCGTCGGCGGCAGGCCGGCCCGGGTGTAGGTGTTGTACGGCGTATCGGTTTCCAGGTCGCGGCGACGGATGTTGCCGTCGTAGGCTGCGCCCAGGCCATAGATCACGGTCGGATCGGTCTGCAGCTTCATCCCGATCTTCAGCCGCCGCTCGAACACCCCGGCGATCCGTGCGCGCTCCTCGGCGATGCCGGTTTCCTTCTCGACGATCGAGGCCAGGGTCAGCATCTGGTCCGGCGTCTCGAGCACGCTGTCGGGATTGCGCGCGGCCCAGGCCTCGTCCAGTGCCCGGCCCATCGCCGCATGGGCGCGCCGCAGCAGGTCCAGATCACTGTCGCCGCGGGTGTAGTGGTAGGTCTCCGGCAGGAACCGCCCTTCCGGGTGCTGGCCGGCCTGGCCCAGCGCGGCCATCAATGCCGCATCGTCGAGCCCGGCGATCTCCTGCTCCAGCGGTTCGGCCCTGGCCAGCGCGGCGCGCAGCTCGCGGATGTTGCGTCCGGGCAGGATCGTGAACGCGTAACGCACGACCCGGCCGTCCCGCATCGCCAACAACACGTCGCGCGGGCTCATGCCCGGGCTCAGCGCGTACTCGCCGACCTGCAGACGGCCGGCCGCACCCAGCTCGCGGGCCAGCACCCGCCACTCGGCCTGATGCCCTTCGCTCACCCCCAGCCCGCGCAGTTTGCGCAGCACCGTCGGCAGCGAATCGCCACGTTCGACAAGCAGCTGCGAATCGGGCCGCAGACTGGACAGCGGGCGATCGGCGAAGCCCTGGTAGCGTTGCCAGGCCCAGAAACCGGCGGCCGCGGCGACCGCGACCAGCAGCAGGACGACCGCACCCAGGCGGCGCAGGACTTTGCGACTCACAGGTTCTCCATCACGAAAGCGGGATGTGCAGCGGCGAGCCGCGCCCTCAGCGCGCCCACCTCCCGGTACTCCGGAGCGGTCAATGTCCATTGCCGTGCCCCGAGTCGGACCACCGGCAGGATACCGCGCACGGCGTTGCACAGGAAAACCGCGTCCGCGGTTTCGACATCGGTCACATCCAGGCGCGTCTCCAGCGCATCGAGCGCACCCAGCAGCCAGCCACGACAGATGCCGGCCACACCGCAGCGATCGACCGCCGGCGTCCGCCACCGCCCCTCGCGCAGCACGAACAGATTGGCGGCGGTGGCGCAGACCGCGTCGCCCTCGGTGCTGCGCATCAGGCCCTCGTGGATCCGCGGATCGTCCCACTCCGCACGCGCCAGCACCTGCTCGAGCCGGTTGCAGTGCTTGAGCCCGGCCAGGCGCGGCTGCAACGCCAGCCGGGTCTCGCACCAGCGCACGGCCAGCCCCTGGGCCGGGGCCCGGGGCGGCAACGGATGCCGCGACAGCATCACGGTCGGCTCGGCCGGCACCGGCGGCGCGTAACCGCGCCCACCGACACCGCGTGTGAGCAGCAGCTTGAGCACGCCGTCGTCGCCGGCGAGCAGTGCCCGCGCCTCGCCAAGGAGCATGGCCGGGTCCGGCAGCGGCAGGTCCAGACGCGCCGCCGCCAGCGTCAGCCGCGCCCAGTGCGCATCCCACCACGGCAGCTCGCCGCGATGCGCACGCATGGTCTCGAACAGGCCGTCGCCGTAGGCCAGGCCGCGATCGGCCGGATCGACCGTCGCGATCCTGCGGTTCCCCTGGAAAATGACCGAAACGCTGGCGTTCATCGTCCCTCATCCGGGCCCGGGCGGCCGATGACGGCCCTTCATGGCGATGTTATATCGACGCCGGGCCTGCCGGCCCGGACCTTCATGCGGCGCGCCTTTCCGCCGGTTCAGCCCAGCGCGCGCAGGGTGCCGCGGGCCTTGGCCCGGCTCTCCTCCAGCTCGCGCTGCGGATCGGAATCGGCGACGATGCCGGCGCCGGTGCGGAACCGCAGCATCGCACCGTCGACCTCGGCACTGCGGATCAGGATATTCAGGTCCAGATCGCCGTCGCGGTTCAGCCAGCCCATCGCACCGGTATAGGCGCCGCGCCCCACGCCCTCGAGCTCGGCGATGATCTGCATGCAGCGGACCTTGGGACAGCCGGTGATCGTGCCGCCGGGAAACACCGCGCGGATCACCTCGCCCGGCGTCGCGTCGTCGCGCAGGCGGCCGCGCACATTGCTGACGATGTGGTGCACGTGGGCATAGCTCTCCACGGTCATCAGCTCGTCGACCTCGACACTGCCCGGCGCGCATACGCGCCCCAGATCGTTGCGCTCCAGGTCGATCAGCATCACGTGCTCGGCGCGTTCCTTCGGGTGGCCGACCAGTTCGCGGATGCGCTCGACATCGTCCTCGCCGGCAGCACGCGGCCGGGTGCCGGCGATCGGCCGGGTCTCGACCACATCGCCGCGCACCGACACCAGCCGCTCCGGCGAGGCGCTGACCACACTGCCCCGGCCAGTCGCGAACACGCCCGCGAACGGTGCGGGGTTGTGTTCGCGCAACCGCTGGAACAGCGCCGCCGGATCGACCGCCGCATCGAAATGCGCATGCCAGGCGCGCGACAGGTTGACCTGGAACACGTCGCCGGCGCGCAGATACTCCAGCACCCGGGCGATACCGTCGAGATAGCGCTGCGGCGGCTCCTCCTCGATCCGGCTCGGAGCGCGCCAGGGCGGCAGCGCGGCCAGTCGCGCGGCCTGGCCGCAGTCGGCGTGGATGCTCTCGAGCAGGTCGTCATGACCGGGCTCGGCGATCGCCACGCATTCGCCGCTGACGTGGTCGCGCAGGACCGCGGCCGGACAGCGCAGCGCCATCGCCATCGGCATCCGTCCCGGCGCCGGCGGCAGCGCCAACACCGGTTCGACCTGGGCGGCCAGCTCGTAGCCCAGCAACAGGGCCCAACCGCCGCGGAACGGCCAGCGCGGCTCGTCGCGCGGGCTGCGTTCGGCCGCCCACACCCGGTCCAGCGCCTGCAGGAAGTCGCGCCCGAAACCTCGGCCCTCGCGGTCGCGGGTGATGCCGTCGGCGTCCAGCCGCAGTCCTTCGCCGCGCCCGACCAGCAACATGTCCCAGCGTCCCTGGGCGGTACCGTGGGCGCTGGATTCCAGCAGCAGTGGATAACGGGCCGGATCGGTCCGGTGCAGCGCCAACAGGTCGAGGTCGGCGGGAAGCTGGCGGGTCAGGAGCATCCGGACATTGTCCGCTATTCCGGACGCTTCCGGCGGCACTGCCCGGTCGCCGCAACGGGCCACGGAAACGACGATCCCCGCCGCGGCGGGGATCGTTGCGGCACATCGATGGTCGGACTCAGGCGCGCTTGAACACCAGGGTGCCGTTGGTGCCGCCGAATCCGAAGCCATTGGAGACGGTCACGTCGACCTTCGCCTCGCGCGCGGTGTTGGGCACGTAGTCGAGGTCGCAGCCCTCGCCCGCCTCGTCGAGGTTGACGGTCGGCGGGATGATGCCGTGGTGCAGCGCCAGCACCGAGAAGATCGCCTCGGCGCCGCCCGCGGCACCGAGCAGGTGGCCGGTCATCGACTTGGTCGAACTGACCATGGCCTTGTAGGCGTGATCGCCGAGCGCGCGCTTGATCGCCAGGGTCTCGGCGAGGTCGCCCAGCGGCGTCGAGGTGCCATGCGCATTGAGGTAGCCGACCTGATCGGCATTGATGCCCGCGTCCTTGAACGCCGCCGCCATGCAGCGCGCCGGGCCCTCGCCGTTCTCGCTCGGCGCGGTCATGTGGAAGGCGTCGGAGCTGGCGCCGAAACCGGCCAACTCGCAGTAGATGCGCGCGCCGCGGGCCTTGGCGTACTCGTACTCCTCCAGCACCAGGATGCCGGCGCCGTCGCCGAGCACGAAGCCGTCGCGCTCCTTGTCCCACGGCCGCGAAGCGCGGGTCGGATCGTCGTTGCGGGTCGACATCGCCTTCATCGAACAGAAGCCGCCGACCGAGGTCGGCGAGGAGCCGCGCTCGGCGCCGCCGGCCACCATCACGTCGGCGTCGCCGTACTGGATCATGCGCATCGCCATGCCGATCGAATGGTTCGACGTGGCGCAGGCCGAGACCGCCGAGAAGTTCGGCCCCTTGATGCCGGTCAGCAGGGAAACCTGGCCCGGCAGCATGTTGATGATCGTGCTGGGCACGTAGAACGGGGATATCTTGCGCGGACCGCCCTCGTGATATTTGACGGTCTGCTCCTCGATGCCGAGGATGCCGCCGATCCCGGAGCCGATCAGCGCGCCGATGCGCTCGGCATTGGAGTCGTCGACCACCAGACCGGCATCCTCCATCGCCATCAGCGAGGCGGCGACGCCGTAATGAATGAAGGAGTCCATCTTCTTCGCGTCCTTGACGCCGACCCAGCGGGTCACGTCAAAGTCGCGCACCTCGCCGGCAATGCGGGTGGTGAAACCCGAGGCGTCGAAGTGACTGATCGGGCCGATGCCCGAGCGGCCGTTGACGATGCCGTCCCAGCTGCTGGCCACATCGTTGCCCAACGGGGACACGAGGCCGAGTCCGGTAACCACTACGCGACGTTTCGACATTGATGACTCCGAATGCGGGGCATTGCCGGGTACGGCCCGGCCAGCCACCGGAAAACTGTTGGAATGGGCCGGCGGAAGCTGCGCCGGGCGCCCGGATGGTCGGCGATCCGCGTTACAGGAAAGCCTTCGGGAAAGCCCGTCCGGCTCCGGCACGGCCGCGGCGTTTGCGCCGGGCGCGGGGGCGCATCGCCTCCCGGAACAACACGGGGCCGCAATGCGGCCCCGGGGTGGCGCGCGGTCGCGCCCGCGTTGTCGCCGGGTCGCAACCGCCCTGGCGGGGCCTGCCCGCCAGGTCTGGATCAGGCCTTGACGTGCGCCTTGACGTAGTCGATGGCCTGCTGCACCGAGGTGATCTTCTCGGCCTCTTCGTCCGGAATCTCGCACTCGAACTCTTCTTCGAGGGCCATCACCAGCTCGACGGTGTCGAGCGAGTCCGCGCCGAGGTCGTCGACGAACGAAGCGTTGTTGGTGACTTCCTCTTCCTTAACGCCGAGTTGTTCGACGACGATCTTCTTGACGCGCTCTTCGATGCTGCTCATGGGTTCTCACTCCTCCCGGACGGGATGTTCGACGGAATAGTCTAATGGAATCGGGGCTCGGGTGCGCCCCCTGGAAAATACTTTGCAATCAGCCGCTTATATGTGAGACCCGGGTCTCAGGGCATGTACATGCCGCCGTTGACATGAAGGGTCTCGCCGGTGATGTAGGCCGCCGACGGGCCGGCCAGGAACGCGACCGCGCGGGCGATGTCGGCCGGCTCGCCGAAACGGCCCAGCGCGATCTGCCCGAGCATCGCGCCCTTCGCGTCTTCCGGCAGGGCGCGGGTCATGTCGGTGTCGATGAAGCCCGGCGCGACCACGTTGACGGTGACCCCGCGCGAACCGATCTCCTTCGCCAGCGACTTGCTGAAGGCGATGATGCCGGCCTTGGCCGCGGCGTAGTTGGCCTGGCCGGCGTTGCCGGTCACCCCGATCACCGAGGCGATATTGATGATGCGGCCGCGGCGCGCCTTCATCATCGAACGCATCACCGCCTTGCTGGTGCGATAGACACTGGACAGGTTGGTGTCGAGGATCGCCTGCCAGTCCTCGTCCTTCATCCGCATCAGCAGATTGTCGCGGGTGATGCCGGCGTTGTTGACCAGGATCGAGACCGGGCCGATCTCCTTGCCGATGCCGTCGATCAGCGCGTCGATCGACGCCGCATCGGCAACGTCGACGACACGGCCGTGGCCGCCGTGCGCGGACAGCCGCGCGGCGATCGCCTGGGCACCGGCCTCGGAGGTCGCGGTGCCGATGACGGTCGCGCCCTGGGCGGCGAGTTCGTCGGCGATCGCGGCGCCGATGCCTCGGCTGGCGCCGGTGACCAGGGCGATCTCGCCGGCAAGGGGTGCGTTGCTCATCTCAATCCTCTCAATGGGGTTCGAACAGACACGAAGGGTTCGGACAGGCACGGATCGCACCGATGATACCGATGGCGTGCGCCATCGCGAATCCGTGCGGAGTGTGTCCTGCGTTGCAGAAGCGCCGTGTCTCGATCAGCGCCAGTCTTCGGTCGCCTTGGCGAAGTCCGCCGGGGCGCCGATCGCACGCGCGTCCAGCGCCTTGTCGATGCGCTTGGCCAGGCCGGCAAGCACCTTGCCCGGACCGCACTCGGCGATCCGGGTCGCCCCGGACGCGGCCAGCGCCTGCACGCAACCGGTCCATCGCACCGGCAGATACAGTTGCCGGACCAGGGCGTCGCGGATCGCGTCGACACCGTCATGAATCCGCGCGTCGACGTTCTGCACCACCGGCAGCGTCGGCACCGACCAGGCGAGTTCGTCCATCGCGACCGCGAGCCGGTCGGCGGCATCGCGCATCAACGGCGTGTGCGAGGGCACGCTGACGGCCAACTTGACCGCCTTGCGCACGCCGCGCTCGGCGAGTCGCACCAGGGCCGAATCGACCGCGGCCGCATGTCCGCCGATCACGACCTGGCCGGGCGAATTGAAATTGGCCGGCACCACCACCGCGGCATCGCTCGACACCGCCGCGCAGACCTCCTCGACCAGCGCGTCCTCGGCACCGAGGACCGCCGCCATTGCACCGGTACCCGCCGGAGCGGCGGCCTGCATCAGTTGTCCGCGCAGCCGCACCAGGCGCGCGGCGTCGACCAGCGACAGCGCATCGGCCGCGACCAGGGCGCTGTACTCGCCCAGGCTGTGGCCGGCCAGGCGTGCCGGACGCGCGCCACCGCGCGCATTCCACAGACGCCACACCGCGACCCCGGCCGCCAACAGGGCCGGCTGGGTGAACTCGGTGCGGTTGAGCTCGTCCTCCGGCCCCTGCTGGCTCAATGCCCACAGGTCGACGCCGGCACCCTCGCTGGCCTCGGCGAAGGTCTCCTCGATGCCCGGGGCATCGGCGGCCAGCTCGGCGAGCATGCCAAGCGACTGCGAACCCTGCCCGGGAAACACGAACGCCAGCGAAGGATCGGAAGCGGCTGCGGTGGTCATGGTTTCGGTCACGCACGAACCCTGTGAAGCGGGGCGTGCATGATACGGGCGAAAGCCCCGTGGCGTCTGTACCCCTGCGTACTGTTGCAGCCCTTGGCGTATGGTCGAAACGGCGATGGTCGGGCGAGATCCTCGTGACCGGACGCGATCCGACCGGACTCGTCGCGTCCGCATGCCGTGCGGCGATCGAAAAAAGTGCCCCGGCGCGCAAGGCACCGGGGCACAGGGACTGCACACCACCCGACCGCAACGGCCGGGCGATCAGTTCATGGACAGGACGATCAGAAGGTCAGGCTCCACTCGTTGATGTAGCCGGTATCGCCGAAACCGCTGTCACGGACGCGTAGCTTCCAGGTCCCGTTCAGGGCTTCGGTCGACAGGTTCAGGGTCGCGCTTCCGATGATGTTGTCGGTCGAACCTCCGGAGCGGTTCGCCAGCAGATAGGTCGAGCCGTCGGGCGCGACCAGGTCGACCCGCAGGTCGCCGCGATAGGTGTGGCGGATATCCACCGCGATGACCGCATCGGTCGGGGCGTTGCCGCTGCGACCGCTGACGCTGATCGGGCTCTCGACCGTGGTGTAGTCGCGGATCTGATAGTCGCCGGTGTTGCTGTAGGTCTGGGGACCCGCCGGCGGATCGACCGGATCGGGATCGGGGTCCGGCACGCTGCCGCCAGCCGCGGCCGCGACCGCCGCCGCGGCATCGATCAGGCCGGGACCGCAACCGCCGGGGCACTTCGCCGCGGAAATCGGGCGGGCGGTATCGGCCAGGATCTGCCGCACCTGGTCGGGTGTCTTCGGCGTGGCGGCCGCGGCCTGCATCAGGGCGACGACGCCGGCCACGTGCGGGCTGGCCATCGAAGTGCCCTGATAGAAGTCGTAGCCGTTGCCCTCCACGGTCGACAACACGCCTTGGCTCTTGTGGCTGCGCGTACACTTGCCCTGCGGCGACTCGCCCAGCGCCAGGAATTCGGAATTCGGCGAACAGGTTTCGCCACCGGGGGCGGTGATGTCGATGCTCGCGCCATAGCTGGAATACCAGGCACGATTGCCGCTGATGTCGCTGGCGGCCACCGAGATCACGTTGGCGCAGCTTGCGGGGGTGGCGCCGGAGACGTCGATGTTGCTGTTGCCGGCCGCGGCGACCACGACGCTGCCGCGGGCGGTCGCGGTGTTCACCGCGTCCTGGTAGGCCGGGGTGTCCGAACATGGACGATCACCGCCCAGGGACAGATTGATGACCTCGGCCGGATTGGCGTTTGCCGGCAATCCGGCGACGTTGCCGCCCGACGCCCAGACGATGCCGTCGGCGATGTCGGCGGTGTCGCCCAGTCCGTCGTTGCCCAGCACGCGCACCGGAACGACCTTCGCCCGATAGGCGACGCCGGCGACGCCGGAACCGTTGTTGGTCACCGCCGCAACCGTGCCGGCGACATGGGTACCGTGCACGATATCGGACGAGTCGGTCGCGTCCGCATCGCGACCGTCGCCATCGCCGGAGCCGCCGCAACCGGCCGATGCGCCGATCATGAGGCACTGGAACGCGCTGTAGCCGTTCACGCTGGTGATCATGTCGTAGCCCGGCAGGATGTTCGCGTCCAGATCCGGGTGCGCAAGGATGCCCGAATCGACCACCGCGACCACCACGCCATCGCCCTGGGACTGGTCCCAGGCGGTCGGCAGACGCGCGCCGACGGCGCTGTTGGCGTAGTGCCACTGCTCGGCGTAACGGGTGTCGTTCGGGGTCGCCAGCGCACGCATCAGATAGTTCGGCTGCACGTACTCGACGTTCGGGTCCTGGGCGATCTGGCGCATCAACGCCTCGGCCTCGACCCGGTCCAGCTTGCGGTTGGCACGCACAAGGTCGGCGCCGGTCGCCAGCTTGCGGCCGTGGGCAAACGCCAGCGCCTGCCCCTTGGCGCTGCGGATCGCGCCCAGGCCACGCCCGTTCTGGTTGAAGGCGCGCATCAACGCGCCGCTGTCGTTGCGCTCGGCCGATCCGTTGCGGTACTTGACGATGAACGAGTCGTACCCGCCCGAGCCGCCCATCGATGAGGTGACGCCCTGCGCCGAAGCGGTCCCGGCGAACAAGGCCATGGCGGTCGCCGCCGCCAGCAGGGTCTTCCTGCCGTTCCCAACACGAAATGCATTCATCTGGCTAAAGCTCCTTGAATTGAATCTGGATGGAATTCGATCTTCTAAGTGCTTCAATATCCGGCCCGGCAACCGCGGAATCTCCGCAGGGGTCGCGGCAACTGCCCCGCGGAAACCCGGACCGCCCTCCTCTTCTGTCTGCTTCTCTCGCCCCCGTCGGCGCCCCCACGGGACGCCTGCTCTTGCCGGAGGCAAGGCACGGCATCGCGGTGTCATGTTCCCGACACGTCTCGGATCGATCCTTGGAATGCGAAACGCCCCCCCTTGGCGTCCGGCAGTGATCGCTGACCGCGTGAATTCAGGACACCTGCCCTGTCGTGCGTCCGACGGTATAGACCGGAGTGATCACGCCGGCATCTTTCCCGGCATCATTTCTGCGTCTTGAATACGTCTCGATCGGATCAAGAAATCGCATTCGCCATGCGATCCACATCGATTGCGTGAACTGACTCACATGAACGATGTCCACGTGCCGGATGTTGACGCGCCTTCACCTGATGGAATCAGGCGGTGCAGGGTTCGCGGATCCACGGCGCGATACGCGCGCGAACGGCCCTCGCCCTGGCGCCGGGATGACGACAGTCGCGCCCCTGGCGCCACGCTCGGACATGCGCCGCGGCGGCGGGGAACGGGGGCCGGTGACCTGCCCCCACTGAGCCGCAGCGACCGAGGAACGGACATGGGCGCCCGGCCCGATATCGCAGGGCCCAAAGAAAACGCCCCGCACAGGCGGGGCGTTCGGATTGCGACGCGCGGACGGGCGCGGCCCGGGTCAGTAGCGCAGCAGCGCCGAACCCCAGGTGAAACCGCCGCCGAAGGCCTCCAGCAACACCAGCTGGCCGCGCTGGACCCGGCCGGAGCGCACCGCCTCGTCCAGCGCCAGCGGCACCGAACCCGAGGAAGTGTTGCCGTGCCTGTCGACGGTCACCACCACCCGCTCCATCGGCATGTCCAGGCGCTTGGCGGTGGCCTCGATGATGCGCAGGTTGGCCTGATGCGGGATCAGCCAATCGATGTCGTGACGGTCCAGGCCGTTGGCCTCCAGCGCCTCCTCGACCACCGAGTCGAGCGCCTTGACCGCATGCTTGAAGACCTCGTTGCCGGTCATCAGCACCTTGACGCCGGCATTGTGCTCGCCGGGCTTGAAGCCCACCGAAACGCCGACCGGGTTCCACAGCAGCTCCTTCTTGCCGCCATCGGCATGCATGTGGGTGCTGAGGATGCCGGTCTCGCTGTCGGCCTTGAGCACGACCGCGCCGGCACCGTCGCCGAACAGCACGCAGGTCGAACGGTCGTCCCAGTCGAGCATGCGGGTCAGGGTCTCGGCACCGACCACCAGTACGGTGCGGGCCGCGCCGGAGCGGATGAACTTGTCGGCGACGGTCAACGCGTAGACGAAGCCCGAGCAGGCGGCATTGACGTCGAAGGCCGGGCAGCCGTTGGCGCCGAGGCGATGCTGCAGCAGGCAGGCGGTCGACGGGAAGATCAGGTCGGGCGTGGTGGTGCCGAGCACGATGAGGTCGAGCTCGGAGGCATCGACGCCGGCCGCCTCCAGCGCGCGGGTCGCGGCATGGAACGCCAGATCGCAGGTGGTCTCGCCCTCGGCGGCAACATGACGCTCGCGGATGCCGGTACGGGCGGCGATCCACTCGTCGCTGGTGTCGACGATCTTGGCCAGATCGTCGTTGGTCAGCACTTTCTCCGGCAGATAGCTGCCCGTGCCCGCAATGCGCGAGAAAATCCTTCCCGCCTGCGCATCCGCGCCCTGCTCCACCTGTTGCCGCTCACTCATCAAGCCACTCCCGGCCGGCATCACGCCCGGCGATTGCAATAGCCGCCAGCCAAGCTGGCAATGGACACGCTGATACTGGAGCCGCCTGGCAACCGGCGGGACCGGATCGCACGCGACGCCCGCGCAATGCGGTATCGGGCGGGACGGCTCCGCATCCGGCTGGAAACGGCGACCGCCTTCGCGGCATCGCGGCCGCAAAGGACGAAGCCGCCGCACCTTGGCCCGGCGCGGCGGCCTGCGAGGAGATTACTCCTCGTCGGCGACCCGGCTCTTGGTGTCGATCACCTTCTTGCCGCGGTAGTAGCCGTCGGCGGTGACGTGGTGACGCAGGTGGGTCTCGCCGGTGGTCGGATCGGTGGCCAGCTGCTTGCTGGTCAGCGAATCGTGCGAACGGCGCATGCCGCGCTTGGACGGGGAAACTTTCGACTTCTGGACAGCCATGGTCTTGCTCCGGAAAAACTAGGTCGTAAGAACTAGGTAGATGTTGACGAGTATGTCGGTTACAGCGGATGTCGTTTACAGCCGGACGTCACTTGGACTTCTTCAACGCCGACAACGCAGCGAACGGGTTGGCGCGCTCGACTTCGCCCTCGGGGGCCGGCCAGTCACGCTCCATCGCTTCCGTGCCGGGCATCGTCGGCACGACCGGGACGGCCAGGATCAATTCATCCTCGACCAGCCCGGCGCCCTGCAACATGCCGTCGGCGGGCATCAGCAGCGGTTCGTAGTCCGGCGGCAGCGCGGCCTCGTCCGCCTCGGAGCGGATCAGGCCGAGCCGCTGCACGATCTTTACCGGCAACAGGAAACGCTGCAGGCTGCGCTGGCAAAGCAGCGGCAGCTCGGCGTCGATACGCAGCTCGACATAAGGCACCTGCAACGCGTCCCTGTCGAAATCCAGCGAATACGAAACCTCGCCTTCGGTATCGACCAGACTGCCGGCCAGACGGGTCAGCGAGGACAGCGGCAGCCGACCCTCGACACCGCGCCGCGCGGACACCATGCGCCAGGCATCCAGCAACTCGGGCACCTGAACTCGTGGCACATCAGCGGACATAAGCCGCTGAATGTTAAGGATGCACCACCCCTGTGTCAAACCCGTTCAGCGGCCGCCTTCAGCCGGCGGCCGGCCGGGTCGGCGATTTGCCCCGCCCCGGCGCTCACGGCAGACTTGGAGGCTCATCCGCGCCCGCAGTCGCCGTGATCCTGACCCTCATCCTGTTTGCCATCGCGGCGGCCGCCGTCGTCGCCCTGATCATGCTGGTCCGGCGCTTGCGCCGGCGCCGTGCGGTCCGCGAGATCCTGGATGCCGCCGATGCGCTCGAAGACCGTCTCAGAACAGCCCGAGACGAGATCGAGGCGGTCGCCGGCGATCAGCCCGAGGACCCGGTCCAGGACGCGCTGCGCGAAATGCTGCGCCAGCGCCTGTGGCTGCGCGATCACGGCAATGCCGCCAGCCTCGACGATCTGCAGGAGGTGCGCAGCGGCATCGACAATGCCCGCGAGCGGATCGAGCGCCAGCTCGACCGGATCGAAGAAGCGCGCGCGCCGCAGACCTGAGCCGGCCGATGACCGCACCGCTGATCCTGGCCTCCACGTCGGTCTACCGCCGCGAGCTGCTGACGCGGCTGCGGCTGCCGTTCGAGACCGTGCGCCCGCGGGTCGACGAGTCGCCGCATGCGAACGAGCCGCCGGATGCGCTGGCCGCCCGACTGGCGGCATCCAAGGCCGAAGCGGTGGCCGCGAGCCGCCCCGACGCCTGGGTGATCGGCTCCGACCAGGTCGCCGAGCTCGACGGCCGGCCGCTGGGCAAACCCGGCCACCGCGACGCCGCGATCGCGCAACTGTCGGCGATGTCGGGCCGATCGGTCCGTTTCCACACCAGCGTCTGCGTGACCCGTGCCGGCCATGCGCCGGCGCTGGCGACCGACCTGACAGAGGTCGTGTTGCGGCCGCTGCAGGACGAGGAGATCGCGCGCTACGTCGATGCCGAACAGCCCTACGACTGCGCCGGCAGTTTCAAGTGCGAGGGACTGGGCATCTGCCTGTTCGAGGCGATCCGCACACACGACCCAACCGCCCTGGTCGGCCTGCCGCTGATCCGGACCGCGCGCCTGCTGCGCGCGGCCGGTTACCGCCTGCCCTGACGGCGCGACGCCTCAGGGCGCCACCATCACCGGCTGCTCCGACCAGTCCTCGACACTGCCGTCGCGACCGCGCAGGCGCAGGCCGATCCAGTGGCGTCCGGGCGTCAGGGTGCCGGTGTCGAGCTCGCCCCTGAATCCGACCCGCGGATGCTGCGGGTCGTTGGATATCCGCCAATAGGCCGCGACCCCGGGGTCGTCCAGGCCGTACTCCAGCTCGCCGACCGGATGCCCGTCCACCATCAGTTCGACCGCGGCCAGGCCGACGCCCTCCTTGAAGGCCCAGCCGGTCACCTCGACCGTGCCGTCGATGCGCTGGCCGGTTTCCGGCGTCGTCATCCATGCCATTGCCGGCGCGACGCAGGTTGCCGAAGCCGGCTCGCGGCGGCTCGAAGCCTCGCCGTCGCCGGCCGCCTGCGCAGCGGTCGCCCCCGGCATGCGGAACAGCAGGAAGCGTTGCCGGCCATGATCGACGTTCAGCACCCGCGGCGGCGGCAGCGGGCCGACCATCGCGCACAGGGCGTGGTAGCGCTCCAGCAGTTCGCGATATCGGACCTCGCTGGCGGCGACCACCAGCAGGGCCGGTCGCCCGTCCCAGTCCTCGCGTCCGGCGCTGGCCAGGCCCCACAGGCGAAGCTGCGGTGCGCGGCCATGGAAGTGGTTGAGCGGGTGGTCGAGCACCGGGATCTCGGCATCGCCCAACGCGAACCCCAGCTCGGCGCCGACCTTGAAATTGTCCGCCACCAGCAGGGTGTCGGCCGGCATCGCCGCGCGCTCCTCGCGCACCGCGGCCGCCAGCGCGTCCCAGCCGGCGAAGTTGGACGGGTACCACTTCTCGGCCGCGGCCCGCGCACGCACGTCGGGCACCGACACCGCGACGTAGTAGCCCAGCACCGCGACCAGGCCGATGCCGGCGGTGCTCCACAACGCGATGCGACCCGGCCTGGGCCAGCGCAGGATCACCGCCGGCAGCAGCGGCAACAACGCCAGATATCCCGGCAACGGCCAATGGAAGCTGACCCGCTCGGTATCGGCGAAGAAACCCAGCACGAAGAAGCCGGCCACCACCAGCACCCCGAGCCAGGCGAAGTAGCGCGACTGCGTGCGCTCGGCCGACAACGCGCGCTTGCCGGCGATCGCCATGGCGGCGAACAGCAGCGGCGTCACCAGCAGCGCCTGGATCGCCAGGAACAGGATGCCGTCGACATGGAATGCCCATGGATGACGATCGACCAGTTGGAACCTCAGGCCGGCGTCGGCGTTGTCGAAGTTCCAGGCCACCAGCGGCATCCACGCCGCCGCGCCGAATGCGATCGCGGTCCACACCCGCACATCGCGCAGCACCCGCCGCCCGTCCGGCAGCAACAGCAGGGCCACGAACCCGACCCCGATCACGGCGATGAAGCGATAGTGGCTCAGGGCGCCGATCGCCAATCCGCCCGCGAGCTCCAGCACGGTGGCGGCATCGACCCGGCGCAACAGCTGCGCGCCTGCGTCCACGCACAGCAGGGTCGCGACCGCCATCGCCGCGTCCGGCAATGCCAGCAGTCCCAACGACCCCGACAACGGCAGCAACAACGCCAGGCTGCCGGCGAGCCAGCCCTCGCGCGCGCCGAACTCACGCGCGGCGATCCTGACCGCCAGCCAGGGCACGCAGGCCGACAGCAACAGGAACGGCAGTCGCAGTGCCAGCGTGCTGTCGCCGGCCACCGCGACGCCGAGCCGGGTCAGCCAGGCGGTCAGTCCGGGCAGGTCCGAATAGGCCGGGGCCAGGTGCTGGCCTTCCTGCCAGTAGAACGCCTCGTCGACGAACAGCGGCAGCCGCATGGCGACCAGCAGCTTGAGCAGCATCACCGCGAAGAACAGTGCCAGGAATGCGAAACGCGTCCGCTCGACGCCGCGCGCGTCCAATTCGCGCATGCCCGGATCACGCATGCCACTCGACCTCGCTACACTCTGAAGGATTGGGGTCCGAGCAGCGACGCTGGGCCCGGTTCGAAATCGCAGAGGAGAAGCGAATGGCCTCGACCCCCGCAAGGGCCGTCATGCTAACCGATGACCTGCGCACGTCACTTGACCGTGCGATAACCCAGGTCAACACCCTGGTGCTGGGCAAACCGCTCGAAGTCCGTCTCGCCTTCGTCGCCCTGCTCTCCGACGGCCACCTGCTGATCGAGGATCTGCCCGGACTCGGCAAGACCACCCTCGCCCACGCGCTCGCCGCGACCCTCGGGCTGGAGTTCCAGCGCGTGCAGTTCACCTCCGACCTGCTGCCGGCCGACGTGGTCGGCGTGTCGGTGTTCGACGCCCAGGCGCGGCAGTTCGAGTTCCACCCGGGCCCGGTGTTCACCCAGGTGCTGCTCGCCGACGAAATCAACCGCGCGCCGCCGCGGACGCAGAGCGCCCTGCTCGAGGCCATGGCCGAGCATCAGGTCACCGTCGACGGCACCACCCACAGGTTGCAGGAACCGTTCTTCGTCATCGCCACCCAGAACCCGGTCGACCTGTCGGGCACCTACCCGCTGCCCGACTCGCAGCTGGACCGCTTCCTGCTGCGCCTGAGCCTGGGCTACCCGGACGACCAGACCGAGCGCGACCTGCTCGCCGGCGCCGACCGCCGTGTGTTGATCGCGCGGACCCAGCCGCTGCTGGGCGGCGAAGAGGTGCTGGCGGCACGCGAGGCGGCGGCCTCGGTGCATGCCAGCGAAGCGCTGATCCAGTACGTGCAGGCCCTGCTCGCGCAGAGCCGCAAGCACCCGGGCGTGCGGGTCGGCCTGTCGCCGCGGGCGGGACTGGCACTGCTGCGCGCCGCCCGCGCCCACGCCCTGTTGCTGGGTCGCCAGCATGTGCTGCCGGAAGACGTGCAGAACCTGTTCATCCCGGTCGCGGCGCACCGCCTGGTGGCCGACGCCGACGCCGGCAGCGACGCCACGCTGGCCAAGTCGATCCTGCACGCGGTACCGGTGGACTGATGCCGATGGCTGCGCCGACCGGCGCGCCCGCGACCGGCACGCCCGCCTCCCTGCCCGACCGTATCCGCATCCGCGCCAACCGCTGGCGGCTACGGGCGCTGCGGTGGACGCGCCCGCGCGATCCGGAGCCGCTGCCGGCGATGTTCGATCGCCGCCGCATCTATGTCCTGCCGACCCGTTTCGGGTTGTTCTTCGCGACCCTGCTCGCGGTCATGGGCATGGGCGCGTTGAACTACAACAACAACCCCGCCCTGCTGCTGTCGCTGCTGCTGGGCGGCGTCGCGCTGGCCAGCCTGATCGCCGCGCAACTGCAGCTCAGCGGGCTGGAGATCATCGCGGTCGACGCCGAATCGGTTCCGGCCGGCACCCCGCTGCGCCTGCGCGTGCATGCGCGCGCCAGGCCCGGTCGGGTCCGGCGCGGCCTGCAGGTGGACTGGGAGCTGCCGCAGGGCCCCGCCGCGCCCGGCGAGGTGCTGAACCTGACCGCCCAGCGCGGCGAGGCCGATATCGAACTGCCGACCCGTCGTCGCGGTTGGCTGGACGTGCCGCGCCTGCGCATCTCGACCACCCGGCCGCTGGGGCTGGCGCGAGCCTGGGCCTACGTATGGCCGGTCGCCCCGCTGCTGGTCTACCCGGCCCCGGAGAGCAGCGGCCCGGCCCTGCCCGACGGCCGTGGCGAGGCGACCCGCTCGCGCATGAAGGCCAGCGGCGAGGACGTCCATCAACTGCGCGACTATCGGACCGGCGACGCCCGCCGGGCGATCGCCTGGAAGGCATCCGCCCGGCGCGGACGGCTGATCGTGCGCGAATACGAACAGCCGCTGGGTGCCGAGGTCGTGCTGGACTGGCCCAGCACTTCCGGGCTGGGCTACGAACAGCGGATCGCGCGACTGGCGCGCTGGGTCGACCTGGCCGAGCGGGAAGGCCGCCGCTACCGCCTGGTGGTGCCGGGCCAGGCCGCGCTCGGCCCCGACCACGGCGTGCAGCACCGGCACGCCTGTCTGCGCACCCTGGCGTTGATGCCGCATGGCTAGCGCGCACGCCATCGCCGCCGCGCCCGGCCGCCATCGCGAGCGCGGCAGGATCGACGATGCCTCCCGCGTCGCGGTACTGGCCACCGCGGCGCTGTGCCTGCTGCCGCTGTTGCTGCAGATGCCCGCCGGCCTCGCCGTCCTGGTCGCGGTCACCGCGATCGTCATGGCCGCGGTGTCGTGGCGGCGCCCGATGCCGGGGCCGTTGCGACTGCTGCTGGTGCTGGCGCTGATCGGCACGGTGATGACGATGACGAGCTTCAGCTTCGGCCGCGACACCGGCTGCGCGTTGCTGGCAGCGATGATCGCGGCCAAGCCATCGGAAACCTACACCCTGCGCGACGCCCGCAGCCTGCTGGGATTCGCGCTGTTCGCGCCCTTCGCGACCTTCCTGCTCGACCAGGGCCCGCTGAGCCTGCTGCTCGCCATGGGCGCCTCGCTGGCGGTGCTGGTGACCCTGCAACGGCTGGCCGACGTCGAAGCCGGCGATCCCGGCGGAGCGCCGCTGTCCTGGCGGCGGCTGGTCGCGGTCGGGCGCCTGTGCGCGATCGGCCTGCCATTGGCGCTGGCGGCGTTCTGGCTGTTCCCGCGCCTGGGCAGCCCGTTGTGGGGCATTCCCGACCGGGTGCTGGCGCGTCCGGGGCTGTCGGACAGCATGCGTCCGGGCGAATGGGTCGACCTGATGGCCGACGACACTCCGACGCTGCGGGTGAAGTTCTTCGGCGCCACCCCACCGACCTCGCAGATGTACTGGCGTGGACCGGTGCTGTGGGACTTCGACGGCCGCGAATGGACCCAGCCGCGCTGGCTGCGCGGCCTGCCGCCGGCGACGGTGGAACCAGCCACGCGCGGCTGGGACTACGAGATCGAGGTCGAGCCGACCGACAACCGTCTGCTGGTGTCGCTCGACCTGCTGCGCGCGGCGCCCGACGGCAGCCGGCTGGCGGTCGACCACAGCCTGTTCTCGCCACGCTCGCTGACCTCGCTGACCCGTTGGCGGATGCAGTCGGCGCCCCCTGCCCGCTACGACGCCGACCTCGGAGCCGTGCTGCGCGGGCGCGCCCTGGCCCTGCCGGAAGGCTTCAACCCGCGCACCCGCGCCCTGGCCGAACAATGGCGCCGGGACGCCGGCGCCGACGACGCCGCGATCGTCCGCCGCGCCCTGGACTGGATCCAGCGCGAGTTCGCCTACACCCTGACCACGCCGCTGCTGGGCCGGCACTCGACCGACGAGTTCCTGTTCGACTACAAGGCCGGGTTCTGCGAGCACTTCAGCGGTTCGTTCGTGGTGCTGATGCGCTCGGCCGGCATTCCCGCCCGCGTGGTCACCGGCTATACCGGTGGCTACTACAACCGGATCGGCGACTACTGGCTGGTCCGGCGCTCCGATGCCCATGCCTGGGCCGAGGTCTGGCTGCAGGGCCGCGGCTGGGTCCGGGTCGACCCGACCGCCGCGGTCGCGCCCGAACGCATCTACGACACCCTCGCCGACCGCGCGCCCGGCGCCGGTGGCCTGCTCGGCGGCCTCGCCAACGTGACGCCCGCGCTGGAACTGGGCGACTGGCTGCGCCGCGGCTGGAACGACTTCGTGCTCGGCTTCGACGCCGACCGCCAGCGTCGCCTGCTCAAGCCGATGGGCATCGAGCGCCTGGAGCCGCGGCAGATGATCCTGCTGTTCGCGCTGGCGGCCTCGATCGCGGTGCTGTGGATGGCCTGGCTGAGCCACCGCGGCGAACGCGAGCGCGATCCGCTGCTGCGTGCCTGGCACCGGCTCGATCGACGCTACACGCGGCTGGGTCTGGGCCGCGTCGCCTCCGAGACCGTCGGCGACTGGAACCGGCGCGTCGCCGCCGCACGACCGGATCTGGCACCGGAGCTGAACGAACTCAGCCAACGTTTCGTCGAATGGCGCTACGCTGGCACTCAGGCCGGGCCGGGTGGGCCGCAACGCCTGAGGGACCTGATCCGGGCCTTGCGCCGCCATCGCCCACGCCCCCAACGTATTCCGGGAGAACACCGATGAAGCTTCGTCCAAGACTGTCCATCGCCGTCCTGGCCGCCGCGCTGGTCGCCGGTTGCGCTACCCAGCCACAGCCGCTGCAGGGCGACTACAATCCGATCACGCCGCGCATGGCGGTCGACAGCGAAATGAGCGGCGCCACCGTGCGCTGGGGCGGCCGGGTGATCCAGGTCGAGCCCAAGGAGAACCGCACCTGCTTCGAGGTGCTGTCGACCCGGCTCAATGCCAACGCGCGCCCGTACTGGGCCTCGGACGACACCGGCGGCCGCTTCATCGCGTGCCGCAACGGCTTCTACGACCCGGCGGTGTTCGAGGCCGGTCGCGAGGTCACCTTCACCGGCCGCATCGCCGGCTACGAGGACCGCCAGATCGGCGGCTACAGCTATCGCTTCCCGATGGTCGAAGCCGACGTCGTCTACCTGTGGCCGGTCCGCGAACAGGTCGACGTGATCACCCACCCGGCGCCCTGGCCGTGGTGGGGCTGGTGGTGACGCGCTTCAGCAGACGCCGCCACGGCTGCCCATGACCTAGGAACGGCGTGAGCGACGATCCCCGGGCTGCGCCCGGGAATCCCCAGGATCTGCTGCGCAAACCTTGGGCCCCACCGTTGCCCTTCCACCCCCCATTCGCATCTACGATGCGAATCGCCCCCTCACTCAGGGGGATGGGTCATGGGGCAGGCAAACGCTCTTCGTAGGAGCGGCGTAAGCCGCGATGGGGCTTTCATGGAAGAACCCGGTCGCAGCTCACGCAGCTCCTACGGAAGCGGTGGCCTTCTCACGTCGCTCCTACGCCGGTTGCGCTTGCGCGACGCGTTCCCCGTGATACCCCGACAACCCCCTCCACTTTCCGAAACCGCGCATGGACCTGGCGCTGTTCGATTTCGATAACACCATCACCGATCGCGACAGCCTGTCGGCCTTCATCAAGGCGCATCTGCTGCGGCGACGGCTGCGCTGGGGCGGGCTGCTGCTGGTGCCGCTGGCATTGGGCTACTACCGTCTGAAGATCGTGCCGGCGCACGTGATGCGGGCTGCGGTGATGCGGATCGGCCTGACCGGACTGGCGCGCCAGCCCCTGGTCGAAGCGGGCCGACGCTACGCCCGCGACACCCTGCCCGGCTTCGTGCGTCCGCACGCGCTGGAGCGCATCCGCTGGCACCAGGCCCGCGGCGATACCGTGGTGGTCGTATCCGCGTCGATCGATCTGTACCTGCGGCCCTGGTGCCGACAACAGGGCGTGGCGCTGATCTGCTCGCAGCTCGGCCATCGCCGCGGGCGCTTCACCGGCCGCTACCGGGGCCGCGACTGCTGCGGCGAACACAAGGCGCGACAGATACTCAAGCGCTACCGGCTACGGGACTACGCTGCCGTGCATGCCTACGGCGACAGCGCCGAGGACCACGCGATGCTGGCCCTGGCCGAGCATCGCAGTTACCGCTGGCAGCCGGTGCGCGACGACGTGCCGCGCGAAGGCTGAGCGCCCGGCCTAGGGTGTGCCGAAGCGCCCCAGCGGCGCACCGGCCAACAGGTGCAGATGGACCTGGAACACGGTCTGTCCACCGTCGCCGTTGCAGTTCATCACGATCCGGTAGCCGTTCTCGTCGAAGCCCTGGGCCTTGGCGTAATCGGCGGCGGCGACGGCGAGCCGGCCGATCACCTGGGCCTGGTCCGGCTGCACGTCGTTGAGCGTGGCGATGTCGGTCTTGGGCACGAACAGCACGTGCACCGGCGCCTGCGGGGCGATGTCGCGGAACGCGATCAGGTGCGCGTCCTCGTAGACGACATCGGCCGGGATCTCGCGGCGGATGATCTTGTGGAAGATGGTGTCGGTCATGAGATTGGGGACTTGGGAGCTGGGAACCCGAGGGCTTTCGTAGGAGCGGCGCAAACCGCGATGGCCGTCCCGCGAAAATCCGATCGCGGCTTACGCCGCTGGTACAGACGGAGCCGCGATGTGTCGCAGGCGGACGATTGAGGAAACGATTGAGGATCAGCATAGCCCCGGCGCCGCGGACGTGGCGAGCCGTTCCTCCGTCGCGGCGACGGCTCCCCGCGCAGGCCCCGCTTTCCCGGGGCCCGAACCGTACGCCTAGTCGCGGATCTCGGCGCGGCTGCCGAACGCATGCGACAAGGTGCCGCGATCGACATACTCCAGTTCGCCGCCCAGCGGCAGGCCGTGGGCCAGACGACTGGGCTTGACCCCGTGTCCGCGCGCCAGCTGCGACAGATAGTGCGCGGTCGCCTCGCCCTCGACGGTCGGATTGGTCGCGATGATCAGCTCCTGCACCTCGCCCTCGGCCAGGCGCGCGCCGAGGATGTCCAGGCCCAGTTCGCGCGGACCGATCCCGTCCAGCGGCGACAACCGCCCCTGCAGCACGAAGTACAGACCGCGGTAGCCGGTCGCCTGCTCGATCGCCAGGCGGTCGGCCGGCGACTCGACCGCGCACAGCAGGTGCGCGTCGCGCGAGGCACTGGCGCAGGTCGCACAGACCTCGGTCTCGCTGAAGTCGCGACAGCGCACGCAGTGGCCGACCTTCTCGACCGCTTCGGCCAGCGCCTGCGACAGCCGCAGGCCGCCTTCGCGCTCGCGTTCGAGCACGTGATAGGCCATGCGCTGGGCCGACTTCTGGCCCACCCCGGGCAGGACCCGGAACGCGTCGATCAGTTGTTCGAGCAGGGAACTCATTGCCGAAATGCTCCCGTCGCGCACGAGCAGGCGCGCGCGCGCCGCGCCAACGGCGTGGTGCGGTCGCAGATGAGAGCCGCGCCTGTCATCGGCGACGGGACCGGAGACCGGGCCGCCGGAATCAGAACATCCCCGGCATCTTCATGCCCGGCGGCAGCGGCATGCCGGCGGTGGCCGCCCCCATCTTCGACTGCGACTCGGTGTTGGCCTTGTTGACCGCATCGTTGATCGCCGCGGCGATCAGGTCCTCGGCCATCTCCGGATCCGACAGCACGCTGGGATCGATGCGCACCTTGCGGCACTCCATCCGGCCGGTCAGGGTCACGCTGACCATGCCGCCGCCGGCATTGCCGGTGACCTCGATCTTGGCCAGTTCTTCCTGCGCCTTCTGCAGGTTCTCCTGCATCTTCTGCGCCTGTTGCATGAGTTGGGCGATATTTCCGCGCATGTGCTTGCTCGCTTGTATGAAGGTGGGAGATGCCGCGACCGCCGCACTGGACGGTCACGGCCGGGGTAACACGACGATTCAGGCCTCGTCGAAGGGCCGGATCGAGTCGGGCACGACCCGCGCGCCGTGCTGGCTGATCAGCCGCTGCACCTCGGGGTCGTTCATGAAGGTTTCCTCGGCCGCGGCCTGGCGCTCGTCGCGCGCGCGCGCCTTGCGCGCGTGCAGCGAGTCGTCGAGCCGCTGCGCGGCCTCGAACCGGATCTGCAAACCCTCGCCCAGGGCCGGCGCCAGCGCCGCCGCCAGGCGCTCGACGGTCATCGGAATCTGCAGATGCTCGTCCTGTTCGGACAGCGCCAGCCGCAGCACGCCGTCGGCATGACCGACGAAGACCGCATGCTCGGCCAACAACCGCGGCGGCCCCTTCAGCGTCTGCAGGCCATCGACCAGGACGTGCCAGTCGTCGGCATCCTCGAGGCGGCTGGAGGTCGCCGGGGCCGTGGCCCGCTCTTCCATGACCCGCTCTTCATCGGCCGGCTCGCGGAGCGGGTTCGCGGCAGCTGCCGCCGGCGCGGGAGCCGGGTCGGCGGGCGGCCTG
>NZ_VICD02000269.1 GCF_006546735.2 Marilutibacter maris | reverse complement strand
CGCCGGCAGGCTCAGCGGGCCAGCGCGTAGGCGGCGACCGCGAACGCCAGCAGCGCGGCGGTGACCGCCACCACGGCCACGGTGTTGGCCCGGCGCAGGCGCCGTTCCAGCTGCACCTGGCTGTGGCGCAGGCCGTGCAGGGTCGTTTCCAGCTCCTGCGACGCCTGGGTCAGGGCCGACAGGGTCTGCTCCATCTCCCGTGCGACGGTCTTGATCGAATGATCGTTGTGCAGCACTGCGTCCTGCAGCTCGGCGATCTGCTTGGGGACCTGGGAGGGTTCCGCATTGCGGGTGAAGATGGGCCGCGCCGCGCGGATCAATTCCGGCAGCAGTGGCGCCATCACCGTGAACCATGAAGCCATCAGTGTCCTCCTGCGGTGCCGGCGATCTGCGGATGGTCGTCGCGGAAGCGCTCGAACGCGGCGATCGCGTCCTCGACCGTGATCAGGTCCATCACGCCCTCGTGTTCGATCTTGCTGCCCCATCGCAATTCGGCGGCCGGACGGCCCCGGTAGCGGCGCGCGGCGGCGTCGTAGCGGTCGACGCAGTAGCGGCGCTCGCTGTAGGGGCCGCTGCGGTTGGGGTCGGTGGCCGCGTGCAGGCCCAGCACCCGGGTGCCCATCGCGTTGGCGATGTGCATCGGCCCCGAGTCCGGCGACATCACCAGGTCGGCGCGTTCGAGCAGGGCCGGCAACTGCTTGAGGGTGTCCTTGCCGACCAGGTCGAGCACCGGCTGCGTCATCGTCGCGGCGATCGCGTCGGCGGTCTCCCGCTCCAGCGCGCTGCGGCCACCGCACAGCACGATCCGCCAGCCTTGCGAGGCGGCATGGTCGGCGACCGCGGCGTAGCGCTCGGCGCGCCAGTTGCGCAGCGCGTGGCTGGAGCACGGCGAGATCAGCAGGGTCGGAGTGCCGTCGGCCGGCCATTGCGCGGCGGCCCACTCGCGGGCGTCGGCGGGCACCGGCAGGTCCCAGCGCACCCGCTCCCGGCGCAGTCCCAGCGGCTCGCAGAAGCTGCCCAGCACATCCAGCACGTGGGGTCCCGACGCCTGCGGACCGGTCGTGGCGGCGATGCGCTCGTTGACGAACAGGCCGTGCAGTTCCTTCGAGCGCAGGCGGTCGTAGCCGACCCGGCGGCGCGCGGGCACGAAGCCCGAGAGCAGGTTCGCGCGCGCCGCCAGCTGCATGTGCAGCAGGGCATCGAAACGCCCGGCCGTGCCCAGGGACTGGCGCAGCGCCCGACGCAGGGCGCGCATGCCGGCGACCCCGGTCTTCTTGTCGTACTCGAAGAAGTCCACCCCCGCCAGGCCGTCCAGCAGGCGGCGTTCGCCGCGGCCGATGACCCAGGCCAGCCGGACCTGCGGCCAGGCGTCGCGCAGGGTGTGGACCAGCGGCAGCACGTGGGTGACGTCTCCCAGTGCCGACAGCCTCAACAGGCAGATCGACTCGGGTGGGCGGATGTCGGATGAAGGTGACGTTTGAATTGTTAGACTCCAGACGATGACCGGATACGACGCCACCGAAGGCCTGACGCCTTTCCGCGACGACAGCGGCTACGGCGCGATTCTGTTCGACCTGGAGCGCACCCGACAAGTCAGACCCGAATGGTTCTCGCCCGATCACTGGGGCGAGGCCGCGCGTCCGGTCGCCAGCGGCGGTCGTGGCGGCGCCTGGTTCATCGACATGCCGTTGGGTCCGGCCCTGCTGCGACGGTACCTGCGTGGCGGGATGGCGGCCAGGCTCAGCCGCGACCGCTACCTGTGGCACGGCGCGCGCCGCACCCGCAGCTTCGCCGAGTTCCGCCTGACCCGCGCGGTCGCGCGGCGCGGCCTGCCGGTGCCGCGGCCGATCGCCGCCTACTACCGGCGTGTCGGCATGTACTACGAAGCCGCGATCCTGCTCGACCGGATCGAGGGCGTGGCCTCGCTCGCCGACCGCGCCAGCGAGGCCGCCGCGCAGGCCCCCTGGGAGGAGGCCGGTCGACTGGTCGCCAGGAGCCATCGGGTCGGTCTCGACCATGCCGACCTCAATGCCCACAACCTGCTGTTCAACGGCGCCGGCAAGGGCTGGGTGATCGATCTCGATCGCGGCGCGCTGCGGATTCCGGCGACCGGGTGGCGGGAGCGCAACCTCAAGCGCCTGCGACGGTCGTTGCTCAAGCTGCGCGGCGAGCGCCCGATCGCCGAGGTCGAGCACGACTATGGACGTCTGCGAAGCGCGTACGATGCGGTGTGGGCTCGTGGCTATTGAGGCAGGCATGGACGACAGGGACGACGGGATGGCGTGGCGGTTGCGTTTGCAGGGCGTCGGCAATGCCGCCGCCGTCGAGCTGGGCTCGGCGATGGCGACGATCGAGCGCGCCGGCGCGCCGTGGCTGACCATCGATTGCGGTGCCGAGGGCCTGACCGCGTTTCTCGATCACTACGGCCATCCGCCGCGCGCCTTGTTCATCACCCATGTCCATCTCGATCACGTCGCCGGCTTCGAGCGCCTGTTCGTCGACAGCTGGTTCGACCCGCAGTGGCGCGGGCGCACCCGCGTCTATGTGCCGGCGCCGCTGGTGCCGCTGCTGCACCAGCGGGTCGGCGACTATCCCAACGCCCTGGCCGAGGGCGGGGTGAACTTCTGGGATGCGTTCCAGGTGGTGCCGGTCGGTGCCGCGTTCTGGCACGAGGGCGAACGCCTGGAGGTGTTCGCGACCCGCCATCACTGGCCCGACACGTCGTTCGGTTTGCGCCTGCGCGGCAGCCTGGTCTGGACCGGCGACACCCGTCCGATCCCGGAGCAGCTCGCGCGCTGGGCCGACCAGGACGAGCTGATCGCGCACGACTGCGCGGTCGAGGGCAATCCCTCGCACAGCGGCATCGACGATCTCGAGCGCGAGTATTCGGCCGGACTGCTGGCGCGCTGCGTGTTCTACCACTACGCCAGCCGCGCCGATGGCGAGCTGCTGGAACGTCGGGGCTACCGGATCGCCCGGCCCGGCGCGACGATTCCGTTGAGGTCGCCGAGCGCCCTGCCGGTGGAGCATGTATGAGCGTCCAGCGTCCGTCCGCTGCGGCTGACGGCAGGGAAGCCTTCGGATCCTCCGGCACCACCCGCCCGCGGGGCGATGCCGTGCTCGACCGCCGCGGTCGTCCGATCCGCGACCTGCGCCTGTCGCTGATCGAGGCCTGCAACTTCCGCTGCCCCTACTGCATGCCGGCCGATCGCATTGCCGACGATCACGGGCTGGACGCGGCCGGGCGCCTGGACTTCGACCAGATCGAGACCCTGGTGCGCGGCTTCGTCCGTCTCGGCGTGCGCAAGTTGCGCCTGACCGGCGGCGAGCCGCTGCTGCGCAAGCGCCTGCCGGCGCTGGTCGCGCGGCTGGCGGCGATCGAGGGACTGGACGACATCGCGCTGACCACCAACGGCGCGTTGCTGGCGGCGCAGGCCCGGCCCCTGCGCGAGGCCGGCCTGGGGCGGGTCACGGTCAGTCTCGATGCGATCGATCCGTCGGTGTTCCGGGCGATGTCCGGTGGGCGCGGGGAGGTCGCCGACGTGCTGGCCGGGATCGACGCCGCGCGCGCGGCCGGGTTCGACACCATCAAGATCAACTGCGTGGTCCAGCGCGGCGTCAACGACGAGCAGGTGCTGCCGCTGCTGGAACGCTTCCGTGGCAGCGGCATCGTGGTGCGCTTCATCGAGTACATGGACGTGGGTACCTGCAACCAGTGGCGCCACGAGCAGGTGGTGGCGTCGGCCGAACTGCGCGACCGCATCCATGCGCGCTGGCCGCTGCGCCCGCTGGATCCCCATTACGTGGGCGAGGTGGCGTCGCGATACGCGTTCGAGGACGGTGGCGGCGAAGTCGGCTTCGTCAGCTCGGTCAGCGCGCCGTTCTGCGGGGACTGCCATCGCGCCCGTATCTCCGCCGATGGGCAGCTGTACACCTGTCTGTTCGCCGGCACCGGCCACGACCTGCGTCCGGCGCTGGCGGCCGGCGAGGATGCGCTGGTCGCGGCCGCGACGGCGATCTGGAGCGGACGCGAGGATCGTTACAGCGAACTGCGCGGCAGCCGCGGCGCATCGCGCAAGCACGTCGAGATGTACCTGATCGGCGGCTGAGGCCTCCGTGCCGCAGGGGCGGGGAATCCAACGCCGCCGACCATCGCATCCCGGGTCCGATCGAACCGGATCGAAGTTGGCCCATAATGGACGCCATGCCCCGATCACCGCGCAAACTCAGTCATATCGACAGCGACGGCCGTCCGGCGATGGTCGATGTTTCCGACAAGGCGGTCGGCGCGCGCGAGGCGCGGGCCGAGTGCCGGGTCAGGTTTCCGGCCGAGGTCGCGACCCAGTTGCGCGCCAGCGGCCTGCGCAGCGCCAAGGGCGGGATCGTCGATACCGCGGTGATCGCCGGCACGATGGCGGTCAAGCGCACCGCCGAGCTGATCCCGTTCTGCCATCCGTTGCCGATCGACGGATGCAGGATCGCCATCGACTGGGACGGCGAGCGGGTGCTGCGGATCGAGTGCAGCGTGCGCACGACCGGGCGCACCGGGGTCGAGATGGAGGCGTTGACCGGCGCCACCGTCGCCGCGCTGACCGTCTACGACATGTGCAAGGCGCTGTCGCACCGCATCGTGCTCGGCCCGGCCAGGCTGCTGGGCAAGCGCGGCGGACGTCGCGATGTGGGGACGGTGTGATGCGGAGCGTGCGTCTGACCGTGCTGTATTTCGCCAGCCTGCGGGAGGCCGCCGGCCGCGCCGAGGAAACCGTGCAGACCGACGCCGCCAGCCTGCGCGAGGTCTACGAGCACCTGCAGGCCTGCCACGGCTTGCCGTTTCCGGTCGAGCGCCTGCGGGTCGCGGTCGATGGCGCGTTTGCGCGCTGGGAGGATGCGCCCCAGACCGGCAGCGAGGTCGCCTTCATTCCGCCGGTCAGCGGTGGCTGAGCGAAGACGCCGGCGAGCCACTGGCTCGCGTCGCCGCGAACGCCCGGCCATGGAGGGCGGCGCTAAGAACAGGGCCGGCGCCGTTGCTGCTGTCGGCAACGCCCCCGACTCCGGATCCGTGAAAGTGAGCAACGATGCACAGTGACATGCCCCCGCGCTTTCGACTCGCCGCAGAAGACTTCGACATCGCGCCGCTGCGCGGGGCGCTGCTGGACGATCGCGCCGGCGGTTATGCCAGCTTCGAAGGTTGGGTGCGCGACCACCATCAGGGGCGCGCGGTGAGCGGCCTGTTCTACGAGGCCTACCCGGCGCTGGCCGAGCGCGAGGGCGAGGCGGTGATCGCGGAGGCGCTGGAACGGTTCGAGATCGTCGATGCCTGCTGTGTGCACCGGTACGGCGAATTGAGGGTCGGCGAGCTGGCGGTCTGGGTCGGGGTCAGCGCCGCCCACCGCGACGCCGCGTTCGGCGCCTGCCGCTATATCATCGACGAGGTGAAGGCGCGGGTGCCGATCTGGAAGCACGAGCGCTACCTCGACGGTGGGGTGGGCTGGCTGCACCCCTGAAGCCGACCAAGGAGTCGATCATGCGGACGCATTCCCGAATCCCGCCTCGCCGGTTCCCGGTACTCGCCCTGGCGCTGTCCGTCGCCGCACTGGCGCCTGCGGCGGCCGGCGAGTTGCTGGTCGGCAACAAGTCGGCCGACACGGTCTGGTTCCTGTCGCTGGAGGACGGGCGGCGCACCGCGGTGGCGGAAACCGGTGCCGGTCCGCACGAGATCGCGGTCAGCCCCGACCGCCGCCGTGCGGTGGTCACCAACTACGGTGGCCGTACGCCGGGACACACCTTGACCGTGCTCGACCTGGTCGATGGCGCCGCTGCGCGGACCATCGAGCTGGGCGACCACGGTAGACCGCATGGCCTGCGTTTCCTGCCCGGCAACCGGCGGGTGGCGGTGACCACCGAGGACTCCGGCTCGCTGCTCGTCGTCGATCTGGATGCCGGAAGCGGCGACGACCCGGTCGAGGCCGCGATCGACGTCGGCGACGGCATGGGCCACATGGTCGCGCTGTCGGACGACGGCGAAGTCGCCTATGTCAGCAAGATCGCCGCCGGCACGGTCAGCCGGATCGACCTGAAGCGGGCGCGCAAGACCGGCGAGCGGGCCAGCGGCGAGGGCGCCGAAGGGATCGCATACCGGCGCGGCCATGGCGAACTGTGGGTCAGCAATCGCGCCGCGGACACGGTGACCGTCCATGATCCCGACACCCTGGAAGTCACGCACACGCTGCAGAGCAAGGGCTTCCCGATCCGGGTCGTGTTCACCGCCGATGCGCGCCACGCGCTGGTGACCAATGCGCGCGCCGCCGAACTGGCGGTGTTCGACGCCGACAGCAGGAAGCGGGTGGCGACGATCGGCCTGGCCGGCGACGACGAGCGCTACCAGGAGACCCTGCTGGGGCGCGCTGCGCTGCCGATCGGCGTGATCGCCGACCCGACGCGTCCGCGCGTCTATGTCGCGATCAGCGGCGCCGACGAGATCGCGGTGGTCGACACCGGCACCTGGCAGGTGATCGAGCGCTGGCGCACCGGTCGCGAGCCGGATGCGCTGGGGGTCGTTGAGTAGGCGCCCGTCGAGCAGGGCGCCCATCGAGACCATCCCCGCAGGCGGACGGGCGGCACGCTTCCGGGAGCCGGAAAGGCGGCGGCCCCGCCAACGATCCTCGGCGCCCGCGTCGATCGATACCGTTGCTGCCTTCCGGCCCTGGCGGAGTTTTCGATCTAGCGTCGCGAGGGGCCGACGGGGCCACCATGGAGACGCGTCCCCCTCCGGCCGGATCGCGCGACGCGCGGCGGCAGGATGGGGCGCTTTGAATATGGCGGAGAGAGGGGGATTCGAACCCCCGAAGCGCGGTTTAGACGCTTACACACTTTCCAGGCGTGCTCCTTCAACCACTCGGACACCTCTCCGCTGGACCCGAACGGTGTGGCGCTGGGCCGCTCCGCAGGGGGCGCAAAGTCTAACGCTGGCGGGAGCTTGCCACAAGCGAGACGAAACGGCGGTTCATCAAGTCCGGTCGCGGCCGCGGCCCGGGGCGCGCGCCTGCCGACGGCGGTCTTGCCGGATCAAGCACTTGCGAAGGCCGGCGGCGCGACGACCTGCCGCGGTCGCGACTCCGGGCCCGAATCGCCGCGGTCTCGCCGCGCGATCGGGCGCCGGGCCGGCACCGTCGTTTGCGCATGTGCTCGGTGGGACTGGACGGGCATGGCACACTATGACGGTCAGCCGGCAGCGGCGACCTGCC
>NZ_VICD02000268.1 GCF_006546735.2 Marilutibacter maris | reverse complement strand
GGCCTGCCCGACATCCGCGTGACCGATGGCCGCGCGCGCACCGCGATGATCGCCAGCGACGTGGTGCTGCTGGCCTCCGGCACCGCGACCCTGGAAGCGATGCTGGCCAAGCGACCGATGGTGGTGGGCTACAAGGTCGCGCCGCTGACCTACCGCATCGTCAAGGGCCTGGGCCTGCTCAAGGTCGACCGCTACGCGCTGCCCAACGTGCTGGCCGGCGAGCGCCTCGTGCCCGAGCTGATGCAGGACGACTGCCGCGCGGACACGCTTGCCGACGCGGTGCTGGCCTGGCTGCGCGATCCGGCCGCGGTCGCCGCGCTGGAGCCGCGCTTCGCCGCGATCCATCGGCAGTTGCGCTGCGATGCCTCGATCCAGGCGGCGACGGCGATCGCCGGGCTGCTGGACGGCGCCGATGGCGCCGCGACCGACATCCGCGCGCATGGGTGAGCGTGCCGCCCACGCCGCGCACTGCGGCGACCTGTTCATACCCGAAGCGGCGGAGCCACATGTCGCGGGTGTCGACGAGGCCGGGCGCGGTCCGCTGGCCGGACCGGTCGCGGTGGCCGCGGTGATCCTCGACCCGGCCCACCCCATCGCCGGGCTGAACGACTCGAAGAAGCTCAGCGGCAAGCGCCGCGAGGCGTTGTTTCCATTGATCCAGCGACATGCGCTGGCCTGGCGGATCGAATTCGTCGAGCCGGCCGAGATCGATACGCTGAACATCCTGCAGGCAACCCTGGAAGGCATGCGGCGGGCGGTTGCCGGCCTCGACCCGTCGCCGCGGCTGGCCCGCATCGACGGCAACCTGGTGCCGCCCGGCCTGGGCTGCGCCGGCGAGGCGGTGGTCGGCGGCGACGCCATCGAACCGGCGATCATGGCCGCCTCGATCCTGGCCAAGGTCGCCCGCGACCGCGCGATGATCGCCCTCCACCGGCAGTGGCCGCAGTACGGCTTCGACGCCCACAAGGGCTACCCGACGCCGGTTCACCTCGCCGCGCTGCTCGCGCACGGCCCCTGCCCGGCGCACCGGCGCAGCTTCGCCCCGGTACGCCGGAGCCTGGAAGCTTCGCGCTGAGGCGAGCGCCGGCGTCGGCTGAACGGGTGTGAGCCGATCGTAACGGGCCAGCCGTCACGGTGCCTTTTCCCACTGGGCGCTAGGCTTTAAACGCCCGATCCTATCGACGCATCCCAACAGATGCCCGCCGGTTGCCGCCCAGGCCCGGCCCCAGGGACGCGGCGCACACGCCGGCCCGCCGCCCCCCGGAACCATCCGCACCGCCGGCGACGGAGGTGTGCGATGCGCCGCGCCCTGATCAACCCGCCCAGCCCACCGATGCCGTTCGGCGCCGATGCGCTGCCACCGGACGCACGCGATGCGGTGATGGCCTGGCAGCCCGCCGCGGTGGCGAGCTTCGACGCGCTGCTGCACGAGATCAATCCCGATGCCCTGCGGGTCGACATTCCGCGCCTGCAGGCCGTCGCCGAATGGCTGGCCGCGCTGCCGCCCGAACGCGCCCGCCAGCTGCTGGCCGACCGTCTCGAACGGATCGAGCTGATCCGCGCGATGCTGGCCGATCCCGACTGGGATACCGACGCCGGCACCCGTGCCCGGGTCGGCCGGCTGATCGCCTACATGGATCGCGACGACGACCTGATTCCGGACGGCACTCCGGCGCTTGGAATGCTCGACGACGCACTGATGCTGGAGCTGGCATGGCCGACGCTGGAGGCCGAGGTCGAGCAATACCGGGACTTCTGCGACTACCGGACCCGCGAACACCCCGGCGGCGATGCCCAGGCGCGTCGCCAGGCCTGGTTCCGCGACCGCCTCGCCGAACTGGAGCAACTGCGCCACAACGCCCGCGTGAGCGCCGGGCACTACGTCGACACCCGGGCCTCCGAGGACAGCCCTCTGCGCGTGGTTTGACCCGATCGCGCGGCGATACCCGGGGCGGCGGGCGACCGTCCCGGGCGGGGAGTGGCCATCGCCGCGCCGTCAAGCCTTGTGCCTGCCCGGGGGACTGCTAACCTGCATGCCTGCAAGACGGTCGCTTACGACCCCCCAATGCCCGCATCCCGATTCGTCCACCTCCACCTGCACAGCGAATACTCGCTGGCCGACTCCACCGTCCGCATCGGGGAGCTGGTCAAGCGTAGCGTCGAGCTGGATCAGCCGGCCGTCGCGATCACCGACATCGACAACGTGTTCGCCGCGGTCAAGTTCTACAAGAAGGCCGAGGGCGCGGGCATCAAGCCGATCATCGGCGCCGACATCGGCCTGGCCGACGGCAACGAGGCGACCTCGCGACTGACCCTGCTGTGCCGCGACCGCGAAGGCTACCTGACCCTGTCGCGACTGCTGACCCGGGTGTGGATGGAAGGGCACCGCGCCGACAGCGTGGCGATGCGCCCGGAATGGCTGCGCGAGGACAACGCCGGCCTGTTCGTGCTGGCCGGCCGCCACAGCCTGGCCGGCAAGCTCACCGTCGCCAACAAGCACGATCACGCCGAGGCCTGGCTGGCCGACTGGCAGGGCGCGTTCGGCGAGCGCCTGCACATCGAGCTGACCCGCGCCGGCCGCGACGGCGAAGAGGCGTTCAACGCCTTCGCCCTGCACGCCTCGGCCAAGCGCGGCCTGCCGGTGGTCGCCAGCAACGACGTGCGCTTCCTCGACCAAGAGGGCTTCGACGCCCACGAGGCCCGTGTCTGCATCGCCTCCGGCCGCGTGCTCGACGACCCCAGGCGACCGAAGGACTACAGCCCCGAGCAGTATCTGAAGTCGACCGGACAGATGCTCGAACTGTTCGCCGACGTGCCCGACGCGATCGACAACGCGCTGGCGCTGGCCACGCGCTGCAACGTCGAGATGAAGCTGGGCGAGTACGCGTTGCCGGCGTTCCCGGTGCCTTCCGAGCACACCATCGAATCGTGGCTGCGCAACGAAGCGCGCGAGGGCCTGTCCACGCGCCTGGAAAAGGCGCCGCTGGCCGAGGGCAAGACCCGCCAGGACTACGACGACCGCCTGGAGACCGAACTCGACGTCATCATCAAGATGGGGTTCCCCGGCTACTTCCTGATCGTCGCGGACTTCATCAACTGGGGCAAACAGCACGACATCCCGGTCGGCCCCGGCCGTGGCTCGGGCGCGGGTTCGCTGGTGGCGTGGGCGCTGGGGATCACCGATCTCGATCCGCTGCCCTACGACCTGCTGTTCGAGCGCTTCCTCAACCCCGAACGCGTGTCGATGCCCGACTTCGACATCGACTTCTGCATGGACCGCCGCGACGAGGTCATCGACTACGTCGCGCGCAAGTACGGTCGCGACCGGGTCAGCCAGATCATCACCTACGGCACGATGGCGGCGAAGGCGGTGGTGCGCGACTCCGGCCGCGTGCTCGGCCATCCCTACGGTCTGGTCGACGGCATCGCCAAGCTGATCCCGAACACGCTCGGCATCAGCCTCGACGACGCCATGGGCGAGACCGAGAAGTCCCGCGCCAGCGAGGGGCTGGCCTCGCCCGACCTGATCGAGCGCTACAACAGCGACGAGGAGGTGCGCGACCTGATCGACCTGGCGCGCAGCCTGGAGGACCTGACCCGCAACGCCGGCAAGCACGCCGGCGGCGTGGTGATCGCGCCCAGTCCGCTGAGCGACTTCTGCCCGCTGTACGCCGAACACGACGGCGAGGGGCGCGGCAGGAACCCGGTCACCCAGTTCGACAAGGACGATGTCGAGGCGGTCGGCCTGGTCAAGTTCGACTTCCTCGGCCTGCGCACGCTGACCATCATCGACTGGGCGGTGAAGGCGATCAACGCGCGCCTGGCGAAGGATGGCCAGCCACTGCTGGACATCACCGCGCTGCCGCTGGACGACAAGCCCAGCTACGAGTTGTTCGCGCGCGGCGACACGGTCGCGGTGTTCCAGTTCGAATCCCGCGGCATGCGCGAGCTGCTCAAGCGCGCGATGCCGGACACCTTCGAGGACATCATCGCGCTGGCGGCACTGTTCCGCCCCGGCCCGCTGGGCTCGGGGATGGACAAGGAATGGGTGGACCGCAAGCACGGCCGCACCGAGGTCAGCTATCCGCACCCGCTGCTGGAGCCGGTGCTGTCCCCGACCTACGGCGTCATCGTCTACCAGGAACAGGTGATGCAGATCGCCCAGGTGCTGGCCGGCTACACGCTGGGCGGCGCCGACATGCTGCGTCGCGCGATGGGCAAGAAGAAGCCCGAGGAGATGGCGAAGGAACGCGCCAAGTTCGAGACCGGCTGCGCCGAGCGCGGCATCGCGGCGAGCCAGGCCACGCCGATCTTCGACCTGATGGAGAAGTTCGCCGAGTACGGCTTCAACAAGTCGCACTCGGCCGCCTACGCGCTGGTCGCCTACCAGACCGCATGGCTGAAGGTGCACTACCCCGCCGAGTTCATGGCCGCGGTGCTGTCCTCGGACATGGACAACACCGACAAGGTCACCGGCTTCCTCGACGAATGCCGGGTGATGGAGCTGGAGGTGCTGCCGCCGGACGTGGGCCACTCGGAGTACATGTTCGAGGCGGTGGCGCCGGGCACGATCCGCTACGGCCTGGGCGCGGTGAAGGGCGTGGGCCGCGGCGTCTGCGAGGCGATCGTCGAGGCGCGCCGCTCCGGCCCGTTCAAGGACCTGCTGGATTTCTGCAAACGGGTCGACGGCACCAAGCTCAACCGCCGCGCGCTGGAGGCGTTGACCCAGGCCGGCGCGCTCGACGCGCTGGGTTGCAACCGCGCCAGCCTGATGCTGCAGCTGCCGGAAGTGCTCAAGGCCACCGAGCAGCTTGCCCGCGAACGCGCCGCCGGCCAGGTGTCGTTGTTCGGCGGCGGCGAGTCGCCGGTCGCCGAGTTGCACATCGACCTGCCCGAGGTCGCCGAATGGCCGCTCACGCAACTGCTCAACGGCGAACGCGAGACCCTTGGCCACTACCTCAGCGGTCACCCGTTCGACCCCTACCGGGACGAGCTGCGCGGCCTGCTCGGCCACGACCTGGGTGATCTGGAAAAAATCTGGGAGTCGCGTCCGGAATCGGCCCGCAGCGGTTGGCGCCCGGAAGTCGAAAGCGTGGTCGCCGGCCAGGTGGTGGCGATGCGCAAGAAGGGCGACAGCCAGATGTTCGTGCAGATCGAGGACGGCCGTGGCCGCCTGGAGTGCGCGTTCTTCGCCGAGACCTACGCCGAGTACGCCGCGCTGTTCAGCCGCGACCGCCTGCTGATCGTGCAGGGCGGTCTGCGCGAGGACACCTTCAGCGGCGGTTTCGCGCTCAAGGCGCAGCGCTGCTGGGATTACGCCGCCGTCTGCGCGAACCATGCCCGCCGCCTGTCGCTGCGGCTGGATCTGCGCGTGCCCGGCATCTGGCAACAGGTCGATGCGCTGCTGGAACGGCACCGTCCGGGCAAGACCCCGATCCGGCTGGACCTGCTGCGCCCCGGCGCCGCCGGCATGCTCGATCTCAACGGCAGCCATTCGGTCCGCGTCGACGCCGACCTGGTCACCACCCTGCGCGCCGTGCCGGGAGTCAAGGCGGTCAAGCTGGCGCTGGCGCGGCCCTGGAGCTGACGCCGTCACGCCCGTTGTCCGCGGGCTCACTTAAGATGAGGGTCGCATGATCGATTTCGTCGCCACCTTCATCTTCTTCTTCGCGGTGATCGACCCGATCGGGACGATTCCGGTCTTCATCGCGGTCACCCGTCAGTACGACGAACGCACCCGCCGCCGGATCGCCAGACGCGCGACCCTGATCTCGGCCGCGATCCTGATCTTCTTCGTGGTCGCGGGGGAACTGATCCTGACCGCGGTCGACATCCCGCTGTCGGCGTTCCAGATCGCCGGCGGGATCGTCCTGTTCCTGTTCGCGCTGTCGATGATCTTCGGCGAGAGCAAGCCCGAGCAGGAGGTGAAGATGGCCGAATGCGGCCACGAGACCGCGGTGTTCCCGCTCGCGGTGCCGTCGATCGCCAGCCCCGGCGCGATGCTGGCGGCGGTGCTGCTGACCGAGAACGACCGCTTCAACATCTGGCAGCAGGCGCAGACCACGCTGACCATGCTGGCGGTCCTGGCGGTGGTGCTGGTGTGCATGCTGCTGGCCACGCGCCTGCACCGCTTCATCGGCAACAGCGGCGCGAGCATCATCAGCCGGGTGATGGGCCTGATCCTGGCATCGGTCGCGACCGCCAGCGTGCTGGGCGGAGTCAAGGACTATTTTGGCCTCTGAGCGGGCCGCGTCCGCGCGCCAGCCACCGGACTCGCGCCCTACCCGATACGCGGCCAGCGTGCAAGATCCGTACCAGACGGCTCGGTACGGACCCCGGGGGTCGGCTAGACTGTGCCCTTTCCCGGCGGCCCACCGCCCACTATCTGCCGACGCATGAATCCGAACTACCTCGACTTCGAGCAGCCGATCGCCGACCTGGAAGCCAAGATCCAGGAACTGCGCCACGCCAGCCATGGACCGGCGGTGGATGTGGATGCCGAGGTGCATGCGCTGCAGGACAAGCTGCGCCAGCGGACCGCGCAGATCTTCCGCGACCTCAGCCCGTGGCAGGTCTCGCAGCTGGCCCGTCATCCGGCGCGGCCGTACACGATGGACTACATCCGGGTGATCTGCGACGAGTTCCAGGAACTGGCCGGCGACCGTGCGTTCAAGGACGACGCCGCCATCGTCGGCGGCCTCGGCCGGATCGACGGCCGCAGCGTGGTGATCATCGGCCACGAGAAGGGGCGCGACACCAAGTCCAAGGTCAGGCGCAACTTCGGCATGCCGCGACCGGAGGGTTACCGCAAGGCGCTGCGGCTGATGAAGCTGGCCGAACGCTTCAAGCTGCCGCTGGTCACCTTCATCGACACCCCGGGCGCCTATCCCGGCATCGGCGCCGAGGAGCGCGGCCAGTCCGAGGCGATCGCGCGCAACCTGCTGGAGATGAGCGAGCTGCGCACGCCCATCCTCTGCACCGTGATCGGCGAGGGCGGTTCCGGCGGCGCGCTGGCGATCGGGGTCGGCGACCGCACCCTGATGCTGGAATACAGCACCTACTCGGTGATCTCGCCGGAAGGCTGCGCCTCGATCCTGTGGAAGGACGCGGCCAAGGCCAAGGACGCCGCCGAGCAGTTGGGCCTGACCGCCAAGCGCCTGCATGGCCTGGGCCTGGTCGACAAGGTCGTGCGCGAGCCGATCGGCGGTGCCCACCGCAATCCGAAGCAGATGGCGACCCGCCTCAAGGCGGTGCTGCTCAACGAGCTCGACGCGCTGGACCAGATGCCGGCGGACGAACTGCTGGATCGCCGCTACCGCCGCCTGCGCGCCTACGGCGCCTACGACAACGCCTGATCGACAGCGCATGACGGCCGGGGCTCCACCGCTCGCGGGGAGCCCGGACGCGGACCTCTATTCCGCGTGCAGGACCCTCACCACCCTGCCAACGAGGGTGTCCTCGGCTATCGGCCCCATCATGCGGCCGTCCATGCTGTTGTCGCGGTTGTCGCCCATCAGCAGGTACTGGCCCTGCGGCACCGGTAGCGGCGCCATCCGGCAGGAGTAGTCCTCGACCGCACGACCGGGCGCCACGTAGTCCTCGCCCAGCGCGCGCCCGTCGATCATCAGCACGCAGTCCTCGATCGACACGGTCTCGCCGGGCAGGCCGATCACCCGCTGCAGCCAGTGGTTGCCGTCATCGGGATTGGCGAACACCACGATCTCGCCGCGCCCGGGGCCGCGATCGCGGTAGGCGCCGGCGCGCACGATCACGATCGTCCCCGGCTCCAGCGTCGGCGACATCCCCATCGAAGGCATGCGATAAGGCGCATGGCCGAGGATGCGCTGGCGCGGGTCAAGGGAGTTCGCCCCCAGCGGGTTGAGCAGGTACATGCCGATCGCCGCGGCCGGCAGCAGTACCGCCAGCGACAGCAAGCCCCTGACCAGCCAGCGACGCCACGCCTCGGTCCTGTCTTCGCTCATCGCCCACCCCGCCACACGCCCTGGAACCGACTCCGATGGTACACGCGGCGCGGATCGCATCGGCCACCGATTAGACTTGATCCATGCTGTCCGACCTGCCGCCCGACGCCCCCTCGCCCGCGCCGCTGCTGGTGGCCTACAGCGGCGGACTGGACTCGACCGTGCTGCTGCATCTGCTGGCCAGCGAGCCGCGCCGGCGCAGCGACGGCCTGCGCGCGATCCACGTCCATCACGGTCTGCACCCGGATGCCGACGACTGGGCACGGCACTGCCGGCGTTTCTGCGACGCGTTGGCGATCCCGCTGACCGTGGTCCGCGTCGAGGTCGCGCGCGATGCCGGGCTCGGCCTGGAGGCGGCGGCGCGCCACGCCCGCCACGCCGCGTTCGAGGCGGCGCTGGGAACGGACGAGGTGCTGGTCACCGGTCATCATCGCGACGACCAGGCCGAGACCTTCCTGCTGCGCGCGCTGCGCGCCTCCGGCACCGACGGCCTGGCGGCGATGCGCGCCTGGCGGCGATGCGGCCGGGGCTGGCTGTGGCGACCGCTGCTGGAGACGCCGCGCGCGGCCCTGCTGGAACACGCCGGGACACACGCCCTGCGCTGGATCGAGGACCCCAGCAACGCGG
>NZ_VICD02000267.1 GCF_006546735.2 Marilutibacter maris | reverse complement strand
GGACAGTACGAGGAGGCGACGATCGCGTCGCTGTCGGGGTACTTCGTGAGGGCGTGCGAGCGGCTGCTGTCGGACGTGGACGCGTCGCACGGGTACAGCCTGCTGTCGGCGGCCGAACGCGAGCGGCTCCAGGCATTCAACGCCACCATGCGGGACTTTCCCCGGAACGTCCGGATTCATGAACTGTTCGAGGCGCAGGCACGCAAGAACCCCGAGGCAATCGCACTCGTTTTCGAAGATCGCAGCCTGAGCTATCGAGAACTGGACATCCAGGCGAACCGGCTGGCGCACTATCTCCGTGACGAACGCGGCGTAAGCCATGGCGACCTGGTGGGCATATGCATGGAACGCTCGCTGGATATGGTCGTCGGGATACTGGGCGCCCTGAAAGCGGGGGCCGCCTATGTGCCGCTGGATCCGGGATATCCGAAGCAGCGCTTGGAGCACATGCTCAGCGACTCGGGGATGACCAGCGTGCTGGTGCAACGGCACCTGCAAGAGACGGTTCTGGTGGGGAATGGGCAAGCCGTTCCATTGGATTCGCCGGCGACAAGGCAGGCGCTCGAACGCCACCGGTCCGACGCGCCGAGCATCGTCGACGCCGGCGCGGACGACCTGGCCTACGTGATATACACGTCGGGATCGACAGGGTTGCCGAAGGGGGTTCTGGTCGAGCACCGGGCACTGGTGAACCGGATCGACTGGATGCACCGGGAATACGGCGCGGATTCCGGTGATGTCTTCCTCCAGAAGACCCCCTTCGGATTCGACGTGTCGGTGTGGGAGTTCATGTGGCCGCTGGTTGCGGGCTCCAGACTGGTCATGGCGCGCCCTGACGGGCACAAGGATCCGAGCTACCTGGCCGAGGTCATCGCCGCGGAGCGGGTGACCAAGCTGCACTTCGTACCCTCGATGCTGAGTGTGATGCTGGAGAGCGGCCTGCTTGGCGGGTGTGGGACGCTGGCCCAGGTATTCTGCAGCGGCGAGGCGCTGGCACCACACCATGTAAGGAGCTTTTTCGATCAGTGTCCGTGGTCGCAGCTGCACAACCTGTACGGCCCGACCGAGGCCGCAATCGATGTCAGCCACTGGAACTGCGCCGACACCGAGGTCGGGACGGCCAATGTGCCCATCGGGCGACCGATCCAGAATATCCAGCTGCATGTGCTGGGCGAGAATGGCGATTGCATTCCGTGTGGCGCCGTTGGCGAGCTCTGCATCGCAGGCGTTGGACTTGCGCGCGGATACCTCAATCGTCCCGATCTGACTCGGGAGAAGTTCGTCGTCAATCCGTTCTACGACGACACGGAGTCCTCCAGCAGTCGGCGGATGTATCGAACTGGGGATCTGGCGCGATGGCGACAGGACGGAACGCTGGAATTCCTTGGTCGCATCGATCACCAAGTCAAGATCCGTGGCTTCCGCGTCGAGCTGGGTGAGATCGAGGCGGTCCTGGCGACCTGTACGGGTGTTGTCGAGGTCACGGTTGTGGTGCGGGAGGTCGTTGGAGATCAGCGACTGGTCGCGTACTTCACCGGAACCGCAGATGGGGCCTCTCTGAGGGCCTTGCTGGGCGATCGCCTGCCCGAGTACATGATTCCCTCCGCGTTCGTCCACATGGAGGTCATGCCGCTAAGCCCCAATGGGAAGGTCGATCGCCGGGCCCTGCCGGATCCGGTGGTTGCGGCATTGAAGGGCGAACGTGTGCCTCCGCAGACGCCGCGCGAGGCCGAGGTGCTCGGCATCTTCGCGGAACTTCTGAAACTTGACCCCGATAGCATCAGCATCGATTCCGGTTTCTTCGACCTGGGCGGACATTCGCTGCTGCTGATGCGTCTGCAGGCGCGGATGTCGGAGGCCTTTGGTGTCGATGTCGATATCAGGCGGCTGTATGAGAAGCAGAGTGTCCAGGCGATCGCCTTGGCGGTGGATGCCGATATCAAGGGCAGGTCATTGGCCCATGAACTGGCTTCGCTCCGGGAGGAGGACGTGGAGGAGGCGGAGTTTTGAACAGGCGCTTCTGCGAAGGGCTTCCAGACACGGGGGCCAGATGGTGTGGATACCGATCGCGACGGATGCCTGCAGCGGCGATGCGGGCAGTGCCGGTCGACGCGTACATCGGGAGGGTCGGGTTTGCCCAGCCAGCGACGGGACCGGGGACCCGAAGTCGAGGCGCCTGCAGGCGCAGGTCAGTTCCGACGCCGACCGCCCGCCCGATGGTGTGTCCGACGGCGGGATGGCCCCAGAGGTATGGCGCTGTCGAAGTTCGTGGGTGTGGACAAGAATGAGCTTCCAACGCACGATCAGCGGGTTGGGGAGGACAGTCGGACCGGCGTCGAAGCGGGGGCTTGAAGACGCTGGTCGATCTCGAAGCGTGTACGGGCAGCGACCGCCGCCGAAGGCGGGCGTGCGGCGAGCGTTTTCATTGGCGGCCTCTGTCGGGTTTGTTTTCTGCCCACTGTTGGACACCGGTGCGCGCGTGCGGTGGGCGCTGTGGCCCGGCTGAGGTCGGTCGGATAAGAACGCTGTAAACAAAACACTTGTTGTAGACGAACGAGTAAGAGAGATGGAGCTCGGAATGGAATCGATCGATTGCGTCGTGTCTCGGTTGCTGGATCACGGCATTCATATCGCGCTGGATGGGGACAAGCTGAAGGTCCGTGCCGCAAGAGGTGCGCTGAGTGAGGATATTTCCTCCCTCATCCGCTCCCGGCGCGATGAAATCGTCGATTATCTGACGCGTCATCGGTCGATCCGATCGCTGGATGTTCCAGCGATATCCCATGTGGCGGATGCCGGGCAGAAAGTTCCTGTTTCATTTTCTCAACAGCGGCTTTGGTTCATCGATCGTATCGATGAGGGAAGTCGCCAGTATCACCTGCCGGTCATCCTGAGGCTGAGCGGGAACCTGGACACCGCGGCAATGCAGCGAGCGATCGATGAGATCGTGCGGCGTCACGAAGTTCTCAGGACCCGATTCGTCGAAGTGGATGGGGTGCCGAAGCAGATTGTCGTCGAGGCAGAGCGGGTACCGATCTCCACGATCAGCCTCAGGCAGTATGGGGGCGAACAGCAGGAACTGGCGTTGCAGCGGGCGATCGAGCAGGTCTGTGACCTGCCGTTCGATCTCGAGCAAGGACGGTTGCTGCGTGTGGCGTTGATCGCTCTGTCAGATGTCGAGCATCTCGCGGTCCTGGTTCAACACCACATCGTTTCCGATGGTTGGTCGAGCGGTGTTTTCGTAAGAGAGTTTTCCGCCCTGTACGACGCATTTGTCGGTGGGAGCGAGTCCCCCTTGCCGGCCCCGGATCTTCAGTACGCGGATTTTGCCCTGTGGCAGAGGGACTGGCTTGTCGGAGACAGACTGCAAGGGTTGTATCAATACTGGGAGGAGCAGCTTCGGGACATTCCGCTTGTTCATGGGTTGCCTCTGGATCGGCCGAGACCGAAGCACCAGGATCATCGCGGTGCCGTTCATCTGCAGCGCATCGAACCCGCACTTTCAGATTCGATACGGGAAATGGCGCGTCAAGAGAATGTGACGCTGTTCATGCTGCTGCAGACAGCGTTTTCCCTGCTGGTTTCGAGGCTGTCCCTGGAGCAGGATGTCGTCATAGGAACGCCCGTGGCGGGCCGGGCCCGCACGGAGCTTGAGCCCCTGCTCGGATTCTTCGTCAACAATCTTGCGCTGAGGAGCCGGTTTGACGCATCGATGTCGTTTCGTGATGCGTTGTCGACTCAGAAGAAAGTTGTCCTGGATGCATACGCCTATCAGCATCTTCCCTTCGAGATGCTGGTCGATAGGATCAATCCCAACCGCTCGACCGCCTACGATCCGGTTTTCCAGATCGTGTTCGCGATCAACAACAACGAGATCGGTGGGCTGGAGCTTTCCGGACTTGGCGTAACGCCATTGATTCCGCGGACGCGACACGCCAAGACCGACCTGGAGTTGTTGGTGGAGGAACGGGAGGGCGGCTTCCAGATTGGTTGGACTTATCGAACCGGTCTGTTCGATGAGTGCACCATTGCATCGTTTTCCGAGGCCTATGCCCGATTGCTGCAGGGGATCGTGTCCGATGCGTCGGTTGGCGTGTTCGACTATGACCTCGTTGGCGAAGGTGCGTCGCAACAGTTGTTGGCGGCTCGGGGCGCTTCGATGGATTACCCGACCCGCCCGGTGCAGCAACAGATCGCGGAGCAGGCGCAGCGCACGCCGGCATCGCCGGCGGTGGTCTGCGGCGATGTCACGCTCAGCTACGCCGAG
>NZ_VICD02000266.1 GCF_006546735.2 Marilutibacter maris | reverse complement strand
GACCTGGCCAGCATCGAGCAGGACGGCCGACCGGTGCCCGGCGTCGCGCCGGCGGCCAAGCAGATGGGCGCCCACGTCGCCCGAGCGATCCGCGCGCGCCTGGCCGGACGACCGGCGCCGCCGTTCCACTACCGCGACATGGGCAACCTCGCCACCATCGGCCGCATGGCCGCGGTGGTCGACCTGCACGGCTTCAAGCTCAAGGGCGTGCTCGCCTGGTGGTTCTGGCTGTGGGTGCACGTGCTGTTCCTGATCGGCTTCCGCAACCGTCTGCTGGTGCTGATCAACTGGGCCTGGGCCTACTGGAGCTACCAGCGCCACGCGCGGATCATCCTCGACGACCGCGACGACGAGGACGGCAATGCGCACGAACGCTGACGCCGCCGCCTACATCTGGAGCATGGCGCAAGGCCCCGACCCGCAGGCGCTGCGACGCATGCGCGAGCGGTTTCCCCTGCCACGGAAACCGATGGGCGAAGCCTGGTTCATGGGCAATGCCCGACGGATGTACGACAGCCTGATGGTTGACGCCCCCGAACGCTGGCCGCGGGACGAACTGCACATCGCGCTGGAAGCGCTGACCTCCGGCCCCACGTCGTTCGGCGAACTGCCCGAGTGGAGCGAATGGTTCCGCTTCCTGCTGCCACGCACGGTCGCCCTCGACAACGGTCCACGCCTGTTCTCCCCGTTGGAGATCCTGGCCAGCGCGGTGATGATCCACCGCCCCGACAGCGACGACTGGTCCGGCGACTACCCGCAGTTCCGCCAGGACGTGTTGGAGACGCTGGGCCGCGCGCTGTTTGGTCCGGTCCGGAAGCGGATCTGCCGGCTGCAGACCGAACAGGCACCACTGACGGTCGAGCACACGACCTCCGGCCACCAGTTCATCGGCGGCGACCTGTACTCCGCCAGCGTGTTCCTGGTCGCGAAGTACCTCCCCCTGGATCAGCTGTCCGGCTGGTTGGACTCGCTGGTCCGGATCGACGACCCGTTGTGGCGCGCGAACTGGGTCGTGTGGCTGGCGCAGGCGGACTGGCTGGTCGCCCGGGAAGGCAAACAGCCCTGCGATCCGCCCAAGGGTAGACCGAACGCCAGCTGGCAAATGTCGCACTGCATCTGCGGAAGCACGCCCTCGCCCAACGTGGACCGGGATGCCCGGCCCATGCCTTTCCTGCGCCCGCAGCGACGCGAATGCTTGCTCGAGGCGATTCGCGACTGCACGCCCCAAGGTCGGCTCAAGCAGTGGCGCAACGATCTCGCCGCACTGTCGTTGCGCAGCGAAGTGGACCTGGGTGTTGCGATCTGGCAATACGAGCAGGCCGCGATCCAGGCAACGGCCGCCTATGGACTGAAGCCCTGACGGCACCGGCACGGACACCTTTCCTGCGAGCCGCGACCGGGTTCACGGGTAGAGCCCGCGGCTTACGCCGCTCCTACGAAACGCGGTACAGCACGGCAACGGTGGGGTCCAAGGTTTGCGTAGCAAATTTTGGGAGATATCCGGGCGCAGCCGGGTATCGCGGCCTGCGCCGCTCCTGCGAAATGCGTGCGGGCGATCACCGGCGCCGGAAACGAAAACGGCCCGGGATCGCCGGGCCGTGGTCGTGCGAATACGAGGCCGCGATCAGGCGACGAACAGCGCCTTCATCTTCTTCAGCGCGTTGGCCTCGATCTGGCGGATGCGCTCGGCGGACACACCGTATTCGTCGGCGAGTTCCTGCAGGGTGACCTTGCTGTCGCCGTCGAGCCAGCGGCGCTTGACGATGTCGCGCGAACGCTCGTCGAGACCGGCCATGCCCTCGCGCAGCAGCTGCAGTTGGTTGTCCTCCTCGTCCTCGCGCTCGTACAGCTGCGACGGGTCCTCGGCATCGGTGCGCAGATAGGCGGACGGCGACGGCGGCGCGCGCTCGTCGTCCTCGTCGGCCGGCGCGTCGAAGCCCACGTCGCGACCGGACAGGCGCGACTCCATCTCCAGCACTTCGCGCTCGGAGACGTTGAGGTCGGCGGCCACGGTGCGCACTTCCTCGGCGTTCAACCAGCCCAGGCGCTTCTTGCTCTTGCGCAGGTTGAAGAACAGCTTGCGCTGCGCCTTGGTCGTGGCGACCTTGACGATGCGCCAGTTCTTGAGGATGAACTCGTGCATCTCGGCGCGGATCCAGTGCACCGCGAAGCTGACCAGGCGCACGCCCTGCTCGGGGTCGAAGCGCTTGACCGCCTTCATCAGGCCGATATTGCCTTCCTGGATCAGGTCGCCCAGCTGCAGGCCATAACCGTTGTAGCCGCGCGCGACATGCACCACGAAGCGCAGGTGCGAATGCACCAGTTCGCGGGCGGCGTCGAGGTCCTCGTCGTCGCGGAAGCGGCGGGCCAGGTCCTGCTCGTCCTCGGCGCTCAACACCGGGATCTGGTACACGGCACCGATATAGGCGTCGAGCGACCCCAGTGCGCTGGGCACCGGCAGGTTGTTGGCGATCAGGGCGGTTGCGGTGGGAGTCTGGTTCATGGCAGGCATCTTAGCAGTCGCGTATTACGACTGCTAAGGCAGCTGGAAGTTCAGTCCGTTGCATGTATGGAACGAAGGCTCCGTTCAGGTTCGGCCAGAAGTCGGTTCCGCCAGGCCCCGCCGGCGCGTGGAACAGGCGCGCGAGCGGACACGCTGCCATGCGCTCACCCCAATAAAAATCAATTAAATCAATAGCCTATACGGAAGCCATTCACCCGCGGGCGCCAACGCATCATCCGCACCCGCCGGCGACCTCGGGGCCGCCCCAGATCGAAACGGTCGCAACGGGACCCAAGCCGCGTGCCGCCAAGCCCCCCGGCGAGGGATCGCCGGAGGTACGGAGCGGGCGTCGGACCTGCCGCCGCCAGCGCTATCCAGCATTGCCATGGGCGCGGACCTCGGCGAAGGTCCAGTCACGGGTGAGTTGGCCGTTCTTCCATACCGTTTGCATGGCGTGGGTCCAGCCCAGGGGCAGCGCCATGTCTTCGACATCGACCACGTCGTCCGGCACCGGCACGGTCTTCACGCTGCCGTACTCGACGTGCCGCAGCAGGGCCAGCCGGCCGCGCTGGGAGGTCTTGCCGGTGTCGGTGATCGGGTCCTTGTAGACGTCGAGCCACTGGCCATCGACGCGCGCCGCCGAGCACTTGAGCGCGAACTTCTGGGTGTCGCGGTTGAGCTTCTGCAGTAGGCCGCCACCCATGCCGAAGGCGATGTTGTCGGTGGCGTAGCCGGCTTCGGTGATCCGCTCCAGGATCGCGCGGATGCTGTCGGGGTCGACGCCGTCGCCCTGGATCAGGCGAACATGCTTCAGCACCTTGTAGCCCTTGCCGTTGACCGTGCTGCCGAAGGCCTCGTCGAGCAGCTCCAGGCACTGGTGCACGACCTCGACCGGGTCGCCGGAGTCGGGGCGGATCACCACCGTGGCGCCGGACTCGATCACCTGCTGGCGCAGGGCCTTGCCCCAGTGCTCCTTGATAGCCGTGTAGATGTCGTAGCTGTCGGAGACCACCGCGACCAGGCTGCCGGGCCTGGCGAACTGCCTGAGCATGTTGGCGTAGGCCTCGACCTCGCGTTCGCGGCCCCAACTGGTGATGGTGCTGTGCTCGGCGGCCGGGATCGAGACGCCGGCCATCGGCTCGTGGTAGTAGGCCCGCGCGGTGAGCACACCGGCGACGGTGTCGGTGCCCATGAAGTTGACCAGATGGGCGGCGCCGCCGAGCCCGGCCGATTCGAGACTGGACACGCCGCGGGCGCCGAAGTCGTGCAGCTTGAACGGCAGCTGCCCCTCTGGATCGTCGCTGGTGCGTTCGAGGAAGGATCGTAGGGTCTGCTTCACGTGGTAGCTGATCGTCGCCACGGTGACCGGGTACCACAGCCTCAGCAGCAGGGTCTCGATGTAGCTGGGCAACCAGAACGCTTCCGGGTCGGTGGACTCGATCGTGACCAGGGCCTGATGGGTGCGTATGACGCTGCCCTCGGGCACGGCGCGGATCCGCAGCGGCAGCAGGCCGCCATGCACATCGACGATCCGACGCCAGCCGGCCTCGTTGAACGGCTCGCCATGGGCGGCGAAGAAGTCGCGCGCCTCGTCGACGTCGGCATGGGTGACCGGCTTCGACAGGTATTCCTTGAGGATGGCCTGCAGGCCGAAGAACAGCGTCTTGTCGTATACCCCGCCGCGGGACTCGACATAGAAGAACGTGGCGTCGGTGCCCGGCGGGTACTGCAGCCAGTGGCTGGCCTTGTAGCTGTCGGTATTGAGAACCAGATTTTCGAGATGGCGCATGACGGAAGCTCCTTCGCGTCGGGTGACGCCGGCGGTCTGTCCACCGGCGGGATGGCAGGGGCGGATCCCGGTCGGGTCAGCTCCGGCCGAGGAAGAACTCGAGGATGTACAGGTGGTCCTCGTACAGCTGCGGGCCCATCTCCAGCGCTTCGCTGACCGGGAACCAGCGCGCCTTGTCGGCATCGTCGCCACCGCGCACCGGCGGCAGATCGCCGGCCGGGAAGTCGAAGTGGAAGGCGTGGGTCACGGTACGGCCGCGTTGCGAGCGCTCGGGGTGGTCGAACACGTGCTGGCCCTTGATCGAGCCCTTCAGCACCGGCAGCGGCAGTTTGAGCCGGGTCTCCTCGCGCAGTTCGCGCAGGCAACTGGCAAGAATGCTCTCGTCCTGATGGACAAAGCCACCCGGCAGCGCCCACAGGCCTTTGCCCGGCTCGGCCCGGCGCCGCACCAGCAGCACGTGGCCGGAGTGCACGACCACCGCATCGGTGGTGACGAAGGTCGGCGGATAGGGGGCCTCGGCCCAGGCCGCGCGGTACTGGTCGATGAAGCGGTGTTCGGCGACCAGTTGGGTGAACGCGGGCGAGTTCTTGCGGAAGGCTTCGAGCATGTCGAACACCGGGCCGGGCACGTTGGCGCGGATCAGCATCAGCCCGCCGTGGCTGTCGACCTGGTTGGCCTCGAACAGATAACGGCGCAGTTCGGTCGCCGACAGCGTGGCGGTGTGCTGCACGTCGACCAACGGCCATTGCGGGAACTCCTGCAGGTAGTAGCTGCTGGCGTCCTTGTCCTGACCGATCAGACCAACCCGGGCATCGACTGCGCCACCGTCGGCCTTGATCGCCTCGGCGACGCTGCGCTGGACCGCGGCGATCCATAACGCTTCGTTGTAGAGGTGATCGCGCAGCGGCCGCACGATCAGGCGCCGCTCATCGTCGGCGAGCGCGGCGCGGATCATGACCTCGCGCTCGGCGACGGTCCAGGGGTTGCGGATGGTGCGAGGGGTATCGGCGGAGCCGACCAGAAGAATCAGCTTGCGCGCCCGGCCCAGTGCCAGGCGGGCGACGGCGGCATGGCCGTTGTGAAACGGCTCGAAGCGGCCAATGAAGACCAGATAATCGTATTCCATGAGGCTCCCTCACGGTGGGTGGTCGCCCCGGGTCTGTCCCGAGGCTCATCGAAAATGCTACGCCTTCCCTGTCCACAGTCAAGCAACACTCGCGCGCTGCACGTCATCGTCGGCAGCGACCGCGCTGGCTCTGAATACGCAGGAAGGAGCGCGTTCGCGCCGACCCTCGCGGCGACTCCGGCAACGTGCGACTCAAGGGTGGCTCCGACACTGCGCGCTCCGCCGGCGGACGCTTCCAATGGCAACGGATACGGATTGTCGGCCGACGCCCGATGACCCTCCACGCCCCCTTTCCCACGCCATATATACTGCGCCGCGCCCGGGAAGGACCGCCCGCCAGAAGCTCAAGGAGCGACATGACCCGATTACGCTGTGTATCGCTGCTGTGCGCCGCCACGCTGTTGTTGGGATGCGGCAACGAAAAGGACATCGATGGCCGGCTGGAGGCGCTGGCCGCCGAGCGCGAGGCCTATCTGGCGCGGATCGAGGAGGTGCCGGACGAGGCGCTGCGCGATGAGGCCGGCAAGGTCGCCAGGCTGCTGTTCTGGATGCTCGAGGCCGAGATCGAGAGCGAAATCCCGCCGGAGACGACCGAGTACGCCGAGGACCCCCTGCGCATCATCGGCGACTACGACGACCTCGACACCCTGGCGCGACAGTACGCCACCGGCCTGATCGCCACCCACGATGTCAGGTACCGTCCACAAGCCACCGAGATCGAGCTGCCGTTCGCGTATCCGTTCCAGAACGCGCTGAGCTGGCACGCGGCGGTGCTTGACGACGGCACCCGGCTGCCGGTCGTCGACGACGGCGAAAGGATCGAGCGCTTCATGCTGTCGGCGATGGCCTCCAACGGCGCCGGCGGCGACGACGCAGCGGCCGATGGCGAACCCGGACTGGTCCAGCAGGTCTCGCCGACCAGCCTGAAGACCCTGCTGCGCGAGCACTATCCCAACGGCGAGGACGCGCCCCCGGTGCAACGCCTCGACGGCACCCTGACGCTGGAGATCCCCAGGCACGTGCACCGGGTGAGCTTCGGTCCGGGCGACGTGGGCCGGACCCGCACCGTCGGCGACTACCGGATCCGGCTGGAGTCCCTGGACGGGCATCGGGCGGCGGTATCGGTACGCGGCAACGGAAGCGACGGCCCGGCGTCCACCGAATGGGTCGAACGACTCGACGGCCGGGTCATCCTGATCGCCCGCGACGCAAGTGGGCGGACCCTCGACCACAGCGGCAGCGCGACCGGTACGCCCGGCGGCCCCGAACGGATGCTGGAAGTGCTCGATGAGGCCATCGAGCAGGCGCGGCGCGGACAGCCGATGGACACCGAAGCCCTGCAGGCCGAACTGGACGCCCGCCAGCGGGAGCTGCTGGAGGAGCACGACGGCGCCTGGTTCGGGTCGAAGACATTCCACGGCACCATCGCCGAGCTGGATGTCGCCCTGGTCGACCCGGTGGGCGGCCAGACCCGCGAGCTGCCGCTTTCGTTGACACCCACCTATTTCGAGGTCCCGGACAACACCCGCGAGCTGGCGCCGCTCTCGTCCGCCGCCACCGTCTACGAGCACAGCTTCGAAGCACTGGAAGGAACGGTTGCCGACGAAGTCGATCCCGGCGCTCTGGACCAGGCGATAACGATCACCCGCGACGACTACCGCGACACCGGCGATGACCTCGCGATGGTCCGGTTCCACTACCCCGACGTGGTCAGCAACCGCCTGCTGCGGGTCTTCGACCGCTACGGGGAGGTGTCCGAACTGCGCTTCCTAGATGCCGAGGGCCAGGCCATCGCGATGCCCGCGGACGAGGACGCGCGCGAAGCCCTGTATGAGTTCACCATCGACCGCATCGAGTATCACCCCGGCAAGTTCGCGACGCCGCCGGCACGGGTGACGGGGCGACTGGAGGTGCGACTGCTGCCGACCCTGCATCGCCGCTGGGTCGATGCGGGCAGCCTACCCGCCGGCGCCGAGCTCAGGGACAACGCCTACTTCGCGCCACCGCAGCAGGACGACCGGACGCTGGTGTTCGCGCAGGACCGCAGCGGCCGCTACCTGCGCAAGCTGGCGGTCGTGGACTACGGCTACGACGACGCCCCCTCGCGCGAGGCGCACTACTTCTACGGCAGGCCCGCACGCGTGTTGCTGCTCTCGGCCGACGAGGCGGAGCAGGCCAGCTATCGTTTCGACGTCGACCTCGCTCGCTGATGGCGCCATGCGCGATGCCCTGGCGCCGCGCATGGGCGGCAACGGCGATGTGCATGCCGGCAACAGGCGTGCCGTCGATGTAGTGGCATGACCGGTGTGGCCGGAGGCGCAGGAACGCTTCCGGCCGCCGCGCAACCCTCGCACCGCGTCGTCGCGACGTGACGGATGCATGGCGATGCGATGCCGATTCGCCGCGTTTTATGACGCAGTTCCGCCGGCCTCGCGATGGCGTGTCTTCACCGCACGCACACATCAAATTTCAAAACGTGATTTCGTCCACGCAACGTCGGATGCGCGGTGGACATGTCATCGGCGCGCTGACATATCTGGGGCGACGGCTGGTTGAAGCGCCGCCCGACCTCTCTCTGCAAGGAACCCTGGAAAGCCGCGAAACGACAAGCCCTCGACTCAAAAAGAAATCGCCAGAAAACGGCCTTCTCGCACAGGGATGAGTGAGGTGAGGACCGGCGCGACACCTGCAGCACGTCGCCCCCGCCCCCACGAAAAGGATTTTCGATGAACGAGTCATACCGGGTTTCGCTGCCCCTGACCATCGCACAGCGCGGGTTGTGGGTGGGCCAGAAGATCGCCGCTGCCAACGCCACGCTGAACATCGCCGAGGCGATCGAGATCTCGGGTCCGGTCGACCCGGTGCAGTTCCTGCGCGCGCTGCGCCAGGTGGTGCGCGAGGCCGAGACCCTGCGCGTGCAGGTGATCGAGGAAGACGGCAAGCCGCGCCAGATCGTGCGGCCGGCCGACGGCGACGCGCACGAGAACCGCCCGCCCCACGACGGCGGCTTTCCGTTCATCGACGTCAGCGCCGAGGCCGACCCGCGAGCCGCGGCCGAAGCCTGGATGCGCGCCGACCTGATCCGCCCGGTCGACCTGGCCCGCGATCCGCTGTGGGTCGCGGCGCTGTTCAAGGCCGCCGACGATCGCTATTTCTGGTACCAGCGCGCCCACCACGTGGTCTATGACGGCTACAGCGGCGGCATGGTGGTGCGCCGCGTGGCGCAGTTGTACACGGCCTATGTCGAGGGCCGCGAACCCGAGCCCTGCGAGTTCGGCTCGCTGTCCGCGCTGATCGAGGCGGAGGCGGCGTATCGCGACTCCAAGCGTCTGCAGCGCGACCGCGAATACTGGCTGCAGCAGCTTGCCGACCTGCCCGAGGCGGTGACCCTGGCGCGCGGCGCGAGAAGCGACGAAGGCGGCCTGCGCCACAGCATCGGCTATCTGCCGATCGCCAAGGCGCGGCGGCTCGACGAACTCGGTCGCCGGCACTCGGCCAGCCTGCCGCAGGTGCTGATCGCGCTGATCGCCGCCTATTTCCACCGCGCCACCGGCGCCAACGACCTGGTGTTCGGCATGCCGGTGTCCGGCCGCGTCGGCGCCGCCCTGCGCGCCTCGCCCGGCATGGTCGCCAACGCGGTGACGATACGCCTGTCGTTCGCCCCCGGATCGACCGCGACGGATCTGTTCGAGCAGGTGTCGAAGGTCGTGCGGCACGCGCTGCGTCACCAGCAGTACCGCTACGAGGATCTGCGCCGAGACCTCGGCCTGATCGGCCAGGACCGCCATATCGCCCGCCTCGGCATCAACATCGAACCGTTCGACTACCAGCTGGATTTCGGCGGCGCGCCGGCGACCTCGCACAATCTCTCCAACGGCTCGCAGGAAGACCTCACCGTGTTCGTGTTCGACCGCGGCAACAACAGCGATCCGTGCATCTACTTCGACGCCAACCCGGCCTTGTACCCGATGGCCGAGCTGGACGAGCACCGCCGCCGGCTGATGCGATTGATCGACGCGGTGCTGGACGATCCGGCGCAACCGTTGGACCGGATCGACATCCTCGGCGATGGCGAACGCCGACGCCTGCTGGTCGACTACAACGCCACCGCCGCGCCTCTGCAGGACGTCGGTCTGCCGCAGCTGCTCGCGCGCCAAGCGGCGGCGACGCCGGAGGCGATCGCGGTGGTGGCCGGCGACACCGCGCTGAGCTACCGCGAGCTGCACCGGCGCAGCCTGCGCCAGGCACGGTTGCTGGTCGCCGACGGCATCGGTCCGGGCGATATCGTCGCGATCGCGCTGCCGCGCGGGGCGCAGTTGCTGATCGCGCTGCTGGCGATCATGCGCAGCGGCGCGACCTATCTGCCGATCGATCCGGACGGCCCCGCCGAGCGCATCGCGATGATGCTCGACGACGCCGCGCCGGTGGCGATGATCGCCCCGCCATCGGCGCATGCGCAGTACGGCGGTGGCGGCCTGCTGATGCTCGCGCCGGAGGAGGACTGGGAGCCCGCGGACGCGCCGCCGGAACCGGACCTGTCCACCCCGGACGCGACCGCCTACCTGCTCTACACCTCCGGTTCCACCGGCCGGCCCAAGGGGGTGGAGGTCAGCCACCGCAACCTCGGCAACTTCCTGCAGGGCATGCGCCGGCAGCTCGATCCGCGCGCGGACGACCGCTTCCTCGCGGTGACCACGGTGTCCTTCGACATCGCCGCGCTGGAGCTGTTCCTGCCGCTGACGACGGGCGCGCGCACGGTGATCGCCGACGCCGGCATCGCCCACGACCCGCCGCGGCTGGCGCGTCTGATCGCCGACGCCGGCATCACCCACGTGCAGGCCACGCCCTCGCTATGGCGGGTGCTGCTGGCCTGTCGCCAGGCCCGGCTCGACCGCGTCCATGCGCTGGTCGGCGGCGAGGCGCTGGGCGCGACACTGGCCACCGAGCTGCGGCGCCGCGCGGCGCGGGTCACCCAGTTCTACGGCCCCACCGAGACCACGGTCTGGTCGACCGCCTTCGACCTCGCCGAGAGCGGTCCCCACGACACCGATGGCCGCCAGGCGCCGCCGATCGGGCGGCCGATCCTCAACACCCGCCTCTACGTGCTCGACGGCGACCGGCAACCGGTCATCAGCGGTGCGGTCGGCGAGTTGTACATCGGCGGCGCCGGTGTCGCCAAGGGCTATCTGCGGCGGCCGCAGCTGAACACCGAACGCTTCCTCGACGATCCCTTCGCCGCCGACGGCAGCCGCATGTACCGCACCGGCGACCGGGTCCGCTGGCTCGATGGCGGCGTGCTGGAGTTCGTCGGACGCATCGACGACCAGGTCAAGATCCGCGGTCATCGCGTCGAACTGGCCGAGGTCGAGCAGCAGTTGCTGGCCAGTCCGTCGGTCGCCGCCGCCGCCGTGCTTGCGCATCGCGACGGCGAGGGCGGTACCTCGCTGGCCGCCTATCTGGTCGCCGTCGACGGCGACCAGGTCGACGAGAGCGGCCTGCGCGGACACCTGGCCAGCCGCCTGCCGGAAGCGATGATTCCGTCGGCCTTCGTCTGGATGCCGCAACTGCCGCTGACGCCGAACGGCAAGCTCGATCGCAAGGCCCTGCCGCGCCCCGAACAACGCGGCCGCGCCCCGCACGTCGAGCCGACGACCGCGATCGAGAAGAAGCTCGCGGCGCTATGGTGCGCGGTGCTGGGACGCGAGCGGGTCGGGCTGCACGACAACTTCTTCGACCTGGGCGGCGACTCGCTGAGCGCGGCGGAGATGATCGCCCGCTTCCCCGAGTACCTGTCGATGGAGCTGCCGCTGGCCAGCGTGTTCGAGGCCTCGACCATCGCCGGACTGGCGGCCTGCCTGGACGACGGTCAGGCGCGGACCACGCACGATCAGGACCCGCTCGCCGCCCTGCTGCCCCTGCGCGGCAACGGCCGCGAGCGCGAGCGGCCGCTGTTCTGCATCCATCCGGTGGTCGGCCTGGGCTGGGCCTATGCCGGGCTGCTGCGCCACCTCGATCCCGGGCTGCCGGTATACGGCCTGCAGGCGCGCGGCCTGCGCGGCGACGACAGCCTTCCGGCCAGCCTGGAGGAGATCGCCGCCGACTGCATCGCGCGCATGCGCAGCGTCCAGCCCGAGGGCCCGTACCGGCTGCTGGGCTGGTCGCTGGGCGGCCTGATCGCCCACGCCATCGCCACCCGGTTGCAGGTGCGCGGCGAGCGCGTGGAGCTGCTGGCGATGATGGATGCCTACCCGTTCGCGACCCACCCCGGCCACGACGTTCGCGACGCCTCCAGCGAAGCCGGCGAGGTGCGGGCGGCGCTGCGCTTCCTCGGCTTCCATCGCAAGGCCGGCGACAACCCGCCGGCCACGCTCGACGCGCTGGCGGAGTGGTTGTGCGCGGAGTACGACGTGCTGTCGATGCCGCTGGTGCGGGAACTGGTCAAGCGCGATCCGCGGCTGATCGAGCACGTCGCCGCGGTGACCGGCAACCACCTGCAACTGGCCCGGCGCTACGTTCCCGACCATTGTGGGACGGAACCGGTCCACGGCGACCTGCTGTTCTTCCGCGCGGCGCGCCAGGCCCGTGTCGACCTGGAAGGCCTGATGCACTACCGGCCAACGGTCTGGGCGCCCTGCTTCGACGGCCAGGTGGAACTGCACGAGATCGACAGCGATCACCAGTCGATGCTGGAACCGGGGCCGGCGGCACGGATCGGCCGGGTCCTGCAGGAGCGGATCGACCTGCTGCGCCGCCATCGCGAGGCACCGGTACCGGAACGGTCGGGGCGGCGGCCCGCGGCGGTGCACAAGTCGGCACTGCCGGTCGGTGGTTGAACGCCATGGCCGAGCGCGACATGACCGACCTCAAGCCGATCGCGATCTTCACCATCGGCACGCAGGGCGATATCCGTCCCTGCGTGGCGCTGGGACGGGGCCTGCGGAACGCCGGATACCCGGTGCGGATCGTCACCAGCGACAACTTCGCGCCGCTGGTCGCCGAGGCCGGCCTGGAGTTCCGCCCGCTGACCAGCAATTTCCAGGCCCTGCTGGAGGCCGATCGCAGCATCGCCGACCGCGGCCTGGACACCCGCGCGATGGCGCGCGTGTTCCGCGAGACCTTCGCCGACTGGGCCGAGCACTGGGTCGACCAGGGGCGGACCGCCAGCGAGGACGCCGGCCTGCTGATCGGCGTCGGCAACGCCACCCTGTTGGCCAAGTCGCTGGCCGAGGCGCGCGGCCTGCCCTTCGTCGGCGCGCAACTGCAGCCGCTGACGCCGTCGCGGACCCTGGCGCCGATGGTGCTGGCCGGATCCAGACGCCAGCTGCCGCCGACCCTGAACATGGGCGCCTATCATCTGCTGCGGCTGCTGGTCTGGCACGTGATGCGGCCGGCGATCAACGACATCGTGCGTCCGCAGCTGGGACTGCGCCGCTACCCCTGGTACGGGCCGTACTTCCATGACGGCGGCGACGACAACCGGGTCGTCTACGGCTTCAGCCGGCACGTGCTGCCGCGTCCGGCCGACTGGCCCGAGTCGGCGCAGGTCGCCGGCTACTGGTTCCACGAGCAGCCGGACTGGCAGCCTTCGCCGGCGCTGCGGGAATTCCTGGAGGCCGGACCGAAGCCGTTCTACATCGGCTTCGGCAGCATGGTCAGCAGCGAGGCCAGCGCGTTCACCGCGACCGTGCTGGACGGCGTGCGCGGCAGCGGCCAGCGCGCGGTGCTGGCGACCGGCTGGGGCGGCCTCGACCATGCCGAGGGCCGCCACGACGAGCACACCTTCTTCATCCGCCAGGCGCCGCACGACTGGTTGTTTCCACGCATGTCCGCGGCCGTGCACCACGGCGGCGCCGGCACCACCGCCGCCGCGGTGCGCGCAGGAATCCCGTCGGTGATCGTGCCCTTCTACGGCGACCAGCCGTTCTGGGCGCGCTGCCTGCTGCGGGCCGGGGTGGCACCGCCGGCACTGGATCGTCGCCACCTGCGCGCGGATGAGCTGGCGGCGG
>NZ_VICD02000265.1 GCF_006546735.2 Marilutibacter maris | reverse complement strand
GCGAGGACGATCGCGGAGCGGGCGGCCGGCACAAGCCACGTGGCGGCGCGCCGGCGGGTTCCGACGACGACAGCGCCAAGCGTTTCGCCGGGCAGATGCACCTCAGCGCTTCCGAGCGTGCACGCCGTTCCTCCAGTGCCCGCGGCAAGCCGCGTCGCCGCCAGGCCGAGCAGTCCCGCACCGGCGCCGGTCCGCATGGCTTCTCCAAGCCGACCGTTCCGGTGGTGCGCGAGGTCGAGATCGGCGACACCATCACCGTTGCCGACCTGGCGCAGAAGCTCGCGCTGAAGGGCGGCGAGGTGGTCAAGGCGCTGTTCAAGATGGGCGTGATGGCGACCATCACCCAGAGCATCGACCACGACACCGCGGTGCTGGTGACCGAGGAGCTGGGTCACAAGGCGGTCCGCGCCAGCGAGGACAGCGCCGAGGACGCGCTGCTGGCCCACGTCGAGGACGCCAAGGGCGAGAAGCTGTCGCGTCCGCCGGTGGTGACCATCATGGGTCACGTCGACCACGGCAAGACCTCGCTGCTGGACTACATCCGCCGCACCAAGGTCGCCACCGGCGAGGCCGGCGGCATCACCCAGCACATCGGCGCCTATCACGTCGAAACCGACAAGGGCGTGATCAGCTTCCTGGATACCCCGGGCCACGCGGCGTTCTCGTCGATGCGCGCCCGTGGCGCCAAGCTGACCGACATCGTGGTGCTGGTGGTCGCCGCCGACGACGGCGTCAAGCCGCAGACGATCGAGGCGATCCAGCATGCCCGCGCGGCCGGTGTGCCGCTGGTGGTGGCGATCAACAAGGTCGACAAGTCCGACGCCGATCCGACCCGGGTCAAGACCGAGCTGATGGCGCAGGAAGTGGTGGCCGAGGAATTCGGCGGCGACATCCAGTTCGTCGAGCTGTCGGCCAAGACCGGCCAGAACATCGACGCGCTGCTGGACGCGATTTCGCTGCAGGCGGAAGTGCTCGAGCTGACCGCGATCGTCGAAGGCCGCGCGACCGGCGTGGTGATCGAGTCCTCGCTCGACAAGGGCCGTGGTCCGGTCGCGACCGTGCTGGTCCAGCAGGGCACCCTGGAGAAGGGCGACTACCTGGTCTGCGGCGTGCAGTACGGCCGCGTGCGTGCGTTGTTCGACGAAACCGGTTCGCAGGTCGACAGCGCCACGCCGTCGATCCCGGTCCAGGTCCTGGGCCTGTCGGGCGTGCCCGATGCCGGCGACGACTTCGTGGTCGTCGACGACGAGCGCCTGGCCAAGGAAGTCGCGCAGCAGCGCGACGCCAAGCGCCGCGAGTCGCGTCTGGTCGCCCAGGCCGGCAACCGGATGGAGGACATCCTCGCCCAGATGGGCTCCGGCGAAGGCCAGCAGACCCTGAACCTGGTGGTGAAGGCCGACGTGCAGGGTTCGGTGCAGGCGTTGCGCGACGCGCTGACCGCGCTGTCGACCGACGACATCCGCATCAACGTGATCGGCGGCGGCGTCGGCGGCATCACCGAGTCCGACGCGACCCTGGCCGCGACCTCCAAGGCCACGGTGATCGGCTTCAACGTCCGTGCCGACGCCTCGGCCCGCAAGGTCATCGAGACCCATGGTGTCGACCTGCGCTACTTCTCGATCATCTATGACGTGATCGACCAGGTGAAGCAGGTGGCGTCCGGTCTGCTGGGTGTGGAGATCCGCGAGGAGATCATCGGTACCGCCGAGGTCCGCGACGTGTTCCGCAGCTCCAAGTTCGGCGCGGTTGCCGGTTGCATGGTGGTCGAGGGCGTGGTCAAGCGCCACAAGCCGATCCGCGTGCTGCGCGACAACACCGTGATCTTCGAGGGCGAGCTGGAGTCGCTGCGTCGCTTCAAGGAGAACGTCGACGAGGTCCGCAACGGTACCGAGTGCGGTATCGGCGTGAAGGAGTACAACGACATCAAGTCGGGCGACCAGATCGAGTGCTTCGAGCGCATCGAGGTCCAGCGCACGCTCTGACCGCCATGCCGACCAAGTCCTTCCATCGCACCGATCGCGTATCGGCCCAGCTCCGTCGGGAGCTGGGCACGATCGTGCACGAAGCCGTGCGCGAGCACGGCCTGCCCTCGGTGAGCGTCTCCGACGTCGAGGTCACCCGCGACCTGGCCCATGCCAAGGTGTTCGTGACCGCGTTGCAGGAAGAGCGCTCGGCCGAGGCGGTCAAGGCCCTGCGCGAGTTGTCGCGCGAGCTGCGCTTCAAGCTCGGGCGCGCGGTCAAGTTGCGCCACGTGCCCGAACTGCACTTCCACTACGACGATTCCGTCGACCGCGGCGAGCGGATCGACAACCTGCTGCGCGATCTGTCGCCGGCGGCCGACCCCGAAGACGGTCCGGACCGCGACTGATCGCCTCTCGCGGCGGCGTTGCGGGACTCGCGTCCGGCGCCGCCGCGATTTCACCGCGATTCCGTTCCCGCAACGCACGCCCCGCCGATTTCCGCATGAGCCGACGTGCCCGCACCCGTTTCCGCCCGCTCGACGGCATCCTGCTGCTCGACAAGCCGACCGGGCTGAGTTCCAACCAGGCCCTGCAGCAGGTCCGTCGCCTGTTCCGCGCCGAGAAGGGCGGGCACACCGGCAGCCTCGATCCGCTGGCGACCGGCCTGCTGCCGATCTGCTTCGGCGAAGCGACCAAGATCGCCGGTCTGCTGCTGGGGTCGCGCAAGGCCTACGTGGCCGAGGCGGTGCTCGGGGCGACCACCGACAGCGACGATGCCGACGGCCAGGTGCTGCGGCAACGGCCGGTTCCCGAGATCGACGACGCGCGGATGGAGGCCGTCCTGGCCCCGCTGCGCGGCCGCATCCGCCAGCGCGCTCCGATTTTTTCGGCGCTCAAGCAGGGGGGCGAGCCGCTGTATGCCAAGGCCCGGCGCGGCGAGGCCATCGAAGCGCCCGAGCGCGAGGTCGTGGTCGAGCGCCTGGAGGTGACCGGGCGCGACGGCGACCGTCTGCGCCTGCTCGTGGAGTGCGGCTCGGGCACCTACATCCGCAGCCTGGTCCGCGACCTGGGCGAGGCGCTGGGCTGCGGCGCGCACGTGTCGATGCTGCGCCGGCTGTGGGTCGAGCCGTTCGTGGCGCCGGCCATGCACACCCTGGAGCAGTTGCAGGCGCTGGCCGGGCAGGGCGATGAGGCGTTGCTGGCCTGCCTGCTGCCGATCGAGGCCGGACTGGCCGGGCTGCCATCGGTGACCGTCGACGCCGACGGCGAGCAACGGCTCGCGCACGGTCAGCCGGCGCCGCTGAACGGGCCGGCTCCGGGCGCCGAGCCGGTGGCGATCCTGGATCGCGACGGTCGCTGCCTCGGGATCGGCCGTGCGGACGGCGACGCCATCGCGCCGAGCCGGATGTTCCGCTGGGCGGTGGCTGGGCAGTGAGCCTCGGTCCCGGCTGGCCCGGGCTTTCCTGAACGGGACGGCACGGGGGCCGGCCGCGGATTCGTGCCGAATGTCGCCGGCGGGTCGCGCGCGGGCCGGGGAAACTGTTACAATTTCGCCGCTTTCCCGAGGGCGAGCACCCTGTTTAGTCATTTCATTCCAACGGCGGGCCACGCGGTGCGCCGGTTCGGTGTTTCCATCGTCCCGGTGATTCCTGCGGACCTCGCGGCAAAGAGGCAATAAAACGATGTCCATCGACACCAGCAAAGTCATCCAGGAACACGCTCGCGGCACCAACGACACCGGTTCGCCGGAAGTCCAGGTCGCCCTGCTGACCGCTCGCATCCAGACGCTCACCGAGCACTTCAAGCAGCACAAGCAGGATCACCACAGCCGTCGCGGCCTGCTGATGATGGTCAACCGTCGTCGCAGCCTGCTCGACTATCTCAAGCGCAAAGACAACGCGCGCTACAAGGCCCTGATCGAGAAGCTCGGTCTGCGCCGCTGATCTAGACTCCCGCCGCGGCGCCGCAAGCGCCGCGGCTTGTTTTTGAGCGGCATCCGGATCAGGCGGATGCCTCTACCACCGGTCGCTCCACGGCCAATCCGGCAGGGCAGGGGCCTGGCCGGCCAGCATCGAAACGAAGGAACCCAACGTGGCGAAAATTACCAAGACCTTCCAGTACGGCAACCATCAGGTCACCCTGGAAACCGGCGAGATTGCCCGCCAGGCCGGCGGCGCCGTGATCGTGAAGATGGATGACACCGTCGTGCTGGTCAGCGCGGTTGCGGCGAAGACCGCCCGCGAGGGTCAGGACTTCTTCCCGCTGACCGTCGACTACCAGGAGAAGTTCTACGCTGGTGGCCGGATCCCGGGCGGCTTCTTCAAGCGCGAGGGCCGCGCGACCGAGAAGGAGACGCTGACCGCGCGCCTGATCGATCGTCCGATCCGTCCGCTGTTCCCGGAAGACTTCAAGAACGAAGTCCAGATCATCGCCACGGTGATGTCGCTGAACCCGGAAATCGACGCCGACATCCCGGCGCTGATCGGCGCCTCGGCCGCCATGGCCCTGACCGGCGCCCCGTTCCAGGGGCCGATCGGCGCCGCCAAGGTCGGCTACAAGAACGGCGAGTACCTGCTGAACCCGACCGTGAGCGAGCTGGCCGACTCCGAGCTGGAGCTGGTCGTCGCAGGTACCTCCAGCGCGGTGCTGATGGTCGAGTCCGAGGCCAAGGGCCTGTCGGAAGACGTGATGCTGGGCGCGGTCATGTTCGGCCATCGCGAGATGCAGAAGGTCATCAACACGATCAACGAGATGGTCGTCGAGGCCGGCACCAAGTCCTGGGACTGGCAGGCGCCGGCCAAGAACGAGGCGATGATCGCCGACCTCAAGACGGCCGTTGGCGACAAGCTGGCCGAGGCCTTCCAGGTCCGCGACAAGCTGCAGCGCCGCGACGCGATCTCGGCGATCAAGAAGGACGTGATGGAGGCCCTTGCCGGCCGCGCCGAGGCCGAGGGCTGGAGCGGCTCGGAGATGTCGAAGGAATTCGGCGAGCTCGAGTACCAGACCATGCGCAGCGCCGTGCTGGGCACCAAGGTCCGCATCGACGGTCGCGCGCTCGACACCGTCCGCCCGATCAGCTCGAAGGTCAGCGTGCTGCCGCGCACCCACGGCTCGGCGCTGTTCACCCGCGGCGAGACCCAGGCGATCGTGGTCGCCACCCTCGGCACCGCGCGCGACGGCCAGGTCATCGACGCGGTCTCCGGCGAGTACAAGGAACACTTCCTGTTCCACTACAACTTCCCGCCCTATTCGGTCGGCGAGTGCGGCCGCATGATGGGCCCGAAGCGTCGCGAGATCGGCCACGGCCGCCTCGCCAAGCGCGGCGTGTTGGCGGTGATGCCGACGATGGAGGAGTTCCCGTACACCATCCGCGTGGTGTCGGAGATCACCGAATCGAACGGTTCCTCGTCGATGGCCTCGGTCTGCGGCTCTTCGCTGGCGCTGATGGACGCGGGCGTGCCGATCAAGGCGCCGGTCGCCGGCATCGCGATGGGCCTGGTCAAGGAAGGCGATGATTTCGTCGTGCTGAGCGACATCCTCGGCGACGAGGATCACCTCGGCGACATGGACTTCAAGGTCGCCGGTACCGAGAACGGCGTGACCGCCCTGCAGATGGACATCAAGATCCAGGGCATCACCGAGGAGATCATGAAGACCGCGCTGGCCCAGGCCAAGGCCGGTCGTCTGCACATCCTCGGCGAAATGGCCCAGGCGCTGACCGCGCCGCGTGGCGAGCTGAGCGAGTTCGCCCCGCGCCTGCTGACCTTGAAGATCCATCCGGACAAGATCCGCGAGGTGATCGGCAAGGGCGGTTCGACCATCCAGGCGATCACCAAGGAAACCGGCACCCAGATCGACATCCAGGACGACGGCACCATCGTCATCGCCTCGGTCAACGCCGCCGCCGCCCAGGCCGCCAAGAGCCGCATCGAGCAGATCACCTCGGACGTCGAGCCGGGCCGCATTTACGAAGGCAAGGTCGCCAAGATCATGGACTTCGGTGCATTCGTGACCATCCTGCCGGGCAAGGACGGTCTGGTCCACGTCTCGCAGATCTCCAACGAGCGCGTCGAGAAGGTCAGCGACAAGCTCAAGGAAGGCGACGTGGTCAAGGTCAAGGTGCTGGAAGTCGACAAGCAGGGCCGCATCCGCCTGTCGATGAAGGCCGTCGAGGAAGGCGAGGGCGTCGCGGCCGAGTAAGCCGCGCGACCCATGCTGGATACGCAGAAAGCGGGCTTCGGCCCGCTTTTTGTTTGCCTGTCCTGCGAAAGGACGCCGTCGCAGGAGCGGCGTAAGCCGCAAGGGGGCCTGTCTCCGGACCCGGGAGATCGCGGCTCACGCCGCTCCTGCAGGGGCAGCGCAGGCGAACGCCTTTCACAGGAGCGGTCAGGCTGCCGATTTGCACTGCAGCGCGTAGACCAAGGTACCGGCCATGCGCTCGGACCTGTCGGAGTTTTCGCAGGAGCGGCGTAAGCCGCGATCGGGCCTTGCCGTGAAAGCCTTATCGCGGTTCACGCCGCTCCTGCATTTGCGCGACCGCAGTCAGGCTGCTGGCTTGCGTCGCAGCAGATAGATCAGCGCGCCGACCAGCACCGCGACGCCGGCGGCGATCAGGTTGCCGGCGCCGGCGCTGGCCATCAGTGCCAGCGACAGCAGCAGGGCGAGGGCCGGGATGAGCGGCCCTCCGGGCAGGGCGAGCGCGTTCGGGCGGTCGCGGTAGCGCTTGCGCAGCACCAACAGCGAGGCCGAGGTGCCGATGTAGCTGCACAGACGGGCGACGACGGAGAGCAGTGCCAGATTGGCGAAGGCCTCGGACACACCACTGCCCCCGTACTGCTGGCCGAGCACCAGCGCCAGCGCCAGGATGCCGGTGACGACGATCGCCACGGTCGGCGTGTGGAAGCGCGGATGCACGCGGGACAGGATCGCCGGGCCGTAGCCGTCCGCCGACAGGGCGTACAGGTAGCGGGGACCGAACAGCATGGTGTTGCTGTTGCTGCCGAGGATCGAGATGGCCGCGCCGATGGTGAGCAGCAGGGCGCCGGCGGGACCGGCGAATGTCTCCGCGGCGTCGGCCAGCGGTGACTTCGAGGCCGCCAGGTCGGGGACGGTGCCCTGTGCCACCACCTGCACGGCGACGTAGATCAGGCTCACCAGCACGATCATCGTGAGCAGCGCGAACGGCACGTCGCGTCGGGGGTTGCGGAACTCGCCTGCCGCGGCGGGCGTGTTCTCGAAGCCGGCGTAGGCATACAGCAGCAGCAGCGCGCCTTCGCCCAGCTTGTCGGTGGGCGGTGCGCCCATCGCGACCGCCTGCGACCAGTCGACAAAGAACGCGCCGACGACGATGAAGAACAGCAGCGGCGCCATCTTGGCCAGGACCAGGGCGACGCCGGTGCGGGCGGCCGAGCGCACGCCGATCACATTGATGAAGGTCAAGAAGGCCATGGAGCCGACCACCACCGCGGTCCAGCCCCAGCCTTCGCCGGCCGGCGCCCAGAACTTGGATACCGCAAGCGCCAGGCCGCTGCTGAGCGCCGCAGCGGACGCGACCCGGGTCAGCCAGGTCATCCAGCCGACCTCGAAGCCGATGAAGTCGCCGAACGCATCGCGGGCATACAGGTAGCTGCCGCCGGCATCGTCGTAGTAGCTGCCGGCCTGCGCGTAGCACAGCACCAGCAGTCCCACCGCGACGCCGGCCAGCAGCACCGCCCAGAGGCTGGCCGGGCCCAACAGCAGCGCCGTGCTGGCGGGCAGCAGGTAGATGCCGCTACCGATCACGTCGTTGATCGACAGGCCGACGATCTGCCAGCGGCTGACCGCCCGCACCATGCCCGTGTCGTTGTCGATGACGGTCGGACCCTGGCCGTGGGCGGTAGTGGACGGTTCACTCATGCGCGATGTCCTTGCGGGAAGCGGTGCGGTCGATGGAGGGCAGGTGCCAGGGCGCCTGCAGACGGGCGTACTCGGAAGCGGGCATCAGCACGAAGATCGGCCGGTCCGCCGGACGCAGCCAGTCCAGCAGTCGCGCCATCGCCGGCTCGGGCATCGCGGTGCAGCCGGCGGTCGGGGTATCGGCGTTCTTCCACAGGTGGGCGAAGATGCAGCTTCCGGCGCCGTCGCGGTTGCCGGGGTTGTGGGCAATCACGAAGCCCAGCTTGTAGCGCTGGTCGCCGTCGTTGTGCAGGTCCAGGCGCATCGGTTCGGTCGAACCGCGCACCGCGTCCGCGCCGACCCGCTCGGCGTCGACGATGCGGTTGTACAGCGCGGATCTGCGCACGTCGATGCAATAGCTCGACTGCCGCATCGGCCGATAGGGAAGTTCGATGCCGGCGTCGTCGGCGTAGCCGAACGCTTCGGCGATGGCGAAGATTCCGGCCGGGCTGCGGCCGTCGCCTTCGCGTTTGACCGGAGTCCCGTCATCGGGACGCTGCGGGTGCAGGCCCAGGCCCCAGGCACTGCCGTTGCGTCCCAGTTGGACCGGCAGGGCCGGGCCGACCCTGTGCCAGCCATCGCCGCGTCGCTCGAACCGGTGCAGCTGTCCCGCGCTGGCGTCCCAGTCCGCAGCGGTGACCACCACCGCCTGCCGCGCCTGGCTCCAGGGAGTGGCCGCCCGTGCCGGTGCCGAGAGCTGCGCGCCCGCCAGCAGCATGCCCGCCAATAGCTGGCCCGCCAGCAGCACGCCCGATCGCACTGCGCTTCGCCATGAACGGTGAGGGCGGGAGCGGCTGCGCGGGACGGCGATCGGCATGGCGGAAGGAGTCCTCGGTCGGCGGTCAGGGATCGAGCAATTGCTGGACGTGTTCCAGACTGTTGCCGTAGTGGGCGACGTAGTCGGGTGAATGTTGGCACACCAGGACCAGGATCAGGTCGAGCATCTGCTGCAGGGCGGCCTGGTACAGCAGCGGCTCGACGTGCGGATGCTCGTCGTGTGCGGAGATCAGCAGCGACGCGTCGGCATGCGCGCGCAAGGGATTGGCGCTGTGCCGGGTCACCGAGATGATCCGGCCGCGTCGTGCGCGGAACTGGCGGCTGATATGGCACAGCTCAGGCTGCTTGCCGTGCTCGGAGAATACGATCAGCACGTCGCCCGCTCCCGCCGAACAGACGCTGGCGGCCATCAGCACCGGGTCGGCGTGTTCGACGGTGGCGATGCCCACCAGCGACAGCCGCAGGCCGAGACCGCGGGCATGGATGCCGTCCTGGCCGAGGCCGCAGATGAAGACCCGGCCGGCTCCCGAGATCGCCTTGACGATCGCGTCGATCTGTTCGACCGGGTTGAGCAGACGGGTCTCCTGTTCGGCCAGCGCCTTGGCCCGCCACAGCGACTCGGCGAGGGCGACGTGCGGTCCCGAGTCCGGTTCCCGGTCCGGCAACTGCGGCTCGCCGGCGCCCTCGCGGGCCAGCGCCTCGCCGATGCAGAACTTGAGGTCGGGATAGCCCTTGAAGCCGAGTTTCTGGCTGAACTTGACCACGCTCGACTGGCTGATGCCGAGCGCGCTGGCCAGCTGCTGCGACGAGTAGTCGCGCAGCAGGTGCGCATTGTCGAGCAGGAAGTCCGCGATCCGGCGCTCGATGGCCGACATCCGGTCGCGCTCGGCGCGGATCTTCAGCAGGGGCGACATGTCCAGAAGCATACCTCCGAAACGCGGTCGTGGCGGAATGGCGGCGTCGCCGTCACTCCTCCAGCATCTCCAGCCCGCGGACCTCGCGGATGCCCAGCCCCGGTGCATCGACGATCGATATCTCCGACTCGTTGAAGATCACCCCGCCGTCGACCGGGTCGTAGCGGCACAGCGACGGGCCGTCGAGGTCGACCTTGGTGATCACCTCCGACTTGGCGACCGCCAGGTGGACGGCGGCGGCGACGCTGATGCTGGTTTCTATCATGCAGCCGATCATGCATTCCACGCCGTAGAGCGAGGCGATGTCGGCGATCCGTATCGCGTTGGACAGACCGCCGGTCTTCATCAGCTTGATGTTGATGATGTCGGCGGCGTGCATCTTGATCAGGTCGATCACCTCGGTCGGCCCGAACACGCTCTCGTCGGCCATCACCGGCGTGTGCACGCGGTCGGTGACGTACTTCAGGCCGCGGATGTCCTGGGCCTTCACCGGTTGCTCCAGCAGCTCAAGCTGCACCCCCGCATCCTCCAGTGCCTGCATCGCGTAGACCGCCTGCTTGGCGCTCCAACCCTGGTTGGCGTCGAGGCGGAGCAGGGCGCGGCCCTCGACCGCCGCGTAGATCGCCTTGACCCGTTCGATGTCGAGCCCGATGTCCTTGCCGACCTTGATCTTCAGCGACTCGAAGCCGCGCTCCACCGCGCTCAGCGAGTCGGCGACCATCTTGTCGATGTAGTCGACGCTGATGGTGATGTCGGTGGTGATGACCGGGTCGCCGCCGCCCAGCAGCTTGTACAGCGGCGCGCCGTAGAGCTGTCCGAACAGGTCGTACAGCGCGATCTCGACCGCCGCCTTGGCGCTGAAGTTGCGTTCCAGCGCGGTCTGCACGATCCGCGTGTTGCGGTTGAGGTCGGCGACGTCGGCGCCGATCAGGCGCGGACGTATGCACTTGCGGATCGCCTCGATCATCGAGCCGTGGGTGTCGCCGGTGATCACCGCGGTGGCGGCGGCCTCGCCGAAGCCGACGTGGCCGCTGTCGGTATGGACCATCACCACGATGTCCTCGACCGTGTCGACGGTGCGCAGGGCGGTCTTGAACGGGGTCTTCAGCGGCACGCGCAGCATGCCGATCCGGATGTCGGTGACTTTCATTCGGGTGTCCTGATCGGGCTGCGGGTCAATGCCTGGCGCGACGGGGCGAAGCCGTCGGCCGCTGCGGTCGGTATCTTCGATTGCGAATCACCCGTTTCCCCTCCCGGTGCGGTGGTCATGGCGTCCGGCTCAAGGCCTGATCTTCTGGATGCTGTAGATGCGATCGACGAGGGTGGCGTCGCCGCTGGCCAGCAGCGGCTCCAGCGGCGTCACCGAGACCCCGTTGAGGGCGATGCGGCGGCGCGAACCGTCGGCTTCGCCCAGGGTGATGCCGGTGACGTCGTGGATCACGTAGGGCGCGCCCTGGTACTGGCCGATCACCATCATCACGTGCCCGGGAATGTAGATCAGGTCGCCCGGCTGCAGGGTGCGCAGGACCTCCAGCCGTTTCCGGCGGTCGTCGTTCTCGTCGAAGCGCACGGTGTTGAATACCGGACTCACGCCCTGGGCGCTGGTGTTGCGCGGCAGTTGCACGTCGAACGCGCGATAGATCTCGGAGACGAAGCCGCTGCAATCGCGGGCGTTGTAGGAATGCCCCCAGCCGTAGCGTTCGCCGAGGAACTTGAAGCCCTGTCGCAGCAGGTTGGCCTGGGTCAACGGCAGGTAGTCGGCGGCGACGTCGCGGGTCCGCGGCAGCAGCGTTGGGGCGAAGCGAAGGCTTCCGTCGGCATCGCGGATCGGCAGTTCGATCACATGGCCGGTGTAGGCCGCCTGTCCATTGACCGGGCGATCGGCCGGCCAGTCGGCAAGCAGCGGTACCCGCACGCCCATGTCCAGTTGCAGCTCCGACACTTGCGGTACTTCCGGGTTGTACACCGTGTCGACGGTGGCGCCGGTCACCACCAGGTAGGGCGTGCGATGGCGGTACCCGAGTACGCGGTCGCGATCGCCGGTCGCCACGTGCTGCTTGCGGATCCAGGCGGCGTATCGCGGACTGACCGCGAACCACCACGCGCCGTCGCGGCTTTCGTGCAGGATCGCCAGCGGTGTGCCCGGGAACAGCGCGGTCTCCTGGAATCGGTCTATGTCGGTATCGCCGGGTGCGCTGAACACGCGCATCGAGGTCGGGTAGCCGCGCATGTCGGCGCGTTCGACCACCAGGCCGTGGCGTACCGTCACCGTGTCGGCGATGCGATCCAGCGCCAGCGCCGATTCGAGCGCGTCGATGCCGTCGAAGCTCCCACCGCTGGCGTCGAACAGCTCGCGTGTCGGTGGCGACGACGCCGCGCGGATCCAGCGCGTGACCTCGGCCCGCGGCATCTGTGCCGGCAGGGCGTCGAGGTCGTGGACCGAGCGATCCTCGGCGAACAGGCGCAGGTTCTGGCGCGCGATCGCGGCGCGGTCCATCACCACACGGTCCGGGTCGGACAGGCGCCGGGTCCAGAACTCGGGGGTGAGCTGTTCGGCCCGCACGCCGGCGATTCCGGTGGCCCCGGTTTCGGCGTCGACCGGATGCGGGCGCGGGCGTTCGAAGGCCGTCGCCGGCATCGCCACGAGCATGCAGGCGACGGCGAAGGCGGCGGCCAGCAGCGGCGTGCGGATTCGCGGTCTGGAGCCAGGACCGGACCATGGCGGGCCGGCAGGGCGCTGCTGCGACCGGGGTGAGTCAGGCACGCGTGCTCGCATGAGTTGCATCCCTCTGGTTTGCGCGCACCCGCGTGCGCATCGCCACTGCGAAGCGGTCCGCGGCGCTGGCGGCATCGATCGCCACCGGCCGAGCGGTCCGGACCGCTCTGAGAATACTTATTTCAGAAATATGATCAACTTGGAATAAATTATTGACCCTGCCGTGTCGACCGTGTTACACCGAGGGCATGCTGACGCGGCAGGGGCAGTGTCGTGGCGAATGGTGGGTTCATGGATCGGGACGGGGGCAGGCGCGGCGGAGCGCCGCCGGCCGCGCGCGCGCGCCGGTTGTTGGCGCATGCGCTGGCGAATCTGCTGGTCCTGGTCGCGATGCTGTCCATGATCCTGCCTGGATCGGCGATGGCTGCGGACACCGTACGTGAAGTGACCGCCCTGGTCGATGCCGGACGCTTCGATGAGGCGCAGGCGCGGATCGGGGAGCGACTCGCCGATCCCCAGTCGCCGGCGCCGATCCGCCGGGCGCTGGCGTTCGAGCGTGAGCGGATGCGTAGGATCCGCCTGGACTTTCCGCACGACGCGGCCGAAGTGATGGCGCGACTGCGACGGGAGATCCCCGATCTCCGCCCGGGCGAGTTCGCCGCCTGGGATGCGTCCGGTGCGCTGGAACACCTGCTCATCGACGGCGAGCGACGCTACTTCGCGCGCGCCGTGTCCAACCTGTTCCGGGTCAATGCCGAGGCCGCGGCGCGGCGCGCGCAGCCGCATGCCGGCGGTTCCGGTCCGATGGAAACCCTGAACGCCCACCATGCCGAGGTCCGCGATGCGGCGAAGGCCGAGGGGCGCGTGCACGTGGCGCCCCGGCGGATCCGGGTCGTCCAGTCGTTGATCGTCGATGCCGACGCGGTGCCGGCCGGCGAGCCGCTCAGCGCGTGGATTCCGTATCCGCGTGCGATCCCGGGCCAGCAGGAGGACATCCGCCTGCTGGGTACGACTCCCGAGGCGCACGTGTTGGCGCCGGAGGCGACGTTGCAACGCACCGTGCACATGAGCCGGGTGGCGGTCGCGGGGGAGCCGACCGAGTTCTCGGTCGAGTACGAGATGACCGTGCGCGGCCAGTACCATGCGATCGATCCCGAGCGGGTGGTGGCGACCGAGGCGGATGCCGGGCTGGCGCCGTTCCTGGCCGAGCGTGCGCCGCACATCGTGTTCACCGACGAGTTGCGGCGCTTCTCGCAGCAGGTCGTCGGCGACGAAAGCAATCCCTACAGGATCGCGCGCAGGCTGTTTGCCGCGGTCGACCGGATTCCGTGGGCCTCGGCGCGCGAGTATTCGACGATTTCCAACATCAGCGACTACGCGCTGCGCACCGGCCATGCCGACTGCGGCCAGCAGACCCTGCTGCTGATGAGCCTGCTGCGGCTCAACGGCATTCCGACCCGCTGGCAGTCGGGCATGGTCTATTCCGACGGCGACTACGACAACCTGCACGACTGGGGCTGGATGTACCTGGCGCCCTACGGCTGGGTGCCGATGGACGTGACCAGTGGCCTGCTCGACAGCGACGACGAGGACCTGCGCTGGTTCTACCTGGGTGGCCTGGACGCGTACCGGATCGCCTTCAACGACGATTATTCGCAGCCACTGTTTCCGCCCAAGCGGCACTTCCGCTCGGAAACGGTGGACTCGCAGCGCGGCGAAGTGGAGTGGCAGGGGGGCAATCTCTACTTCGACCAGTGGGACTACCGGTTCAGTGCCCAGGTCCTGGGTCCCGACCCGGACGCGCGTTAGGAAGCCTCTGCCGGGAAGCGGAGGCGTTGCGCGCCAGGGACGGTGCGTTCACCGCTCAGGAGCACGGATGGACGACCTGGTGGCAACGGGCCCGGCGGATGCCGGGGCCGACCCGTCCGGACAAGGCGGGGATGGCCTTGTCCGGGCTTCTGCGGCATGGACGCCGCATACCTCAATCACAACCAATGCTCGGGGGACTAGACGACATGTACGGCACGGCTTTGCGAAAGACAGCGCTCTATGTGGCGATGGGCGTCTGCCTGGCCTCGATGGCGCCGGCGACGGCGCTGGCCCAGAACGTCAACGGCGCCATTGCCGGCCGCGCCAATGCAGGGGACATGATCACCGTCATCAATCCCGAAACGGGTCTGACCCGTTCGGTATCGGTCGGCGCCAATGGCAGCTACCGCCTGTCCCAGTTGCCGGTCGGCAACTATACGTTGCAGGTCAGCCGTGACGGCCAGGCGGTCGGGCAGGCGATCGACGTCAGCGTTTCGCTGGGCAACGCCACCACCGTCAATCTTGGCGCCGAAGGCGTGGTCGACATGGCCGCGGTGCAGGTCATCGGTTCTAGGGTGATTTCGCCGGTGGACGTGAGCTCGACCGAGTCGGCGACCAACATCACCGCCGAGGAAATCGCGCGGATGCCGGTGGACCGCAACGTCGCCTCGGTCGCGCTGTTGGCGCCGGGCGTGGCCGGTGGTTCGGCGGGCTTTGGCGGCATCTCGTTCGGCGGTTCGTCGGTGGCCGAGAACGCGTTCTACATCAACGGTCTGAACGTCACCGATTTCTATAACCGGGTCGGTTTCTCCGAAGCCCCGTTCGACTTCTACCAGGAGTTCCAGGTCAAGACCGGCGGCTACTCGGTGGAGTTCGGCCGCACCACCGGCGGTGTGGTCAATGCGCTGGCGAAGTCGGGCAGCAACGAGTTCCATGGTGGCGGCAAGCTCGTTTTCTCACCGCGTGCCTGGAAGTCGTCCGCCCGCGACAGCTATCTGGACGGTGATCGGTATCTTACGCGCAGCCGGGACAGTACCGATTCCGCGCGCATGAACGTTTGGGCTTCGGGACCGATAATCCGCGATCGCCTGTTCTTCTTTGCGATGTACGAGGGACGCGACATATCGCCCGAGAGCACCAACAACGGGGGCACCAGTTTCACGCGCGGGGAGTCGGACGACGGCTTCTGGGGCGCGACCATGGACTGGCAGTTGAACGACAACAATCTGCTCAGCCTGATGGCGTTCTCCAACAAGAACCGTGTCGACAACGAGACCTTTGCGTACGATTTCGACGACAACCGTGTCGGAGACCGGCTCAGCAGGTCGTACTCGGAAAATGGTGGAGACAACTGGGCCCTGACCTGGACGTCCTACCTGAGCGACAACCTGTCGATGAAGCTGATGTACGGCAACAGCGAAAGGGACAATATCACCGCCTCACCGAGCGATGGCGATTGCAACTACGTCACCCGGGCTTCCGGTGTTCCCGATCCGGGGGTGCCCCTGGGGTGTACCAACAATGCGACGATCTATGATCGCAATGATCAGCGCGAGCAGGCCCGGGCCGATTTCGAATGGGCGATGGGGGATCACCTGCTGCGCTTCGGCATCGACCGTGAGAGCAACACCTCCGATCTTGACCAGGTCTATGCCGGTCCCGGTGGCATCCAGTACAACGTCTACTCGACCACGCCGGGTGCCCAGATTCCGGGGGCGGGCATCGTGCCACCCGGTTACACCGCCTATGTGCGGGCTCGCAGATACTCCATATTCGGCGAGTTCGAGAGCGTCAACGAAGCCTTCTATCTCGAAGACAACTGGTCGATCAGCGACAACCTGGTGCTGAATCTGGGCATCCGCAACGAGAGCTTCGACAATCGTGACGCAGAGGGACGTACCTACATCGAAATGGACGATATGTGGGCGCCCCGGCTGGGATTCTCCTGGGATGTCAGGGGCGATTCCACCACCAAGGTATTCGGCAATATCGGTCGCTACTTCCTGCCTGTCGCCAATGTGATCAACATCAAGCAGGGCGGTGCGTTGCTCGACGAGCGCACCTATTACGGATTCGATGGCTGGGAGATTCGCGAGCGCGATGGCGTGCAGTATGCGGTGCCGATTCTCGGCACCCAGTTCGGCTTCGACAACAGTCAGGGCGACGGCAGCGTCGGAGACCTGCGCGCCGAGGTCGACAAGGACATGGACCCGGTCTACCAGGACGAACTGATCCTGGGCTTCCAGCAGCAGCTGAACTCGACATGGTCATGGGGCGTGCGCGGCATCTATCGAAAGCTCAACAATGCGATCGACGACATGAACATCACCGCGACGCATTGCGGTCGTATCGCCAGCCGTTGGGTGATGGCCAATCCCGGCGAGGACGTCACTGTCTGGGGCGATACCGATTGCGACGGGGTCGACGACGGCTACCTGACGATCGATACCTCGAAGGCGGGCTACTGGACCGAGGCCGACAACTACGAGTACATCAATGGCAAATGGGAGTATGTCGGTTCGACACCCACCGGACAGCGAGGTTGGGTCAAGCCCGACCGTACCTACAAGGCGCTCGAGTTCCAGGTCGATCGCGCCTGGGATGGCAAGTGGGCACTCAATGCGTCCTACACACTGTCGTGGAACGAGGGCAACGCCGAGGGACCGGTCAACACCGACACCAATTTTGGTGACACCGGCCGCACCGAGAACTTCGACGATCCGTTCGTCAACTATCGCGGAGACGGCCCGCTTGCCAACGATCACCGTCATCAGATCAAGCTGCGCGGCACCTATGCGTTCAACGACAACTGGCGGGTCGGTGCGACGCTGGATGCGCGTTCGGGCGGTCCGATCACCGCACTCGGCGTTGGAAATCCCTACAACTGGAAGAGCTACCACAGCTACTTCATCTGCGTGGAGAACTGCACGCGGCCCGAGAACGCGCAGGACGGCGACACCTGGAGCACCGATGACCGCGTGTTCGAGCATTCCTCGCGCGGTGGAGCCGGGCGGATGCCGTGGATCATCGACCTCGGCCTGAGCCTGGCATACGAGCGCACTTTCGATGCCGGCAAGCTTGAGGCAAAGTTCTCTGTCTACAACGTGTTCAATCGTCAGGAGCCGGTGTGGGTCTATCAGGAACTGGAGCCGGGTGTCGGCGATCGGGACGAGTTCTTCGGCAAGGAGCGCTTCCTGCAGTCGCCGAGGTACGGGCAGCTGATCGTATCGTGGAGCTTCTGAGCGAATGCGGGAAGCGAACCGCACGTCGTAGCGGCGCTGGTCGCATGAGGTCGATTGTCGGGGTCTGTCTTGCCATGGCCTTGGCGCTGCCGGCGGCCGCCGCATCCCCCCCGGCCGCCCATGATCCATCGGCTCTCGACCGTGCCTTCGACGATGCGATGGCGCGGTTCGGGCTGCCGGGCATGGCGATGGGGGTGATCGAGGACGGCGAGGTCGTCTATACCCGTACCGGCGGCGAGACCGTCGCCGGTTCCGGCGACCCGGTCACCGACGCCACGCTGTTCAAGATCGCCTCCAACAGCAAGGCCATGACCACCGCGCTGCTGGCGCGGCTGGTCGATGCCGGCAAGCTGCGCTGGGACGATCCGGTCACCCGTCATCTGCCGCGGTTCCGCATGCATGAGGACTGGGTCACCGAACAAATGCAGGTACGCGACCTGCTGATCCACAACAGCGGCCTGCCGGAAGGTGCCGGCGACCTGATGCTGTGGCCCGAGCCCAACCGCTTCGATCGCGGCGACATCATCGCCGGGCTGGCCCATCTCAAGCCCGAGCGCAGCTTCCGCTCCGGCTATGCCTACGACAATCTGCTGTACGTGGTCGCCGGCGAGGTCGCGGCCGCGGCCGGTGGCGCCTCCTACGAAGCGCTGCTGCGGCGGGAGGTGTTCGAACCGCTCGGCCTGTCCGGCTGCCGGGTCGGCGAGTGGTCCCGCGCCGAGGCCGGCAGCGTCGCCCAACCGCACATGCGCGACGGGCAGGGCAATGCCGCGATCCGGGTCGACGGCGACATCGTGCCGGCGACCACCTCGGCGGCGGCCGGCGGCATCCGCTGCGGCCTCGACGACATGCTGGCCTGGGCGCGCAACTGGCTGGTGCCGACGCCCGAACAGTTGCAGTGGCTGCCGCGTGGGCAGCGCGAGGCGCTGTGGACGGCGCACACGCCGTTGCCGCTGTCGGCACGCAGTCGCGACTGGGACGATACCCACATACGCGCCTATGGCTACGGGTGGCGACTGGCCGATGTCCACGGCGAGTGGACGGTCTCGCACACCGGCACCCTTGCCGGCATGTACTCGGTGCTGATGCTGCTGCCCGATCGCCGCTCGGGCTTCGTGGTGATGATCAACGGCGACGGCAGCGCAGCGCGCACGGTGCTGACCTCGGTCCTGCTCGACTATCTGGCCCGGCCGGAGTCGGGCACCTCGGTGGCGACGCTCGCGGCGGTGCTGGAGCGCGAACAAGACGGCCCCCGCCGATCGCGCGTGCCCGACACGTCCGGTCGGCGTCCCGCGCACGCGATCGACATGAGCGCCTACCTGGGCGTCTACCGCGATCCGTGGCTGGGCGAGGCCCGCTTGTGCGAAGCCGACGGTGGTGTGCGCTTCGTCGCCACCAAGTCGCCGCGGCTGGCCGGACGGATCATGCGGGTGCATGGGCGCGCGCTGATCGACTGGGACGACGACACCATCGACCCGGAGGCCTGGATGGATCTGCATCCGGCCACCTCCAGCTCGCCGCCACGGATGACCCTGGCCAAGGTCGATCCCGACGGCGACTTCAGTTCCGACTACGAGGACCTGGCTTTTGTCCGGGTGCGCGGCTGTGAACGCTGAGGCCGTTGCCGCAGGCACGCGGATGCGGGTCGCGTCGGCGGCGCTGTTGGCGGTCGCGCTGGCGAGCGGCTGTGGCGCCGGCACGGTGATCGCGGAGCCGGCGAGCGCGCCGGCCGATGCGCCGGTGTTCTCCACCGCGACGACCGCCGCGGAGGCGGGCCTGGTCGACATCCGCGAGCGGGTTCCCGATATCGATCTGGACATCCGTTACGCCGGCGACGACAACTTCACCGGGGCACCGGTGGACGGATATGCGGCGGCGCGCTGCTATCTGCTGGCGCCGGCGGCCGATGCGCTGGCCGCGGTCGAGTCCGACCTGCGCGCGCAGGGGCTGCGGCTGCGGATCTTCGATTGCTATCGACCGGTGCGGGCGGTGCGCCGTTTCATGCGCTGGATCGAGGAGGACGACGACCTGGTCGCTCGTGCGCGTTACTACCCGAACCTGCCCAAGCGCGCGCTGCGCGGCGAATACATCGCGCCGCTGTCCGGCCACAGCCGCGCCGCGACGGTCGACCTGACCCTGCTCGAATGCGACCGGGACGGCGCCTGTCGTCCGCTGGACATGGGCACGCCGTTCGATTTCTTCGATCCGCGCGCCAATACCGACTCGCCGCAGGCGAGCCCACAACAGCGCCGCAACCGCGATCGACTGCGCGCGGCGATGGAACGGCACGGGTTTCGCAATTATCCGCAGGAATGGTGGCACTACACCCTCGACCCGGAGCCCTCGAAGCGGATCCATTACGACGTGCCGATCGAGGACGTGCCGATCGAGGACGTGCCGCTCGACTGATCGTCCACAGGCTATCGCAGGCCCTGGTCCGCCTCGAACAGATCGGTTTGCGCCACGCTCTCGCCGGCATCGGCGAACCCGGATACGCCGACGCCGACCAGCCGGTAGAGCGTGTCCGCCGGCAGGTCGACGCGTTCGCGCAGGCCGCAGGCGACCTCGGCCAGCGCCGCCGCGCCCTCGGGCAGGGTCGGCAGGGTCAGGCTGCGGGTGAGGATGCGGAAGTCGGCGGTCTTCAGTTTCAGCACCACGGTGCGCGCGATCCGCTGCGGGTCGCGTTCGCGCTCGCGGGCATAGCCCGCCCAGGTTTTCTCCGCCAGCCTTTCGATGTGCGGCGCCAGCTCGTCCAGCGGCAGGTCGTCGGGGAAGGTGTCCTCCGACGAGACCTGCATGGTCGGCCGGCTCGGCTCAACCGGGTTGTCGTCGATGCCCAGCGAAAGCCGGTGCAGGCGCGCGCCCCAGCGGCCGAACATCGCCTCCAGTTGTTCGCCACCGAGCGTGCGCAGGTCGCCGACGGTGGCGATGCCGAGCTTGCCCAGGCGCCGTTCGGTGACCTTGCCGACGCCCGGCAGGCGGCCGACCGGCAGCGGGGTCAGGAACGCCTCGACCTGATGCGGCTTGAGCACGAACAGACCGTCGGGCTTGCGCCAGTCCGAGGCGATCTTGGCGAGGAACTTGTTCGGCGCGACCCCGGCCGATGCGGTCAGCCGGGTCTCCTCGCGGATCGCGGCGCGGATCGCCTCGGCGGTCGCCGTCGCCGAGGGCATCCCGGTCTTGGTCCGGGTGACGTCGAGATAGGCCTCGTCCAGCGAAAGCGGTTCGATCAGCTCGGTATGGCGGGCGAAGATCTCGCGGACCTGCCGCGACACCGCCTTGTAGCGCTGGAAGTTGGGCGCGACGAAGACCGCATGCGGACACAGCCGTTCGGCCCGCAATGCCGGCATCGCCGAGCGCACGCCGAACTTGCGCGCCTCGTAGCTGGCCGCGCAGACCACCGAGCGCGCGCCGCGCCAGGCGACCACCACCGGCTGCCCGCGCAGCGCGGGGTCGTCGCGCTGTTCCACGGAGGCGTAGAACGCATCCATGTCGACGTGGACGATCTTGCGGGTGGGGGCGGACACGGTTCGAGTGTTACGAGGGCGGCGCGGTTAGTTAAAATACTAATTCGCCGGCCGCGACATGGCCAGAGCCGCTTGCGCATGGAACCGCGCGGGGCGGGTCGCCGCGAGCGGGGCGAGCGGGCAAGATGGCCGCCTGGAACGGGTCTGGATCTGAATGTCCGCTGGGGGATTGATGGCTTCGTCATCGCTGATCGCGCACGGCTGCCGTCGCCGTGTCGTCGTGTCCGCTGTCGCGTTGCAACTGCTGGTGCTGGCGACGCAGGCCGGGGCGCAGGCTTCTGCCCCGGCAGCGGAGGACGCGGCCACGCTCGACACCGTGCGCGTCCTCGGCCGGGTCCGCCCGCTGGCGGACTTCCCCGGAGCGGTGTCGGTGGTGTCCGGAGACGCTCTTCACCGTGGCCAGCGCGAGAGCAGCCTGGCCGAACCCCTGGCCAGGGTGCCGGGCATCGCGGTGCTGGACCGGCACAACTTCGCCCAGGACCTGCAGGTCCAGAGTCGCGGCTTCGGTGCCCGTTCCAGCTTCGGGGTGCGCGGACTGCGCCTGGTCGTCGACGGCATTCCGGGCAGTGCCGCGGACGGCCAGGGACAGGCGGCGACCTTTCCGCTCGACATGCTGGACCGGATCGAGGTGTTGCGCGGTCCGTTG
>NZ_VICD02000264.1 GCF_006546735.2 Marilutibacter maris | reverse complement strand
TCGCCTTGGCCTCGACCAGCGACTGCGCGCGCCTGTCCTGGGTGCGCGCCAGCTGGGCCTCGCTGCGCGCGCGCGCCAGTTCGGCCTGGGCGCGTTCGAGTTCGGCGCGGTAGCGGCGCTGGTCGATCACGAACAGCAGATCGCCCTTGGCGACCTCCTGGCCTTCGTCGAAGGCGACGCGCTCGACGTAGCCGCTGACCCGCGGGCGCAGTTCGACGCTCTCGATGGCGCTGACCCGGCCGGTGAATTCGTCCCAGGGCCGCACGTCCTGGTTCAGGACCTGGGCGACGCTGACCTCGGCCGGCGGCATCGCATCGGGGGTGGAGGCCTGGCTGCCGCAGCCGGCGACGACCAGGGAGATCGCCGCGCTCAGGGCCAGCACCAGGGCCAGCGACGGCAGACCGCTCCGCAGGCCGGCACCGGAACGCGCCATGCGCCGGGACGGCGTGGAAATCGGGGTGACGTGGGGATTCATGAAGGGCGTTCCTTGTCTTGAAGCGGGGAGGAGGATGCGGAAGGTGTCGGAGCGCCGGCGCCCTGACCGTCGACGCCACGCGACAACGGCCGGGGCGCCAGCAGGTTCATCAACAGCGTGCGCGCGGACTGCTGACAGCCTTCTGGCAGCAGCTCCGGCACGGATGCGGTGCCGGTAGCGTCGCGCTCCTGGGGAAGCGACGATCCGGCCGCCGCGGTTTCGACAGCCGGGTCCGACGGCGACTTGCGGTCGCCGTCGTAGCGGACGATCGCCGAGGGAATCCGCGGCTGGCCCTCGCGATCGACCAGGGCCAGCGCCTGTTGGCCGACCGCCAGCGCGCTGGGCCACTGCGGGCAGCAGCTCTGCTTGCGCCGCGCGGCGGTGTTGACCGGGCTGTCGACGGTCAGCAGCTGCACACGCACGCCCTGGGCCCGGGCCTCGTCGTGCAGCACCCGGGTCAGCATGCGCAGCGCCGCGGCGGCGATCGAACGGTGGCCGTAGCCGGCCCAGGGATGCTCGCCGCCGGGGCCGCCGATCAGCACATAGGTGCTGTTGCGGCCGCGCTCGGCCAGCAATGGCAGCAGGTAGCGGGCCGCGGCCAGGTGCGGCAGCAGATCCTCGTCCAGCCGTCGACGCAGTTGTTCGGCCGGCTGGCCGAGCAGGCGCCCGGCCTGGGAGTGCCCGCAGACGCAGGCGATCACCCCGGCCAGCGGGCGGTCGAGCCGGCGCAGGCGTTCGGCCAGCTGCTCGCCGCCGGCGTCGTCGGCGACCGAGCCCGGCAGCAGTGTCAGCAGCGACTTCGGCGCCAGCGGCCGCAG
>NZ_VICD02000263.1 GCF_006546735.2 Marilutibacter maris | reverse complement strand
CGGAGCGGCCGGCTGCGTATCCGTCATCGATGGCGTGCGATCCGCGCGCGCGGCACGGTCTTCGAACAGGTCGCGAAAGACCTTGTCAAACATGGACATCGAAGCGTTTCCCCATGAACGTGTGTCCGATCCGGCGACTATAGCGGCGTGCCACGGACCCGCCGTGCCGGGTTTCACAGATCGCGAGGCGCTTGCCGTCGAAGCGCGCGTGCCGGCTCCGGCAGGGGGCGATGCACGCCGGTCTTGCAGCATTCCGGCAACATTTGGCACGCTGGCACGGGTAACGGCCGCTGCGGCCGCATGACACGGTCCCGATGTCGCGCCATTTCTCGATGCTCCGCGAGTTCCACCTCGCCGATTGGTTCACGCTCGCCAACGCTTTCTGCGGCACCGGGGCGGTGTTCGCCTCGATGCGCTATCTGCAGAGTGATCAACTGCGCGACCTGCTGATCGGCATGGCGCTGATCCCTCTGGCCTTCGTGTTCGACGCGCTCGACGGGCGCATCGCGCGCTGGCGCAAGTCGTCGTCGACGTTGGGCCGCGAGCTGGATTCGCTGGCCGACATCATTTCCTTCGGCGTCGCTCCCGCCGCGCTGGCCTATGCCTGCGGCCTGCAGGGCGGCTGGGACTGGCTGGTGCTGAGTTACTTCGTCGGCTGCGGGGTCAGCCGCCTGGCCCGCTACAACGTCACCGCCGAGCAGCTGTCGGGCGGGGAGGACAAGGTCCGCTACTTCGAGGGCACGCCGATCCCGACCAGCCTGCTGCTGGTGGTCGTGCTCGCGGTGGCGGCTTGGCAGGGCGCGATCGGCCCCGACCTGTGGTTCGGCACCTGGCAACTGGGGCCCTGGCAACTGCACCCCCTGGTGCTGATGTTCGCCCTGTCCGGTTCGTTGATGATCAGCAAGACCCTGCACATTCCCAAGCCCTGAGCGGGTCGGCCGCGGCCGGTGCTGCGGTGCTGTCGAGGCCCGTGCGCACGCGTATGCGGCGCCGTCGCAGCCACATGGAATGAACATCGCGTTGCTATGATCGGCCCCAGTATCGGAGGGCACCATGGCAAACAACCCGTTCGGCAGTGATTTCGAGTCGCTAGCGAAGCAGTACTGGAACCAGTGGGGCGAGATGATGCGCGCAGGCGCCGCCCCGGGCGCGCAGGCGATGCCGCCGAACTTCGCCGCTGGCGGCGGTATGCCCGGATGGGAGGAGGCGATCGGCTGGTGGTCGCAACTGGCGCGCGGCGCGCAGCCCGACGCCAACGCCGCGGTCGGCCGCTTCGATCGCCAGGCCCGCGACTGGTTCGGCCGCATCCAGCAGCTGGCGGCCGGTTTCGCCGGCCAGAACCCGGCCGTGTCCGAGGTCGTCGCCGCATGGAAGAACATGCTCGGCGGCGGCAATGCCAATCCTTTCGGCGATGTGTTCGCCAGCATGGGCGGTCGCGGGCAGCAGGGCTTCGATCAGTGGATGGAGCAGGTGGCGCCGTTCATCGCCTCGATGCAGGGCGAGGGGCGCAGCTGGATGGGAATGCCGGCATTCGGCTTCAGCCGCGAGCACCAGCAGCGTTGGCAGCGCATCGGCCAGCTGCAGATGGACTACCAGCAACGCAGCCAGGCCTGCCAGGCGCTGATGGCCGAGGCCGGTCAGCGCGCCTTCGGGCACTTCGAACGCAAGCTCGAGGAACATGCCGAACCCGGCCGCCAACTGAGCTCGGCGCGGGCCTTGTTCGACCTGTGGGTGGATGCCGCCGAGGAGGCCTACGCCGAGGTCGCGATGTCGCCGCGCTATCGCGAGGACTTCGGCGAGATGGTCAATGCGCAGATGCGCCTGCGCGCGGCGATCCAGCACGAGGTCGAGCTGGTCGCGGGCCTGTTCGGAATGCCGTCGCGAACCGAGATCGATTCGGCCCATCGCAAGATCGTCCAGCTCGAGCGCGAGTTGCGGCGGCTGCGCGACGATATCGGTCGTTCGTCGCAGGCCGCGTCGGGCGGAGATGCCGCGTCCGCGCGGAACGGGGACGAACCCGCGACGCCGCGCCGTGCGGCGAAGGCCGCGGGCACGAAGGCACCGGCGAAGAAGGCACCGGCGAGCGGGCGAACGGCGGCGGCCAAGGCACCGACGAAGAAGCCCGCCGGCAAGCGCGCGACGGGCAAGGCCGGCAGCACGGGAAAGGGAGGGCGTTGAGATGACCCGTATCGACATCAATGCGCCGCTCAATTTCACCGCCGAGTCGCTGGCGCAGGAGGCGATGCAGTTCCAGGCCAAGCTGCGCGCCGGTCTGGACACGCTGCGCCAGGTCGAGGACGTCGACTACGGCGCGACCAGTAAGGAGGAGGTCTGGCGCGACGGTCGGGTGGTGCTGTACCGCTTCCGCGGCGACAAGGCGCCGACCGCGAAAGTGCCGCTGCTGATCGCCTACGCCCTGGTCAACCGGCCGTACATGACCGACCTGCAGGCCGACAAGTCGATCGTGCGCGGCCTGCTCGAGCGCGGCGAGGACGTCTACATCCTCGACTGGGGCTATCCGGACCGCTCCGACCGCTACCTGGAGCTGGAGGACTACATCCAGCGCTTCCTCGGCGGCGCGGTCGACCATCTGCGCCAGGCCAGCGGCCACGATGCGATCAACCTGCTCGGCATCTGCCAGGGCGGCGCGTTCTCGCTGTGCTACGCCGCGCTCAACCCCGGCAAGGTGCGCAACCTGATCACCATGGTGACGCCGGTGGATTTCCATACCGACGACAACATGTTGTCGCACTGGACCCGCAACATCGACGTCGACCAGTTCGTCGACACCCTCGGCAACGTGCCGGCCGACCTGATGAACTGGTGCTACCTCACGCTCAAGCCGTGGCGCCTGTTCGTGCAGAAGTACGTCGGCCTGGTCGACATCCTCGACAACAAGCAGGCGATCGAGGACTTCCTGCGGATGGAGAAGTGGATCTTCGATTCGCCGGACCTGGCCGGCGAGGCGTTCCGGCAGTTCATCAAGATGTTCTATCAGGGCAATGGCTTCGTGAATGGCGGCGTCCGCATCGGCGAGCGCGAGGTCGACCTGGCCGACATCACCATGCCGGTGCTGAACATCTACGCGCTGCAGGACCATCTGGTGCCGCCGGCGGCGTCGCAGGCGCTGGGCGGGCTGATCGGAACCACCGACTACACCGAGCATTCGTTCCGCGGCGGTCATATCGGCATCTACGTGTCCAGCCGCGCCCAGCGCGAGGTGCCGGACTCGATCCGCGACTGGCTGCGGGAACGCGACCGATGAGTGTCGGCGCACTGGCCGGGCGGTGGCTGCTACCGTGCGTACTGGCGGTGTCGGCGCTGCTGGCGCCGGCGAAGGGGCGGGCCGCACCGCCTCCGGCCGCCGCCGCCGTCGAGATCGACCGGTTGATCTCGGCCCTGGCCGATTCGGGATGCGAGTTCCAGCGCAATGGGCGCTGGTACGACGCCGGACGCGCGCAGTCGCACCTGCGGCGCAAGCTGGACTGGCTGGTCGAACGCGACATGGTCGCCTCGGCGGAGCAGTTCATCGAACGTGCCGCGACCCGCAGCAGCGTCAGTGGCCGGGCCTACCAGGTGCGTTGTCCGAACCGTCCGGCCGAACCTTCCGCGACGTGGTTGCGGCGTGCGCTCGAGGGCATCCGCGAACCCACGCCGCCATCACGTTGAGTGCCCGACACTGGCACATATTGCAGGATCAAGGAGTTCCCCCATGGCCGATAAACCGCGACCGTTCACGCGGTCCAGACACGACAGAATGATCGCCGGCGTGATGGGCGGAATCGCCCGTCGCTTCGGCTGGAACGCGACCCTGCTGCGGATCGTGTTCGTGGTCGTGTCGATCGCGTCCGCCGCGTTCCCCGGCATCATCGTGTACTTGATCCTGTGGCTGCTGATGCCGGAAGAAACCGACTGAACCCGGCGTCGCGAGCGGCGCTGTTCGCGCTGGGCATCGCCTGGACCCTGCCCAATACCGTGCTGGGCCTGGTGGGCGGTGCGGCCGGGCTGGCGTTCGGCGCGCGCGTGAGGTGGCGCGCCGACGATTGCGCGGTAGTGTTCCAGCATTGGCCGTGGGGGCCGGGCGGCGCGCTGACCCTCGGCAACGTGATCCTGCACACCGGCGCCAGCCTCGACACCGACTGCCTGACCTATGCCCACCGGGCCGGTCTGGGCAACGAGCCGGGCATTCGACTGGCCGATCACGAGCGCGCCCACGTCTACCAGTACATGGTGCTGGGCCCGTTGTTCCTGCCGCTGTACCTGTTGTGCGGGGGCGTCAGCGTGCGCAACCGCTTCGAGCGTGCCGCCGATCGCTATGCGCGCAGCGGCCGCGGCTGGTGGCCCTGGTCGCGCGGCGAGGGATGACGGACTCCAGCGTCGCTCGCTGCAGTCGTTGCCTATACGCGACCGCGACGACGGCGATGCGGCCGTCTCACTCGTTCGACAGCACCTGAATCGACTCGCCCAACCGCACCCCGTCGGGGCCGAAGCGTCGCTCGAAGAACGCGATCGCATTGTCCTCGACCAGGACCACGCTGCTGCAGCGGGTGCCGTAGCGCTCGCCGGACACGAAGGCCGGCGACAACATCCGCTCCAGCTCCAGGCCGACCCCGGTGTCCGGCAGCTGCGCGTCCGGCGCCGGCGCGGTTTCGGCCAGCGCGTCGAGCAGCGGGGCCAGACTGTCGGCGTCCTCCGTCCGTCGCGACGATGCCAGCGGCGTGTCCAGCCATTCCTGCAGGGCGCGTGTCGCATGGCCGCTCTTGGGCCACGGCGCGTCGAAGGCGCCGTTCGACATCGCGTGCAGGCCGGGGGCGATCTCGGCTCGCGCGAACCGTGGATGATTGCTGGCGAATCCCAGGGTCTCTCCGTCCCAGGCCATCAGGTTGAAGTGGCCGTAATCCGGCGCATCGGCGGCGAGGCCGGCGAGCCAGTCGGCCGCC
>NZ_VICD02000262.1 GCF_006546735.2 Marilutibacter maris | reverse complement strand
CACCTCGGCACCCCGCGCGCGGTGATCGAACCCCAGCGCGACGTCGCGGTCTGGACCTGGGACATCGCCAGCGAAGCCTTCGGCAACAGCGCCCCGAACCCGGACCCCGACGGCGACAGCACCGCCTTCGCGCTGGATATGCGCTTCCCGGGTCAGCGCTACGATGCCGCGAGCGGGCTCAACTACAACTACTTCCGGGATTATGAGGCGGGGGTGGGACGGTATGCACAGAGTGATCCGATTGGGATGAATGGTGGCATTGCAACATATGTCTATGCCCTTCAGACACCTTTATCTGCCGTTGATGCTACTGGGCTTCAGGCCTATTTGCGTGATTTGCTCCCTCCAGGACAAAGGCCTGCGGGAAGCATTTATTGTGTGGATGGGGTTATTAGGCCATTTTATAATTGGAGTGCCTGGCCAAGCTATTATTCTGAATGCAAGGAGATTCGCGACTGCGTAGAGGCTCACGAAATTTCTCATGCTAATGACGCATATCGGAGCAGCCCAGGGCTATGTCAGAAGAGCCCTTTGCATTTTCTGTTTGGAACGTCTCCAAGGATGGTTACTTTTCCGAATGATTTCGATGGAGTTCATGTGTTTGGCGAGCTTGATAGGAGCGAGCTCAGAGCCCATGCCGCGGAGCTTCGCTGTTTGGCGGCAAAGCTCAAGGCAATGGGGGGGTGCGACAGTGACTGTCGAAAGGCGGTTGTCAAGCGAATAAAGCAAATAGTAAATCAGAATATCCCTGACATCAGGAGCGGAAGCTACAGGAGTAACTAATTATGAAGTGTCTGGTGTTCTTGACCGCTGGTGCTTTGCTTGCATGCGTGCAAAGTGCGTATGCGGCTATAGGTATCGCTCCCTACGTGGACTGCGCTGAGCCTGAGGTGATCAAGGTTCTGGCGAAGAATGTTTCGTCTGTGTCAATAACAGTTGAAGAGTCGTCGCTGCCTTGGAGTTACTCGTCACGCGCGTTAGTTTTTGTTGGATACGAAATTTCTAGTGGTAAAGCGACTAAGTTACGCCAGCATCGCCCTGTTGCTGACTATTTCGGGGAAGTTGAGCTTGAGTCAGGGGGGGTGATCATAGGGGAGATTTCTTTATCTCATTTGTTCGTGGATTATGACGAGGCGCATAGTTCCGGGGATTTGATAATTTTCTATGAGGTAGATGATAGTTATTCGGACAAGGGGGCTTACATAGGTGGGCAGGGTTTGTTGTTCATTCCTAAAAAGAAGGTTTTTTCGAGCTCTTGCCCGTCAATAATTCGGAGCGCAGGCGTTGCGGGGCGAAAGCAGTAGGAGTGGGGCCGGGGCGAGAAGAATGGGGTTGGGTTCATTTTCTGTGGAAATAGGGTCTGGAAATAGGATCAGGTTCATTTTCCTTCTGGCGATGAGGGGCGCCGATCCATGGTTGGAGAGGCTCCAGGTCTGACGGGGCGCAATGTCCCTATGAACGCTCAGGTCATTGTGTTGAGTGCTTGCGGACCGAACTGGTTGTTCGCGCAGGACAGGATGCGACAGGATGTTCAGAGACACATGGAGGTTGATGTGGAAATAGCCGACTCGATCGAAGCGCTTGGCCACGTGGAGCTTCACGATGCCGTGTTGTATGGCATCGACTTGCGGGTGTTCGAAGGGATCTGCGAGGTCCGACTGTCGATGTACGAGACGCCCGAATCGTCGAGCAGGATCGATGCGACCCTTTCGATGACGGGCGTGGAGTCCTGTCTGATGAGCGTGGATACTCCAAGCTTGCTCGAAAATGCATCGGCCGGAAACGTGGCGAACTGCCGGGTCGATGTCGATCGGGGTGTGGTCCGCCTGTATCTGACGGACGGCCTACTAGAGGTTTTCGCCAGCGCGGTGTCCCTGGCCCGCGATCCGGCGCAGTAGGGATCGAGGCGCGTGAACGGCGACACGGAAGCTTCTGTACTCCGGCGGCGACTGTGCTGAATTGGGGAGGCGATGACTAGAGCTTTTTTAGTTGTTTTCGTGTTGCTTGTTGGCCTTTCAGGAGTTGTCGAAGCTCATGAAGTCTTCAGGTATATAGATCCTGCGTTTCCACAGAAGCGGATAGCGATTGATGTCGACAGGAGGCAGTTTCTGGTCGCCGATGTCGGGGAGGATATGGAAGTATGTGAGCCGGGGTCTCCCTTCATCTGTGTGGAGTCTGAAACGCTTTCCTTCCATTTCCCTCGGGTTCTAGGGCAGGGGCAGGCGGAGTGGGAGGCGCACGGGCGCAAGTATCGCGTTGAATCGGTCGAGAATTACGAGCTGTGGGGGCGTCAGGAACGTCTGATGAGGATCCGAATGGATGCTCAGGGGCAGAGCACGTTCTACCTCTACTCGGAAGAAGTAGGGCTTATGGGGATAGGTTTTGTGAACCCCAAGACTCGTGCGTACGTGACCTATCTGATTGACGGCGACCGTGGATTCGGTTCGGCAAGAACGATGTCAGAGACACCTTGACGCTGTCTGCGATAGCGGTTCTCGCCAGCAACGCGGCTCGGAAATGAGCGCGTGCTCCATAGGGGCGTAATCGACGTCCTCCTGATCGAGTCGCCCCAGGCCGGCGTTGTCCACTACCCGGACGCTTGGACCGGTCTCGTCCTGCTCAGTCGGGCCAGTGCCGGCCCGCGGGATATCTGACCCGTCGCATACCGGCTCGATGGGGCATATCGATCCAGGCGCGATCACCGGACTGGCGCTATCTGCGGCGCGGGAATATGCGCCCGGCGGCGCCAAACTTGCACTCACCGCCCGCCACGTCCAGACTTCCCGTTCTGGCCGCCTCGAGCGGCTATTTCTTTGCGTCGTCTGTCAGTGCTCCGGCCTTTTCGGCGTATTCCCACACTCCCTAGACAATGGAGGCTCCCATGGAGATCGCCGACCGTCGCGTCGCTTCCTTCCACTACACCCTGACCGACGATGCCGGTCAGGTCATCGACTCGTCCAGCGGCCGCGACCCGCTGAGCTACCTGCACGGCGCCGGCAACATCGTCGCCGGGCTGGAGAAGGCCCTGGCCGGCAAGCAGGCCGGTGACAAGCTCAAGGTCGACGTGGCGCCCGAGGAGGGCTATGGCGTCCGCCACGACGGTCTGGTCCAGCAGGTGCCGCGCGAGGCCTTCCAGGGCATCGACAACGTGCAGCCGGGCATGCAGTTCCAGGCCCAGACCGGCAACGGTCCGCTGCTGGTGACCGTGACCGAGGTCGGCGAGGGCACCATCACCGTCGACGGCAACCACCCGCTGGCCGGCAAGACCCTGCACTTCGACGTCGAGATCACCGAGGTGCGCGAGGCGACCGAGGACGAGCAGCAGCACGGCCACACCCACGGCGCGGGCGGCGAGCACGCCTGATCCGCCTGCGGTAGCGCCGGCGATGGTCGCGGCCTCGTGCCGCGGCCACGCGCGACGACATCCCGGCCCGGATCGCGTCTGCGGTCCGGGCCGTTTCATGTCCGCGGGGCGGGGAAGGGCCGGCGCTCAGCCGGTCAGCGCGACGACCGAGGGCAGCCGCGGATGCTCGCGGGCGATGCGCCGCATCGCCGGGCAGTCGGCGCGGTGGGCGCCGGGCAGGTAGCCCAGGCTCATCAGGAACTCGCCGGTGATCTCGCCGCCGGTGAAGCGGAACGTGCGCTTGAACAGCTTTACCCACGCGGCCTTGTCGCGCGGCGCGTCGCCGTCGCGGGCATGCGCGTCGAGCCAGTCGGCGAAGCCGCCGTGACTGTCGCGCATCGCCCGGATCACCCCGGCGTTGTGGATCGCCGCGTCGACCTTGAGCCGGTTGCGGATGATGCCGGCGTCGGCCAGCAGCCGCGCGCGCTCGGCCTCGCCGTAGCCGGCGACCGTGTCGACGTCGAAGCCGTCGTAGGCGCGGCGGAAGCCCTCGCGTTTGCGCAGGATGGTTTCCCAGCTCAGCCCGGCCTGGTTGATCTCCAGCAACAGGCGCTCGAACAGCACCGCCTCCTCGCGCTGCGGCACGCCGTACTCGCGGTCGTGATAGGGGCCGTGCAGCGGGTGGCCGGGCGCGATGTCGCAATAACCTGACATGGAATACTCCTCGCGGCCGGGCGGCGGGCCCGGCAGGCTGGAAGGGTCGAGGTGGCGGGCCGCCGCCGACCGTCGCTGCGCGGCCGGGCAGGCGCCGGACCCATGACCATAGCGCGTCGCGCGGACCCACGCGAGCCGCTGGCGAGGCGCTAGAATGACGGCCATGTCCGTGCCCACTACGCCGCTCGCCAACCAGCTCCTGATCGCCCTGCCTTCGCTGGCGGACACCAACTTCTCGCGCAGCGTCGCGCTGATCTGCCAGCACGACGAGGACGGCGCGATGGGCATCGTGGTCAACCGCGCCTCCGAGTACACCCTCGGCGAGGTGCTGGGCCAGATGGGGGTCGAAGGCGGCAGCGACTCGCTGCGCGCGCAGCCGGTCCTGGCCGGTGGCCCGGTCCACCCCGAACGCGGTTTCGTGCTCCACGACGGTGGCCTGAACTGGGACTCGACGATGCAGATCGGCGAACAGCTGTACCTGACCACCTCGCGCGAGATTCTCGAGGCGATGGTGCTCGGCGAGGGGCCGGCCAATGCGACCGTGGCGTTGGGCTGCGCCGGCTGGGGCTCGGGCCAGCTCGAGCGCGAGTTGGCCGACAACGACTGGCTGACTGCACCCTCCGACGCCGAGCTGCTGTTCTCGATGCCGCTGGACGCGCGCTGGCAGGCCGCGGCCGGTCGCATCGGCGTGGATTTCGCCCACCTCGCCGACTACGCGGGGCATGCCTGAGGCGGCCGTGATGAGACGCGACGGCACGGTACTTGGATTCGACGTCGGCGCCCGCCGCATCGGGGTCGCGGTCGGCAGCGCGTTCGGCAATGGCGCGCGTGCGCTGGCGGTGGTCGACGTGCACGGCCATGGCCCCGACTGGACCGCGATCGACCGCCTGTGCAAGGAGTGGCGGCCGGACGGCTTCGTGGTCGGCGACCCGATGACCCTGGACGGCGGCGATCAGCCCAACCGCCGGCGCGCGCACGCGTTCGCCCGCGAACTGCACGCACGCTACCGGCTGGGGGTGGCCCTGGTCGACGAGCGCGCCAGCTCGGTCGAGGCCGCGCAACGCTTCGCCGGCGCCCGTGCCGAAGGCCGCCGCCGTCGCCGCGATGCCGAGGTGCTCGATGCGATGGCCGCCGCGGTCATCGTCGAACGCTGGCTGGCCGCCCCCGACGACGCCACCGAAATCGGCTCCCCGCCGTCTTCCGACGCTTCCCACTGATACCGCCCCGGACCCCATGAGCCCAACGCCTTCCGCCACCGCGCCGCACGCTGCGGTCGACCCGTCGCGCCACCTGATCGGCCTGCGGGACATGCCGCGCGAGCGGATGCTGACCCTGCTCGACCGCGCCCAGCACTATGCCGAGGGTCACGACGCGCGCAGCGCACTGGCCGGCACCGCGGTCTGCACCCTGTTCTTCGAGCCTTCGACCCGGACCCGGCTGAGCTTCCAGCTCGCCGCCCAGCGGCTGGGTGCGGACGTGCTGAACTTCGACGCCTCGACCTCGTCGACCAGCAAGGGCGAGACCGCGCGCGACACCCTGAAGACCATCGAGGCGATGGGCGTGCGCGGTTTCATCGTTCGCCACAAGCACGACGGCGCGGTCGCCGCGCTGGCCGCGGAGGCAGCCGAAGGCACCCACCTGATCAATGCCGGCGACGGCCGCAGCGCGCACCCGACCCAGGGCCTGCTCGACATGCTCAGCCTGCGCCAGGCCAAGGGCGGCGACTTTTCGTCGCTGAAGGTGCTGATCGTCGGCGACGTCAAGCACTCGCGGGTCGCGCGCTCGGACCTGCACGCGCTGCGCACCCTGGGCGCCGGCCAGATCCGCGTCTGCGGACCGCGGGCGCTGCTGCCCGACGACGACACGCTGAAGGACTGCATCGTCAGCCAGGATTTCGACGCCGCGCTGGACGGGGTCGATGCGGTGATGATGCTGCGACTGCAGCGCGAGCGCATGGAGGACGGCCTGGTCGCCTCGCTGGAGGATTACCACCGCGACTACGGCCTGACCGCCGCGCGCCTGGCCCGCGCCGACGCCGAGGCGGTGGTGATGCACCCGGGGCCGATGAACCGCGGCGTCGAGATCACCGACGAGGTCGCCGACGGCCCGCGTTCGCTGGTGCTGCGCCAGGTCGCCAACGGCGTCGCGGTGCGGATGGCGGTGCTGGAAAGCCTGCTGCGGCGGTAGCCGGAGCCGGTCGCGGCTCACGCCGCTCCTACGAGAGCCAGAGTCTGGCGTGCGCTTGGCGTTGCCTGCGGTGACGGGGCGGCGACGCGCGCCCTCGCCGTGCTCCTCCGGTGCGTATGTAGGAGCGGCGTAAGCCGCGATCGGGCCTTGCCGTGAACGCTTCATCGCGGCTCACGCCGCTCCTGCGTGCTGCTTCAGCGGCGCCGCTGTCCGAACATCCAGTCCCACATCGGCGCGTAGTTGTAGGTCGCGTCCCAGGCGTTGTGGTTGGCGTCGGGAAACTCGGTGTAGCGGACGTCGGCGCCGACGGCCCGCAACGCCGCGTGCATGCGTCGCGACTGCTGCGGCGGCACCACGTCGTCGCGGCCGCCGTGGAAGATCCAGACCGGCAGATGATGCAGGCGCGTGGCGGTGGCTTCGAACGGATCGGCGGCACCGGCCACCGCTTCGACCGCCAGCGGCGACTCGGCGCGCGGCGAGGTGATGCCGCCGCAGACCGGGGCCAGCGCGGCGAAGCGCTGCGGCTGCAGCAGCGCCAGCTCCCAGGTGCCGTAGCCGCCGCGCGACAGGCCGGTCAGATAGGTGCGGTCGGGGTCGCCGCCGAACTCCGCCGTCGCCGCGTCGAGCGTGGCCAGGGCCATCGCCGCGACATCGCCGTCCCAGGAGCGCTCGGCCGGCGACTGCGGGAACACCACGATCGCCGGAAAGCGTTGCGCATGGGCACGCAGGAACGGGCCCAGGCCGACCGCGGTCTGCTTGTCGCCGTCGTCGCCACGCTCGCCGGAGCCGTGCAGGAACAGCACCACCGGGCGTCGGCCGGCGGCGTCCTGCAGGCGCGCGGAGGCGGGCACGAAGACCTGGTAGACACGCTCGACGCCATCGAGGCGGACGGTGCGGCGGACGAACTCGCCCGCCGCGACCGGCTCGGACGGCGCGTCGGCGGACCGCGATGCGGATGGCGTGGTCGTGCAGGCGACGGTCAGGGCGAGCAGCATCGAGGTGGCCATCAGGGACAGGGTCCGGCGCAACGTGAGGGGCATGGCGGGAGGGCTCCGGGTGCGGTTCGAGCGGGAAGCGTGCAGGGGGCAGGCTACCGCAACGCGGTGGCCGCTGCCGGGGTCAGTACGCGAGCTTCAATCCCGGTCCGCTGCGATCGGCGTGCCCTGGTGGAAGACCATGCGCCAGCCGGCATCCTCGTGTCGCCACAACGAGCTGCGCAGCGAGTGCCGTGGCGGCCGTGCGGCGTCGGCATCGACGATCGTCGCCCGATAGGTCGCCAGGGCCAGGCCCGCGCCCAGCAGGCGCAGCGAGAAGTCCTCGATGCGGTACTGGAAAAGGCCCGCCTCGCGCGGCAGTCGCGTCAGCACTTCGTCCTTGCCGAACGCGCGGCCGCTGCTGGCGATCTCGACGAAGTCGTCGGCGACCAGCCCGTCCAGCGCCGCCACCGAGGCGCGCGTCGCCGGTTGCAGCAGGCGCTGTTCGAGTTCGAGCAGATGGGCCTGCAGTGCCACGGTGTCCATGAGGTCGCCGCCGTCCGTGCCGCAGGCTCAGTGCAGCAACACCAGGGTCGCCAGGCCGAGGAAGGTGAAGAAGCCCAGCACGTCGGTGACCGTGGTCAGGAAGATGCTGCTGGCCAGCGCGGGGTCGAAGCCCAGCCGTTTCAGGGTCAGCGGCACGGTCACCCCGGCGGTGGCGGCGAACAGCAGGTTCAGGGTCAGCGCCGAGGCGATCACCAGTGACAGCTGCCAGTCGCGGAACCAGAACCAGACCACGATGCCGAGCAGGGAGCCGAGGGTCAGGCCGTTGAGCAGGGCCAGCCGGACTTCCTTCCACAGCAGCACGCCGGCGTTGGAGGCGCCGACCTGGCCCAGGGCGAGGCCGCGCACCATCAGTGCCAGCACCTGGGTGCCGGCATTGCCGCCCATGCCGGCGACGATCGGCATCAGCACCGCGAGGGCGACGATCTTCTCGATCGTGGCCTCGAACTGGCCGACCACGCTGGCGGCGAGGAAGGCGGTGCCGAGGTTGATCGTCAACCAGATCAGGCGCCGCCGCATCGCCCGTCGGATCGGGCTGAACAGATCCTCTTCCTCGTCCAGGCCGGCCGCGCCCAGGGCCTGGTGCTCGGCGCGTTCGCGGATGATGTCGACCACGTCGTCGATGGTGATGCGGCCCAGCAGCACGTTGCCGTCGTCGACCACCGGCGCGCTCAGCCAGTCGTGGTCGGAGAACTGGCGGGCGACCTCGTCGGCGGACTCGTCGACGTCGATCGCCGGCTGCTCGTCGTCGACCAGCTTGTTGATCGGGTCGCCCGGCTCGCAGGTCAGCAGCGAGGCCAGCGCGATCCGGCCCAGGTACTGGTGGCGGCGGCTGACCACGTACAGATGGTCGGTGTGTTCGGGCAGCTCGCCGCGCAGGCGCAGATAGCGCAGCACGACGTCGACGGTGGTGTCCGCGCGCACGGTCACCACGTCGGGATTCATCAGGCGGCCGGCGGTGTCCTCGGGGTAGGACAGGACCTGTTCGAGGCGGTCGCGGTTCTCGCGGTCCATCGACTTGAGGACTTCGTCGATGACCGTGTCCGGCAGGTCCTCGACCAGATCGGCGAGGTCGTCGATGTCGAGGTCCTCGACCGCGGCGACGATCTCGTCCGGATCCATCTCGGCGAGCAGGCTCTCGCGGACCTCGTCGCCGACGTGGACCAGCACCTCGCCGTCGTCCTCGGCGTCGACCAGACCCCAGACCACCGTGCGCTTGGCCGGCGGCAGCGATTCGAGCAGGTTGCCGATCTCTGCCGGCGACAAGGTATTGACCAGCCGCCGGACCGGGCCCAGGCGACCGCTGTCGAGCGCATCCGATAGCAGGCGCAACTGGCGTGCGGTCTTGTCGTGGCGGACGGCTTCGGCCATGCAGGGCTCCGGTTGTGGGGCTCAGCGGTGTGGTCGGCGGCGCGGTCGGAAGAACCGGACGACGGGGTCGGCCCGGTTCCAGGTCGGGCGCCGCAACCGTCCCGGCATCCTCCGCAAGGCGGCAGGGTGGCGGACTGCGGTGCGACTCTCCCGGAGGGCCTGGCCGGGCAGACCGTTCCGGGGACGACGCTTCCAATGCGTCCGGGCGTGATTATCGCCGTTGCGGGCGTGGCTGCACACCCCGGCGTGCGGCCGCGGCGTTCAGTGACCGGTGTTGCTGTCGAGCCAGCGCGCCAGGGCGGCGTGGTCGCGCGCACGCATCAACCCGGAGCTGTGCCTGCGCAACCGCGCCAGGTCGTGATTGCGGATCACCTGGCGCAGTTCCAGCATCGTCGACGGGTGCAGGCTGAACTCGGTCAGTCCCAGCGCCAGCAGCAGCGGGGCGAAGCTGGCGTCGCCGGCCATCTCGCCGCATACCGCGACCGGCACGCCGCGGGTGTGGGCGTGGCGGATCACGTCGCGCAGCACCCGCACCACCGCCGGGTGCAGCGGTGTGTAGAGCTCGCCGAGCGCCTCGTTGATGCGGTCGGCGGCGAGCAGATACTGGACCAGGTCGTTGGTGCCGATCGACAGGAAGTCGACCTCGTCGATGAAGCTGGCCAGGGCGATCGCCGCCGCCGGGACCTCGATCATCGCGCCCAGCGGCAGTTGCTCGGCGATCGCATGGCCCTGCGCGCGCAGCTCGCCGGCGATCCGCGCCAGGTGGCCGCGCACCGCGCGGATCTCGGCGCGGCTGCTGACCATCGGCAGCAGGATCCGCATCGGACCGTAGCCGGAGGCGCGCAGCAGGGCGCGCAGCTGGGTCTCCAGCACGTCGGGACGGGCCAGCGACAGGCGCACGCCGCGCAGGCCCAGCGCCGGGTTGGGCTCGTCGCGCAGGGCCAGTCCGGTGTGGTCGGCCTTGTCGGCGCCCAGATCGACGGTACGCACGGTGACGGTGCGGCCGGTCATGCCCAGCACCAGATCGCGGTAGGCGCGGAACTGCTCGTCCTCGTCCGGCAGCTCGCGGCGTTGCAGGAACAGGAATTCGGTGCGGTACAGGCCGATCCCGGCCGCGCCCAGCGCGTGCGCCTCGGCGACGTCCTCGCGCGACTCGGCGTTGGCGTAGAGCTTGATGTCGACGCCGTCGCGGGTGCGGGTGGGTTCGCGGCGCAGGCGGTGCAGTTCCTTGCGCTCGCGCTTGAGCTCGCGCACCCGCGCGCGATGCCCGCGCAGGTCCTCGGCATTGGGTTCGAGCACGACCAGGCCGCTGCCGCCGTCGATCATCAACGTGTCGCCGTCGTTGATCTTCTGCAGCACGTTGGGGACGCCCACCACCAGCGGCAGGTGCAGGCTGCGGGCGAGGATCGCGCTGTGCGAGAGCGGGCTGCCGCTGGCGGTGACGATCGCCATCGCCCCGTGCGCCTGCAACTGGGCGATCTCGGCCGGGGCCACGGTGTCGGTGATCAGGATGTCGCCGGCCAGGCCCTGCATCTCGCCCTGGCGGCGGTGCAGCGCGGCATGCACGCGGCCGATGACCTGGTCGATGTCCTCGACCCGGCTGCGGAAATACGCATCGTCCATGTCCTCGAACACCGCGGCGATGCGGTCGCGCTGCAGGCGCAGCGCGTAGTCGGCGGTATAGCGGCCGATCCGGATCAGTTCGTTCAGGCCCTGCAGCAGCTCCGGGTCGTCCAGCAGCAGCGTATGCAGGTCGAGGAACTCGCCGACCTCGTGGGCGAGCGCGCCATGCAGGCGCTCGCGCAGCGTGTGCATCTCCTCGCGAACGACCGCGATCGCCGCGTGCAGGCGCGCCAGCTCGTCGTCGATCGCCTCGCCGGCGATGTGCTCCTCAACGACCTCGAGTGCGTGCGGCAGGCGGACGCGGGCACGGCCGAGCACGCTTCCGCGCGAGGCTCCGGTGCCGTTGAACTCCTGCCGCATCCGCGCCGGTCTCCTCAGTTGTCCTCGTCGAAGCGGCGCTCGAACAGCGCGACGATCGCTTCGGTGGCGGCGGCCTCGTCCTCGCCCTCGACCCGCAGCCGGACCGCGGTGCCCTGGCCGGCGGCCAGCAACATCACCCCCATGATGCTCTTGGCGTTGACCTCGCGGCCCTTGGCGACGAGGGTGGCGTTGCTGCGGAACGCGGACAGCACCTGGACCAGCTTGGCGGTCGCGCGCGCGTGCAGGCCGAGGCGGTTGGATACGGTCAGTTCGCGTTCGATCATGGGGAGTCCTCGGGCCGTCCTCAGGCGTCGTCCAGGATGACGCCGTTGCGCGCGCCCGCGGCGGCGACCGCGGGCAGTTCGTCCAGGCCGAGCTCGGCGTAGTTCATCACCCGCAGCAGCATCGGCAGATTCAACGAGGATACCCGGCGCACCGGCGTTCCCAGCCGTGCGACCCGGGCGGCGAGGTTGCTCGGGGTCGCGCCATAGACGTCGGTCAGCACCAGCACGCCATCGCCGCCGTCGACCCGCCGCAGCGCGGCGCTGGCCTGCGGCAGCAACTGGTCCGGATCGGCGCCGAACGGCACTTCGAAGGCTTCGGTGCTCAGCGGCAGGTTGCGCAACAACTGCGTGGCCACCGCCAGCAGCGCGCTGCCGATGCCTTGATGGGTGACGAGGAGGATGCCGACGCTCATCCCATCAACTTATCAGAGCCGGGTGACCCGCCGGTAGCGATCGATGCGATCGGTGCGCGCGCAAACGCAGTACGGGCAGCCATCGGCTGCCCGTACCTGGTTGAAGATGGGCGTCGCCGGATCGTCCGGGCGACGCCGGTGGATGCTAGGGCTGAGGGGTGTCGCCGGGCGCCGGCTCCTGCGTCGGTTCGACCGCGGGCTCCGGCGCGATCGGTGAAGGCGGCTGTTCGCGCTCGTCGAGCGGCTCGGGCATCGGCGACGGGTAGGCGTTCTCGGTCTCCGTCTCCGGTGCGCTCATGTCATCGGCCGGTGCGGTGTCCGCGGGCGTGCTGGTTTCCGGTGCGGCCATGTCCTCCGCCGGCGGCGTCGATCCGGATGGAGGCGCCGCCGGTTCGCAGGCGGCCAGGCCCAGCGCGAGCAGGGTGGCGACCGGGAGCGCCGCCATCGTCCAGCGGCGGCGATGGTCCGGATCGGCGGTTTTCGGAGCGTGGTTCATGGGAGTCTCC
>NZ_VICD02000261.1 GCF_006546735.2 Marilutibacter maris | reverse complement strand
TCGACCGTCGCTGCGGTGATCGTGGCATCGCCCTCGACACCCGTGATCGGGGTCGGGCCGGCGGCGCTCAGGGTGAAGTCGGTATCGACCGCGGTACCGCCATCGTCATTCACCACCGTCTTGGCCAGGGTCAGCGTCGCCGGCACCGGGGAGTTGGTATAGGTACAGGTGGTCGCCGCGGTGCTGCCGCTGATTGTCAGCGTGCGGCCGGTCGCGCCACTGGCGAGGGTGCTGCCGCCCGAACATTCCACGACCGCGGTATAGCTTGCCGCGGTGGCGCCGCCACCGAACGTCTCGTCCGGCAGGGTCACCACATCACCGGCATACACCGTCACCGCGGCGCCGGTCGTGTTGGTTGCTGCGGTCGAATTGAACGTGGCGTTGTTGGTGCCGCCGGTCGTCGTCGCGGTCGCGGTATGCCCAGCGGTGCTGCCTGCCGCCCAGACCTTGGCCAGGTTCAACGGCTGGGCAATGCGCGAATTGGTAAAGGTACAGGTCACCCCGCTGTCGGCGGGCATGGTGATGGTGCCGCTCAGGCCGCTACCGGAAACCGTCACCGCCGTGCTGTCGGCGGTGCGGACGCATGCAAGCGTCACCGCGTAGTTGGCGGCATTGCCGACGGCATAGGCCTCTCCAAGGGTGATGGTGGCGCCGCCAGCAGCTATAGCAGCAGCATCGGTGGTGGCACCGCCGGCCACGGAAGTGCCGCCGCTCGCGCCGTTGCCACCCCCGATCGTCAGGTCAACCGCATCGTTGGCCAGGGCGTTGACCCAGACCTTGGTCAGGGTGATCGCGTGCTCGACCGCGTCGGTATCCGTCGCGCTGTTGCAGGGCGGATCGGCGACATTGCAGTTCGGATCCGTCACCCCATTGGGCGGTGCCACGGTCGCGGTATTGGTCGCAGTCTGCGCAAGGGCCGCCGGGGACAGCACAAGAGCAAGAATCAACACGGACATGAACAGGCGAAAGCGACGGCCCATGCTCACGTCGATCTTCGCCTTGGTGAGGTTCATTGATTGCACTGCTTTCCCCTGTCCTGACGTTGCGTCCCAACTTCCGGTCAAAAATTCCCGCCATTTGCCCGCTCTCCAGGATTTCCCTGGAAAGAAAGCTCCAGTTCGCGATCAGGACACCTGTCCCCAGCCCCAAGGGCGCACGTCGCGTTACTCTCGGCGCCGCATTCGGGTACCCGCGTCCTGCAAGTCATTGACCGCTGTGACGAAGACGCCGCGTTCTCTTGCTCACAGGGATACCCAAAGCAACAGGTGTCGCGGCCGAGTGGAAGGCGCGCCTCATAGCGAGCACTTCGTCACACTATCTATCGCCGTCCGAAACAAACGGCGGACATTCGCGGGGGTACGGAACCAAGGGCGCTGCTGGCCAGGGGACGCGCGGGGCCCGATGCCTGCGGCGTCTGCGGACGTTGCATTTGAAATAGATTCGAAAACGTTATTTCGGCCCGTGATCGACAGGCTGCTACTTTTGGTGTATCGGTGAGGAAACGCGTATTCGTTCGCACGCCACCCGCCGCCGGAGAAACGCATCCCTTCCGACAGGATCGACACTGAACAGGTGAAAGACTTCGACTCCCAAGCCGACTTCGAATTCGGGCAGGACACGATGGAATCGGTGACCCAGCTGATCGTGGCGGCCGAGAACGGCCACAGTGACGCCTGGGACCGTGTCTACTCATTGCTCTATGGGGAACTGCATCGCGCCGCCCAGATCCAGATCCGGCGGGTATGGAAACGCGGCGATCGCTCACCCACGTCACTGATCAACCGCACCTGGTTGCGACTGGATCAGGGAAAGCTGGGACTGAAGAACCGCCAGCACATGATCGCGGTACTCTCCAAGGCGATGCGCTATGCCCTGCTGGACGAGGCTCGCAGACTGCAGGCACTCAAGCGCGAAGACGCCGCCAGCACCAGCGAACTGGACTCGATCAGCGAACCGTCGTTCGACCCGGAGCTCGAGCAACTGGTGGAAGTCGGTCGCGCGATCGAGGCCCTGGCCGCGATCGACCCACGCCTGGCGCAACTGGTGGAGATGCGCTACTTCGCCGGCATGAACGATATCGAGATCGGTGAGGTGCTCGACCTGACCGACAGGACCATCCGCCGTGACTGGCGCAAAGCACGCGCTTTTCTCGCGGCCTACATAGGCGGCGCGTCCGATGCATTCGGCGACATACCGGAACAACCTGCACTGTAGTGCCCTCCGCACGGGGGCCGCGCCGGAGCGGAGATGAGCGGACTGGCCGCCCGTGCGCTCGCCCTGTTCGACGAGTATGTCGAGTGGTCGCCGGCCAGGCGCAAACGTGCGCTCGCCGAACTCGCCGCCCGCGACCCGGCCCTGCACAAGGCCCTGAGCGCCCTGCTGGAATCCGATGCGTCGGACCGGCGCAGCGTGCTGGACAAGCCCGCGGCCACCGTCGTTGCCAACAAACAGCAGTCGGCCACACGAGACGGCCGGGGCGATGAGGCTCCCGACCCGCGTATCGGCACCCGCCTCGGTGCATGGCGCGTCCGGCGTCTGATCGCCAATGGCGGCATGGGCACCGTCTACGAAGCCCATCGCGACGACGCGCAATACCAGCAGCGCGTCGCGCTCAAATGCATCCGCGCCGAGATGGTGTCTCCGGAGCTGGCCGCCGCGCTCTGCGACGAACGCAACCTGCTCGCACAGCTCGACCATCCCGGCATCGCCACCCTCCTGGACGGTGGTGTGGATGATGGCGGACATCCCTGGTTCGCGATGCGCTTCGTCGACGGCATCCCGATCGATACCTGGTGCGACGAGCGCCGAATCGGCATATCCGAACGCGTCGGTCTACTGCTCCAGGCCTGCGAAGCGCTGGCCCATGCCCACGCCCAGGGCATCCTGCACCAGGACATCAAGCCGTCGAACCTGCTGGTCACCCCCGAAGGCCGCGTGCAGGTGGTCGACTTCGGCATCGCCTCGACCTTCAGCCTCCACGAGACCGACCCGCAGCCCTGCCTGGCGCTGTCCCCGGACTACTGCGCACCGGAAGCCCACGATCGCGGCACCAACGGGCCGAGCTCGGACCTGTACTCGCTGGGTGTGCTCGGCTATCGCCTGCTGTGCGGACAATGGCCGACCCCGCTGCACGGCGTGCGCTCGATCGCCCCGCTCGCCCAGCTGTCGGAACCGCTGCCCATGCCGGCCCTGCTCGACGACGTGCCGGAATCGACCGCGGTGGCTCGTGGCCTGCGCACGCTTGCCGCGCTGCGCCACGCGCTTTCCGGCGACCTGTCGGCGATCATGCTCAAGGCAGTGGCGAGCAAGCCACAGGAACGCTATGCCAGCGTCAACGAATTCGCCGCCGATCTTCGCCGATGGCGCTCACGGCTGCCGATATCGATACGGGAAAACGAAGGCCTCTATCGGCTCGGGAATTTCCTGCATCGCAACCTGCTGGTGGTTGCGGCAGCGACACTGATGCTTGGCGCGTTGACTGCCGGCGTCGGTATCGCATGGCAGCAGCACAACGCCGCGGTGCGCGGGGCCAATGCCACCATGCTGGTCAACCGGCTGTTCGCCTCGACCCTGGGCACCGCGACCCTGTCCGGACTGGGCAGCACGCCCTTCTCCTCCAGCGAGCTTCTCGAACGGACCGAGCGCGAACTGCGACAACTGCCGCTGGCCGAACACCCGGCGGCGCTCGCGCGTGGTCTGGCGACGCTCGCCCGCAGCCATGCCCTGCTCGGCAAGTACCGCCACGCCGACGAACTGGCCGACGAGGCACACCGCACGATGGGAGATATTCCCGACAAGGATGGCTTCATTTCAGCCACGCGGATATCGATGCTCAACAATCATGGCGACAATGCGGAAGCGGCCAAACTGGCCCGTGATAGGCTCCGCGACATCGAGGGTGAGGACGACGAGCAGGGACTGTTGATGCGACTGACCTTCGGTACCGAGCTGGCCAGGGCGCAATGGGGCCTGGGCCGGACCACGGACGCCATTGCGACCATCGACGCAGTGGTGGAACAGGCTTCAGCGCTGCCGCCCGGACACGATGAGCAGGTCGCCGAACTTCTGATAGCGCGGTCCGACCTGCTCAAGCAGATGGGGCGCTACCCGGAGGCGGAAGCCGATGCCAGAAAGGCAATGTCGCTGGCTGAGCCGCTCAACCCCGTGCTCGCGGACGATGCCCTCGAGCTGCTCGTGGTGATACTCGGCAATCAGTACGCCCCCGACACCGACAAGTACGCGATGGAGCTCGTGCAGCGTCGTCAGGCAAGCTTGGGAGCGTCGCACCCGAAAGCCGCAAAGGCCACGATCTACGCGGCCTGGGCCCAGTACCCCAAGGTCGATGCGGACTCGGTGAGGCAGGCGCTGGAGCGGGTCCGGATCGCCTACGGAGACGACGCCCCCCAATATGCCTCCGCGCTCAGCTCATCCGCATGGGCGATCGGCCGCGATCACCGCGAGAGCATCGAGATGGGACGCCAGTCGCTTTCGATCCTGCAGCGCACCCTCGGCGAAAGAGCGGCATGGACCATGGTCGCGAAAGCGAATCTCGCCAACGCCCTGATCGACCTCGACCGGGACGAACGCCGCCCGGAGGATATCGAGGAGGCCATCCGCCTGCTGTGGGAAACCATCCAGGCCAAACAGAGCGCAGGCATTCCAGCACCTGTCGAACGCCAGTTCCTGCTCAAGACGATCGTGAACGAGGGCGACAAGTCGAAGCTATCGCAGGTTGACGCCCTGATCGAGCAAGGAAGGCGGGAAACACTGGAATCGACCGGCGATCAGAACAGCGAGCACAGCCTGCGATTGCAGATATTCGACCAGCTCGGCGCCCGCCTGCGATACCTGGCCGGAGAACGCGAGAAGGCCGATGCTGTTCTCGCCGCTATCATAGAAGGCCACCGCGGCCAGATCGAGCATCCGACACCAGCGGTTCCCAGCCAGGCGCGGATCACATCCCTCATGATCACGCAGTCGCTACTCTACCGGGCCCTGTATGCATTCGAAAGCTGCCATCCCGACCTCGCCAAGGGCTTCCTGCGGGAGGGATATGCCTTCAGCCAGAGCACCCTGGGCGAGGAGGACGACACCACCCGGACGATCAAGAGTTATCTCGACAACATGGACGACCGCGGACTCATGATCGACGATACCGGCGCACTGTGGATATCGGCCTCCGAGAACCAGGCGGTCAACCAGCGCGCAAGCGCCTGTGACAATACGGCCCGCGCGACGGCCGAACACCACTAGGACGGGACAGTTCGATGCCGTATCGATCGCGTTCGGATGTCGCAGGCCCTGCCCCGGCGCGCCCCGTTGCACGCCGCCGCCTCGCTCCATGTCCGCACATGCGCGGGTACCGGCCAGCGTCCGGGCCCCATGCGGGGCAGCGGTGGCGGTGACACCAAGATGAGCGGACTCGCTGCCCGTGCACTCGCCCTGTTCGACGAGTATGTCGAGTGGCCGCCGGCCAAACGCAAGCGCGCACTCGCCGAACTCGCGACCCGCGACCCGGCCCTGCACAAGGCACTGCATGTCCTGCTGGAATCCGATGCGTCGGACCGGCGCAGCGTGCTGGACAGACCCGCCGCCGCCGTCGTTGCCAGCAGGCAGCCGGCAATACGCGATGTTCCGGTTGACAATGATGCTCCCGACCCGCGTATCGGCACCCGCCTCGGCGCATGGCGCATCCGGCGCCGGATCGCCAACGGCGGCATGGGCACGGTCTACGAAGCCCATCGCGACGACGCGCAGTACCAGCAGCGCGTCGCCCTCAAGTGCATCCGCGCCGAGATGGTGTCTCCGGAGCTGGCCGCCGCGCTCTGCGACGAGCGCAACCTGCTCGCACAGCTCGACCACCCGGGCATCGCCCCACTCCTGGACGGCGGCGTCGACGATGGTGGACATCCCTGGTTCGCGATGCGCTTCGTCGACGGCATCCCGATCGATGCCTGGTGCGACGAGCGCCGGGCCGGTCTGTCCGAACGCGTCGGCCTGCTGCTCCAAGCCTGTGATGCCCTGGCCCATGCCCACGCCCAGGGCATCCTGCATCGGGACATCAAACCCTCCAACCTGCTGGTCACCCCCGCGGGCCGCGTGCAGGTGGTGGACTTCGGCATCGCTTCGACCTTCAGCCTCCATGAGGCCGATCAGCAACCCTGCCTGGCGCTGTCCCCGGACTACTGCGCACCGGAAGCCCACGGCCGCGGCAGCAACGGGCCGACCTCCGATCTGTACTCGCTGGGCGTGCTCGGCTATCGCCTGCTGTGCGGACAATGGCCGACCCCGCTGCATGGCGTGCGTTCGATCGCCCCGCTTGCGCGGCTGTCGGAACCGCTGCCCATGCCGGCCCTGCTCGACGACGTGCCGGAATCGACCGCGGAGGCACGCGGCCTGCGCACGCTTGCCGCACTGCGCGGCGCGCTCTCCGGCGACCTGTCGGCGATCATGCTCAAGACGGTCGCAACCCAACCGCAGGACCGCTACGCCAGTGTCAACGAGTTCGCCGCCGACCTTCGCCGCTGGCGCTCGCGGCTGCCGATATCGATCCGGGAAGACGAAGGCCTCTACCGGCTCGGGAAATTCCTGCGTCGCAACCTGTTGGTGGTTGCGGTAGCGGCCCTGATGTTCGGCGCGTTGGCCGCTGGCCTGGGCATCGCATGGCAGCAGCACAACGCGGCGGTGCGCGAGGCCAATGCCACCATGCTGGTCAACCGGCTGTTCGCCTCGACCCTGGGCACCGCGACCCTGTCCGGACTGGGCAGTACGCCTTTTTCCTCCGGCAAGCTGCTGGACCGGACCGAGCGTGAGCTGCGGCAACTGCCGCTGGACGAACACCCGGCGGCGCTCGCGCGCGGGCTGGCGACGCTGGCCCGCAGCCATGCCCTGCTCGGCAAGTACCGCCACGCCGCCGGGCTGGCTGACGAGGCGCATCGGACGATGGGAGACCTTCCCGACAAGGACGGCTTCATCGCAGCCACGCGGATATCGATACTCAACAATCATGGACAGAGCAACGATGCCGCAGCGCTCGCCCGCTCGAAACTCGATGAACTGGAGGCCCGCGAGGACGAGCAGGGACAGCGGATGAAGCTGACGTTCGGCGCCGAGCTCGCCAAGGCCCAGTGGAGCATGGGAGAGACCGAAAGCGCCGTGCACACGATCAACAAGGTGCTGGAACAGGCGAAGGTGCTGCCCGGAAACAACGGGGAGCTGACCGCCGAGCTGCTGCTCGTACGCGCCGGGTTCCTGCAGCAGCTCTGGCGCTACGAGCCTGCCCGGGCGGACATCGAGAAGGCGATAGCGCTGGCCAGGCCGCACAACAGGATCCTGGCCGACGACGCACTCGAACGCTTGGTCATCAATCTCGGCGGCAGATACTCCCCCGAAGCGCACGAACGCGCGCTCGAACTGCTGGAGAATCGCCAGGCCAGCCTGGGCACATCCCATCCCAAGACCGCACTGGCGACGACCTACGTTGCCTGGACCCAATACCCCAGGATCGACGCCGACAAGGTCTACGAGGCATTGGCGTTGATCCGCGCCAGCTACGGCGAGGACGACCCGAACTACGCCGCCGCGCTCTCGGCCACCGCCTGGACGGTATCCCGCAACAGCCGGAAGAGCGTCGAGATGGCACGCGAGGCGCTGCGGATACTGCAGAGCACGCTGGGCGACAACGCGTCCTGGACGTTGAACGCGAAAGGAAGCCTCGGCGGTGCCCTGACCCGCCTCGAAGGCGATGAGCGACGCCCGGAGGATGTCGATGAAGCCATCAAGTTGCTCTGGCAAACCATGGAAGGCAAGCGCAAAGCAGGCATCCCGACGCCGATCGAGCGCGTGCTTCTGCTCAAGACCATCGTCAACGAGGGAGACAAGAGCAAGCTCGCCTACGTGGATTCGCTGATCGAGGAAGGCAAGCGTGAAGTCATCGCATCGGCCACCCCCGGGAGCGATCCCGACAACCTGAGGCTGGAAGTCTTCGACCAGCTGCGGGCCCGGCTGCTCTATCTGCGCGGCGACCGCGAGGACGCCGACAGGCGTTTCGCCCGGATCATCCACAAGCACCGCGACTACATCGACCATCCGGCGCGCGCGATGCCCAGCCAGGCACAGATGCTCTCGCGCCTGATCATCCAGTCATTCGTGTACCGCGCCCTGTACGCGTTCGAGACCTGCGACCCGGGCCGCGCCGACGCGCTGCTGCGCGAAGGCATCGAGTTCGGGCATGCCACGCTCGGCGAAACCGATCCGGTGACCCTGACGATCACGAGCTATCTCAACAACCTGCGCAACCAGGGACAGATGACCGACGACACCGATTCGCTGTGGATCTCGGTATCCGAGAACCAGGCGGTCAATGAGCGGGCCCGGGCCTGCTCGCAGGGCCGGCCATCTCTGACGGCCGCATCGGGCTGAGCCCTGCGCATGCCCCGTCGCGGCCCGCATCGCATGCGGCGCAGCGCGGTTGCGGACACACGCCGGCCGGTACCGAGCGGTTCCCGGGGCGCAAGCAAATGTTGCGCCAGAAGATGGCTTGAGCATGTTCTTGTGCACGGAACGAGGCGCCACACTCCTGTCTTCCAGGAGGGTGCATGCGCAGCAAGTTGTTCGTACCGGGTGCCCGACCCGAGTTGTTCGCCAAGGCCTATGCCTCCGCGGCGGACGCGATATCGTTCGACCTCGAGGACTCGGTGCCCGCCGAGTCGAAGGCCGTGGCGCGGACGCAGGTGGCCGGATTTCTGTCCGCACGCACGCACGGCGACCGCGGCAAGCTGGCCATCGTGCGCACCAATGCACCGGATTCGACGCACTTCGATGCGGACCTGGCCGCCTGTCTGGACGCCGGCGCGGATCTGATCAACCTGCCCAAGATCGAATCGGCGCCCGCACTTCGCGACGCCGTCGCCCGACTGGAGGCGCTGGAGTCGCAGCGGGGCCTAGCCCGCACCGCCGGGTTGCTGGTGAACATCGAGTCGCCGCGCGCCCTGCGCCACGCCGCCGCCATCGCCGCCGCCCACCCGCGCGTGGCCGGACTGCAGGTCGGACTCGGCGATCTGTTCGAGACCGCCGGCATCGCGCGCAGCGCCGCCAACGTGCATGCGGTGCTGTTCCAGGTGCGGATGGCCGCCGCCGAGAACGGCGCGTTCGCCTGCGATGGCGCTTTTCCCGCGATCGCCGACGAAGCCGGGTTCCGTGCCGAAGCCCGGCTTGCACGCGAACTGGGCTATATCGGCAAGAGTTGCATTCATCCGCGCCAGATCGCATGGTGCCACGAGGTGTTCACGATCACTCCCGCCGAGATCGAGCATGCGCGGCGGGTCGTGGCCGCCGCACGGCACGCCTCCAGCGCCGGTCATGGCGCCTTCCAGGTGGATGGACACATGATCGACCCACCGTTTCTCCGACGCGCCCAGGCCCTGCTGGCGGCGGCAGGCGAATCCGCGGCATGAGCCCCTCCCCGTTCTGGCATCGCCGCGTCCCCGCACACCGACGGACACCGCTGCGCTCACGACCGCGCGGACCGGCCCTGCTCCGGGCGCTGCTGATCCTGCTGATCCTGCCATGTCTGCTGCCACCCGCGGCCGCGGACAGCCTCATGTCGATGGCGGTGCGCGACCTGGAGGTCCCCGGGGAGCTCCGGGACGGCACCCTGGTGACGGTTGCGGGCCGCCCGGTCCTGCTCGACGGGGCCGGCGGCTCGGCCCGGGTCCGCGCCATCGACGGCGACCGCTGGGAACCGGCGCTGGCGGCACCGGACCTGCTGGCGCGCCTGTCCAGGCATCCGCTGGCCGGCGACATCCTGATCGGCGAGCACGGCCGCCACGTCGAGGTCCTGAGCTGGGACCAGGCCCGATTGCGGAGCCAGGCGCTCCCCCCGCTGCCCGAGCCGCTGTCGGATGCGCGCGCGGCCCGCTTCGAGGGCGGCTGGCGCGTCGCCGGGATCGGCGAGGACGGCGCCCCGCGCCTGTATGCAGGCACATTCGCCGGCACCGACGAGGGCGGCTGGCGGCGCCAACCGGCGTGGG
>NZ_VICD02000260.1 GCF_006546735.2 Marilutibacter maris | reverse complement strand
GCGATTCGCGCGCAGCGCGAATGGGGGTCTGGAAGCGCAGCGGCGGGGCCCAAGGTTTGCGCAGCAAACCTTGGGAGATATCCGGGCGCGGCCGGGGATCGCGGCTCACGCCGCTCCTACGGGATGAGGCGCGTTGCGGACGCGCCGGGCGTTCGCCGATGCGCGAACCGGTGGTTCGCAAGCGCATCGGCTCACCCAATCGCGGAGGTCAGGTCGTACAGCGGCGTCAGCACCGCCAGCACCACCACGCCGACCACGCCGGCCAGCACCACCGTCACCACCGGCACCAGCGCCGCCAGCATCCGGTCCAGCGCCAGCGAGGTCTGCTGCTCGAAGGTCTCGGCGGTCTTGATCAGCATCGTGTCCATCGCACCGGACTCTTCGCCGACCTGGATCATCTGCAGCGCCAACCGCGGGAACCGCTTGCCGCGCGCCAACGCGGTCGACAGGGCGACACCGTTCTTGACCTCGTCGGCGGCCTTGCCGACATCGTCGGCCAGCACCCGGTTGTCCATCACATTGCGGCCGATACCCAGCGCCGACATCAACGGCACGCCGTTGCGGACCAGGGTGCCCAGGGTGCGCGCCAGCCGCGCGGTCTCCATCTTCGCGACCAGGCCGCCGAAGAAGCGCTGGCGCAGCAGCCAGCCGTCGAGCGCTTCGCGGAACGCCGGGTCGCGGCGCTTGCGGTCGAACCACAGCAACAACACCCCTGGCACCACCAGCAGGACGATCCACCAGTCCCGCACGAACAGGCCGACGCCGAGCACGATCTGGGTGAACAACGGCAGCTCGGCATCCAGGCTCTCGTACATCTGCGCGAACTGCGGCACCACGTAGCCAAGCAGGAACAGCAGGCTCAGCCCGACCATCACCAGCAGGATCGCCGGATAGATCAACGCGTTGATGACCCGGCCGCGCAGCGCACGGCTGCGCTCCAGGTAGTCGGCCAGCCGCGCCAGCGTCTCCTGCAGGCTGCCGCCGGCCTCGCCGGCACGGACCATGTTGATGTACAGCCGCGAGAACGTGCCGTGCTGACGCTCGAGCGCCGCCGACATCGAACTGCCGCCGCGCACCGCGTCGCGCACGTCGGTCAGGGTGCGTTTGGCGGCCTCGTCCTCGGGCAGTTCCAGCAGGATGCTCAGCGCGCGGTCCAGCGGCTGGCCGGCACCCAGCAGGGTCGCCAACTGCTGGGTGAACTGGACCAGGCGCTCGCCGGAGAACGTCTTGGGCTTGAACAGGCCCTTCAGCAGCGAACCGCCGCCGCCCTCGCCCGCCGGCCGCGCCTCGACCGGCAGGTGGCCCTGCTCCTGCAGGCGCAGCGCAACCTCCTGGCTGCTGGCGGCCTCCATCTGGCCTTCCAGCATCTCGCCGCGCGCATTCAGCGCCTTGTAGGCAAACAGCGCCATGGGTTCAGGCGTCCTCGGTCACGCGCAGGACTTCCTCGATCGTGGTCTCGCCGGCCAGGGCCTTGGCGATGCCGTCCTCGTACATCGTGCGCATGCCGCCGCGACGGGCGATCTCCTCCAGCTCGCCCATGCCCGCGTGGCGCATCACCGCCCGTCGCAGCTCGTCGTTCATGACCAGGAACTCCATGATCGTCGTGCGTCCCGAATAGCCGGTCGGCGAGGCCGCCGACGGCCGCGGACGGAACAGGTGGATCTCGCCCTCGGGCTGGTAGCGGCGCAGGCCGAACTTCTCGATCTCCTCGGCGCTGGCCGGATAGCGCTCGGCGTGCTGCGAGTCCAGCCGCCGGACCAGGCGCTGGGCGAGGATGCCGTTGACCGTGGAGGTCAGCAGATAGTCCTCCACGCCCATGTCGAGCAGGCGGGTGATGCCGCCGGCGGCGTTGTTGGTGTGCAGCGTGCTCAGCACCAGGTGGCCGGTCAGCGCCGACTGGATCGCGATCCGGCAGGTCTCCAGGTCGCGCATCTCGCCGATCATGATGATGTCCGGATCCTGGCGCACGATCGAGCGCAGCGCATGGGCGAAATCCAGGCCGATCTGCGGCTTGGCCTGGATCTGGTTGATGCCCTCGATCTGGTATTCGACCGGATCCTCGACGGTGATGATCTTGACGTCTGGGGTGTTGAGCTTGGACAGCGCGGTGTACAGCGTGGTGGTCTTGCCCGAGCCGGTCGGACCGGTCACCAGCAGGATGCCGTGCGGCTGGTCGAGCACCTTCTGGAACTGCGGCAGGAAGTGGTCGGTGAAGCCCAGCCGCTTGAAGTCGAACACCACCGTCTCGCGGTCGAGCAGTCGCATCACCACGCTCTCGCCGTGCGCGGTCGGGATGGTGCTCACGCGCAGGTCCAGCTCCTTGCCCTGCACCCGCAGCATGATCCGGCCGTCCTGCGGCAGGCGCCGCTCGGCGATGTTGAGCTTGGCCATGATCTTGATGCGGCTGATCACCGCCGCGGTCAGGTTCGGCGGCGGGCTCTCGCCCTCCTGCAGCACGCCGTCGACGCGATAGCGGACCTTGAGCCGGTTCTCGAACGGCTCGATATGGATATCCGAGGCGCGCAACTCGACCGCGCGCTGGATGATCAGATTCACCAGCCGGATCACCGGCGCCTCGGAGGCGAGGTCGCGCAGGTGCTCGACATCGTCGAGGTCGCCGGAGCCCTCGCCCTCGGCGGTCTCCACGATCGCGCCCATCGCGCTGCGGCCCTGGCCGAACCAGCGCTCGATCAGCGCTTCGATCTCCGAGCGCAGCCCGATCTGCAGGCGCAGCGGGCGCGCCAACGCCAGCCGCACCGCGTCGACGGTGTAGGCGTCCTGCGGATCGGCCATCAGCAACTCGACGCCGTGCTCGCCGGCGTTCAGCGGGCAGACGTGGAACTGCTTCATGAACTTGACGCTGAGACTGACGTCCTCCGGCGGCAGGTCCGGTGCGGCCTGGGCGGACACCAGCGGCAGGCCGGTGACTTCGGCGACCGCGTCGGCGTGGTCGCGCTCGGACACCAGGCCGAGCCGGCCCAGCAGGGCCAGCAGGCTGCCGCCGGTCTCGACCTGCAGCCGGCGCGCGCGGCCCAGATCGGCGTCCTTGAGCCGGCCCTTGGCCAGCAGCGCATCGATGACGCGCGCCTCGACCGCCTCGTCGGGGGTCGGGGTCGTCTCCGCCTGGGCCATATCCGCGCGCACCATTTCTGCTTCCATCGCTGCCGGGCCTGCATGCCCGTCGGGGGTCGGGAGACCGACTTTAGCAGGTCGCCGCGACACCGCCGCCGCAGCGGACCGCGGTCAGGATGCTGTATCGAGGTGCCGCCACCGGACGACACCCGGCCCGAGCCCGGCGTCCGATGCGACGGGCGTCACCGCCAGCCCGGCGGCGGCCATCCAGCGGACCCGGCGCAGGGCGTTGGCCGCTCACCCGGGCGCGAACGGCCATCAGGCCGTCCGCAGACATGTCGCCTCAGCCGACGAATACCCGCGCGTTGCGGAACATCCGCAGCCATGGCGAGTCGTCGCCCCAGCCGGCCGGCGCCCAACTGAGGTTCGCCGTCAGCAGGGTCCGCTCGGGGTGCGGCATCATGATCGTGACCCGGCCGTCGTCGCTGGCCAGACCGGTGATGCCGTCGACCGAGCCGTTCGGGTTCAGCGGGTACCGCGTGGCGACCTCGCCGTCGCCATCGACGTAGCGCAGGGCGACGCGGGCGGTCACCGGGTCCAGACTGTCGGCGAACGAGGCGCGGCCCTCGCCGTGCGCGACCACCACCGGCAGGCGCGAACCGGCCATGCCGCGCAGCAGCACCGACGGCGACTCCAGCACCTCGACCTGGGCCAGGCGCGCCTCGTACTGCTCGCTGGCATTGCGCAGGAACTCGGGCCAATGGCCTGCGCCGGGGATGATCGGCTTGAGCTGGCTGAGCATCTGGCAGCCGTTGCACACGCCCAGGGCGAAGCTGCCGTCGCGCTCGAAGAACGCGGCGAACATGTCGCGCAGGGCCGGACGCTCGAGGATCGAGGTCGCCCAGCCGCGTCCGGCACCGAGCACGTCGCCGTAGCTGAAGCCGCCACAGGCGGCCAGGCCGATGAAATCGCCCAGCGCGAAGCGGCCCTCGATCAGGTCGCTCATGTGCACGTCGAAAGCCTCGAAGCCGGCGCGGTCGAACGCGCGCGCCATCTCGATCTGGCCGTTGACGCCCTGCTCGCGCAGGATCGCGACCTTCGGCCGCGCGCTCAGATTCAGATAGGGCGCGGCGATGTCCTCGGCCGGATCGAAACCCAGCTTCGGACGCAGCCCCGGCGCGGCGAACTGGCGCGCCACCTCGCGCTCCTGGTCGGCGCACTCGGGGTTGTCGCGCAGCTTCTGCATCGCGTGGGTGGTCGCCCACCAGGCATCGAACAACGCGTCCCAGCGCCATTCGGCGAGGGTCTGGCCATCCTCGTTGATGCGGATCGTCGCGGCGGTGGTCGGACGCGCGATGCGCTGGGCGCAATCGATCAGGCCGTGGCGCGCGACCAGGTCGGCGAACGCGGCCCGGTCCTCGCTGGCGATCTGCACCACCGCACCCAGCTCCTCGTTGAACAGGGTGCGGAACGGGTCGTCGCCCCAACCGTCGAGATTGATCTCCAGACCCAGGTGCGAGGCGAACGCCATTTCGCACAGCGCGGTGAACGCGCCGCCGTCGGAACGGTCGTGGTAGGCCTTGAGCAGGCCGGCTTCGCGGGCGTCGCGGATCAGCTCGAAGAAATCGCGCAGGCGCTGCGGGTCGTCGAGATCGGGCACGCCGACGTTGCGGCGCCCGTCCTCCGACGGCTGCCCGGCGAACGCCGGCAGCTCGCTGCCGTTGGCGCCGGCCAGCACCGCCTCGGGGTGGCATTGCGCCAGCACCGAACCGCCCAGGCGCTGCTTGCCCGCGCCCAGGCCGATCAGCCACAGCTCGGACTCGACCTCGCGATCGAGCAGCGGGGTCAGCTGGGTGCGCACGTCGACCACCGGCGCGAATGCGCTGACGATCAGCGACACCGGCGACACCGACCGGCTCGCCTCCTGCCCGTTGCTCCACTGCGCCTGCATCGACAGCGAATCCTTGCCGACCGGGATGCTCAGCTCCAGCTCGGGGCACAGTTCCATGCCGACCGCGCGCACCGCATCGAACAGCAACGCGTCCTCGCCATCGTGCGAGGCGGCGGCCATCCAGTTGGCCGACAGCTTGATCCGGTTCAGCGACTCCACCGGCGCCGCGCACAGGTTGGTGATCGCCTCGCCGACCGCCATCCGCGCCGCCGCCGGCGCGTCGAGCAGGGCCAGCGGGGTGCGCTCGCCGATCGACAGCGCCTCGCCGACGAAGCCGTCGAAACCGGCCAGGGTGATCGCGCAGTCGGCCACCGGCAGCTGCCACGGGCCGACCATCTGGTCGCGCGCGGTCAGGCCGCCGACGCTGCGGTCGCCGATGGTGACCAGGAAGTTCTTGGAGGCGACGCTGGGATGGGCGATCACCCGCAGCGCGGCGTCGTGCAGCGACAGTTCGCTCCAGTCCAGCGACGGCCACGGCGCCTCCGGCGGCCGCACGGTGTCGCGATGCATCTTCGGCGGCTTGCCGAACAGCACGTCCATTGGGATGTCGATGGCATGCACGGCGGCGTCCGCGGCGCTGCCGTAGACGCGCTCGACAGTGGCGCCATGGCCGACCACCAGGCGCTCTTCCGCGGTCGCATGGCCGACCACCGCGAACGGACAGCGCTCGCGCTCGCACAGGGCCGCGAATTCGGCGACGCGTTCGGCCGGCAGGCCGAGCACGTAACGCTCCTGCGACTCGTTGCACCACAACTGCATCGGCGACAGCGACGGATCGTCGCTGGGCACCTTGTCCAGGTCGATCACGCCACCGACGCCGGAGTCGTGCAGCAGCTCGGGGATCGCATTGGACAGGCCTCCGGCGCCGACATCGTGCGCGCTGGCGATCGGATTGTCGGCGCCCAGCGCGACGCAGCGGTCGATCACTTCCTGGCAGCGACGCTCCATTTCCGGGTTGTCGCGCTGCACGCTGGCGAAATCCAGGTCCTCGGAACTGGTGCCGGAGGCGACCGAGCTGGCGGCGCCGCCGCCCAGGCCGATCAGCATTGCCGGACCGCCGAGCACGATCACCGCATGGCCCGGCTGCAGGCTCAGTTTCTCGACCTGGTCCCGGTCGATCGCGCCCAGGCCGCCGGCCAGCATGATCGGCTTGTCGTAGGCGCGGACCAGCGCGGCCTCGCCGGCGCGGCCCTGGTCGAGCTCGAAGCTGCGGAAGTAGCCGGCCAGGTTGGGACGGCCGAATTCGTTGTTGAACGCGGCGCCGCCGATCGGGCCCTCGAGCATGATCTCCAGCGCCGAGGCCATCCTAGGGTTCAGCGCGCGCGGCGATTCCCACGGCTGCGGCAGGGTCGGAATGCGCAGGTGCGAGACCGAGAAACCGGTCAGGCCGGCCTTGGGCTTGCCGCCGCGGCCGGTCGCGCCCTCGTCGCGGATTTCGCCGCCATTGCCGGTCGAGGCGCCCGGGAACGGCGCGATCGCGGTCGGATGGTTGTGGGTCTCGACCTTGATGCAGAACGCCGACTCGGCCTCGTCCTCGCTGCGATAACGGCCATCGGCCGGATCGGGGCGGAAGCGGCGGCTGCCGTAGCCGGCAACGACCGCGGCATTGTCGCTGTAGGCCGAGAGCGTGTGTTCAGGCGTCTCGGCGTGGGTGTTCTTGATCATCTTGAACAGCGACAGCGGTTGCTCGCGTCCATCGATGGTCCAGCTGGCGTTGAAGATCTTGTGCCGGCAGTGCTCCGAGTTCGCCTGCGCGAACATCATCAGCTCGACGTCGGACGGCTGCCGGCCCAGCGCCGCGTAGCGCTCGCGCAGGTAGTCGATCTCGTCCACGGCCAGGGCCAGGCCCAGACGCACGTTGGCGGCATCCAGGTCGGCCAGGGCGATGCGCTCGGGCTCGCCACGCTCCAGCGCGGTGAACAACGCCTCGCCGGCCTCGCGCGTGTCCAGCAGCGACTGCGTCATCGGGTCGTGCAGGACCTTGGCCACCGCGGTCCGCACCGCCGGCTCGGCCGGCCAGCCGGCCAGGTCGTAGCGCAGGCCGCGCTCGACCCGCTTCACCGGCAGTTCGGCGCCGTGCAGCAGCTCAGTGGCCTTGCTCGACCATGGCGACAGCGTGCCCAGGCGCGGCGTCGCATAGCGGCTGACCGCGCCGTCCGCCGCCGGCTCGGCGGCGTGGCCGGCCTGCAGGATGCGGCTCAGCGCGTCGATATCGGGCTGTGCGCCCGGTTCGGGCTGGACCCAGTAGACCGGCCAGACGCCAAGCAGGCGCAGGTCGGGGTGGAGGGCCTGGAGGCGGGCTTGGAGGCGTTCACGGCGGAACGCAGACAGGGCCTGGGGGCCCTCGAGGACGATCATGTCCGGGGAACCGTGCGACATCGGGGGCGCAGATTGTAACCAAGCGCCCGCCCCTGCGCCGAACCCGGAGCGCAACCCCGGCTGAAGCGTTGGCGCCGGGCCCCTCCCCCGGCCGCCATCAGCGGCCCGGACGG
>NZ_VICD02000259.1 GCF_006546735.2 Marilutibacter maris | reverse complement strand
ATGCGGTGAAGGCGATGGGCACCGGCATCGCTGAGGTAGAGCCGGCCACCGGCGTCGAGCGCGATGCCGGCCGGGCGCGAGAAGCGGCCATCGATGGCCGCGCCGATGTCGTGATGGCGGCCGCCTCCGGCGACCTGCAACACCATCGCCGGCCAGATGCCGGCGGCGTAGAGCACGCCATCGTGACTGCGGGCCAGGCCGATCGGCGTGGTCGGCGCATCGCGCAGCACGGTGGCGACCTCGCCGCGCGACGACACGTGACGGATGCTGCGATTGCCGGCATCGGCGACCCATACGTCGCCGCGCGCGTTTACCGCCAGTCCGGTCGGAGTATCGAAGCGGGCCTGGACGCCGGCACCGTCGCGATCGCCGGGCAGGCCGTCGCCGGCCAGGGTATGGACACGGCCGTCGGGCTCGATGATGCGGATGCGGTCGTTGTAGGTGTCGGCGACATGGACGCGACCGCCGACATCGACCGCGATCCCGATCGGGCCGTTGAACTGTGCCTGCGCACCCGGCCCGTCGCGGAAACCGGGCGTACCGGTGCCCGCCAGGGTGCTGACCACGCCCCGAGGGGTGACCTTGCGGATCGCGTGGTTGCCGGTGTCGGCGACGTAGAGGTTGCCGGCCAGGTCCAGCGCCAGGCCGGACGGGGTGTGAAAGCGGGCGACCGCCGCCGGACCGTCGACGAAACCCTCGCCGCCACCGGCCAGGGTCGTCACCCGACCGTCGGCATGGATCACCCGGATGCGGTTGTTGTCGCCGGCGTCGGTCGCGTACAGCCGGGCTTCGTCGGCCACGGCGACGGCGCCCGCTTCCTGCGCGTCGTCCGTCTGCGCACGCACCGGCGGCTCCCACAGCGCCAGCCCCCAGGGGTCGGCGAAGCGGGATCGTGCGGCCGGACCGTCGGTGGCGCCGCCGACGCCGTCGCCGGCCACCAGCCCGACCCGCCCCCGCCAGCCCAGCCGTGTCGGTGGCGGCCCGGCTTCCTCGAACGCCGGCAACGGCGGCGTCCGCCCGATCAGGAAGGTCGCCGCCAGTGCCGCCACGGTCGCGGCGAGCGTCAGCCAGAGAAGGGTGTTGCGGGTCTTGGTGTTGCCCTTCATGCGGCCTGTCCAGCGGTGCGCGAATACCTGCCGGATTCTATCGATGATCGAGACTGCTGCCGATCAGGAGACCGCGGCGTCGTCAGCGACCGTATCGCCGCCGCCCGCAGATACCCCCTCAGATACCCGATCGCCCCGCGGCCGCGGCGACGGCAGCCAACGCGCCACCCACAATGCGACGACGGCGCCGGCCAACTGGGCGGCGACGAATCCGGCGACGTCGTCGGGACGGATGCCGGCGAAGCTGCGGGTCAGCGCGCGCGCGATGGTGACCGCCGGATTGGCGAACGAGGTACTGGCGGTGAACCAGTACGCGGCGAAGATCCAGGCCGCGACCAGCACCGGCACCGCCGCCGGGCGATGGCGCAGGCCGAGCAGGATCGTCAACAGCAGACCGAAGGTCGCGATCGCCTCGCTCAGCCACTGCGAGGCGCCGCTGCGCACGCGCACGCCCGGCTGCAGCAGGGCCTGGTCGAACATCGCGTGGGCGAGTATCACCCCGACGACCGCCCCGGCCACCTGGACCAGTACATAGGCGCCGGCCTCGCGATTGTCGAGCTCACCACGCACCCGCATCGCCACCGTCACCGCCGGATTGAAGTGCGCCCCCGACAGCGGCCCGAACAGCACGATCAGCACGTACAGGACGCCGGCGGTGGCCATCGCATTGGCCAACAGGGCCAGCGCGTCGTTGCCCGCGGCCAGGTTCACGCCCATGATTCCGGAGCCGACCACGGTCGCCAGCAGCAGCGCGGTGCCGATGAACTCGGCCAGCAGGCGCCCGCCCAGCGGTCGACGCGCAGGTCCCGCTGCGCTCACCGCAAGGACTCCAGCAGCGCCCGCACCCGCTCGCCGATCTCGTCGCGCACCGCGCGATAGCCGTCGTCGTCCATGTCGCGCGGGTCGGGCAGGCCCCAGTCCTCGCGCCGCTTCGCCGGCACCCACGGACAGTTGTCGCCGCATCCCATCGTGATCACCGCGTCGAACTCGCCGCCGATCTGCTCCAGCGACTTGGATGCATGGCCGGACAGGTCGTAGCCGAGCTCGGCCATGAAGCGCACCGCCTTCGGGTTGATCCGCCCAGACGGCGCCGAACCCGCGCTGAGCGCTTCGACGGTCTCGCCGCCGTGGATGTGGGCGAAGGCCTCGGCCATCTGGCTGCGGTTGGAATTTTCGACACAGACGAACAGAACGCGGGCACGGGAGCCGGTCATGGCGATGGTCTCAGCAGCAGTTGGAATCGGGCGCGCAGCAACTGGCCGGCGGCTCGACCGCGCGCCGTTCGGCCGGCATGTCCGGCGAGCAGCTGCTGCCGTCGGTGGCGCAGGCGCGCGCACTGCCGTTGTAGGTCGTCGCCTCGCCGAGGGTGCGGAAACTCTCCCACTTCACGCCCTGCGGGTCCTCGACCCAGACCTTGTCCGAACGCGCATAGCAGCAGATCGCGCCGGTCTCCGGCTGGCTGGCGACACCGGCCGCGTCCAGGCGCTCGCCGATCGCGGCCAGCATCGACTCCGACTCGACCTGGAAACCGAGGTGATCGACGCCCGACGCGCGATCGCGGCTGGAGATCGCGAAGTTCACTCTCGGATCCTCCAGCATCCACTTCGCGTAGTCGTCCTTGAGCACGGCCGGTTCGCTGGCGAACAAGGCGGTGTAGAAACGGATGCTGGCCGACAGGTCGGCGACGTTCAGATGCACGTGGAACCGGTTCATGCACGATCTCCTCGGGATGGGGGCGAACAGACATTGGAAGCCGGCGCGCATTCGCCGGCGCCGGCACAGCAGTTTTCGGTCAGGTAGGCGAGCAATGCGTTCATGCGCGCGTAGTCGGCGCTGACCCGGATCACCCGTCCCTCGCGCGCGTCCTGCACCAGACCGGCCGCGCGCAGCACGTTGAGATGTGCGCTGAGGGTCGCCGCCGGCAGCCCCAGCCGCTCGCGCAGCTCGCCGACCGCCAGCCCTTGCAGACCGGCCTGGACCAGGGCGCGGAAAGCCGCCAGCCGATTCTCGTGACCGAGCGCGCGCAGTGCGCTCAGGGCATCTAATGTTTCCATATTTCCAGAATTATCGAAATAAAATCCACAGTCAAGCGCAATTTTATTACCCGGATAATATTGACATCCTGCAATTTACCCGGGCAAAATCCCCGACCACAACCCCCCTACGGACCCGCCCATGAACGCCTCACCCTCCCGCTACACCGCCTTCGCCGGCCAGACGCTCCTGGCCCACGGGCCGCTGGACGAGGTCGCCTGCGCGGCTGCCGCCCACGGCGACGACGGCCATGACCCGGTACTGGTATTCGCCGACGACAGCGGACGGGTGGTCGACCTCGACCTGCGCGGCAGTGCCGACGAGATCCGGCAACGGCTGGCCGCGACTCCAGCGTCGGCGTCACCGCCGGCCGCGCCCGGCAACCGCCGCGAGGCCCTGCGCAGGATCGGCATCCCGCCACGCGGCCGGGCCGACGAAACGGCCGACACGCCGCGTCCGCGCGGACGGCCGAAGCTCGGCGTGGTCGCACGCGAGGTCACCCTGCTGCCAAGGCACTGGGAATGGCTCGCCGAACAGCCGGGCGGCGCCTCCGCCGCGCTGCGCCGGCTGGTCGAAAGCGCCCGCCACGCCAATGCCGACCGCGACGGCAGGCGCCGCAGCCAGGAGGCGGCCTATCGCTTCATGACCACTCTGGCCGGCGACCTGCCCGGCTACGAGGAAGCCAACCGCGCGCTGTTCGCCGGCGACGGGGCCGGCTTCGCCCGTCACACCGGAAACTGGCCGCGCGACCTGCGCGACTACGCTTTGCGGTTGGCCGCCGACGCGCTCGCCAACGGCGACGCCTGAACGCGCGAGGCCCGGGCCGGCGCAGACTCGCTCAGTCGGCCGGCCTGCAGACCAGGGCGTTGCCGTGGAAATCGACCCGCACCTCGCCCTGGTGCTCGCGGAAGTCCAGGCCCTCGCGCCCGTAACGGGTGCCGCTGGCGGCGGGCCGGGCGAACACGATCGCCTGGTCGTTGCCCCAGGTCAGCACCGCCGCGCGCGGATCGAGGTCGTTGTAGAAGGTCGCCGTGAACGGCTTGCCGTCGTCGTCGCAGCGGTACTCGACCGGGGTCGGCACCACGACCGCGCCGCTGTTGATCTGGAGGTCGACCAGGCGGGTCAGATAGGCCTCGCGCACGCAGTTGACCTTGTCCTCGGCCTTCCAGCAGTCGCCGCGGCCCTTGAGCCATCCGATCTGGGTCGCCTTCAGGGTGTCGCGTCCGTCGCCGGCCGCCTCCAGCGCCTCGCGGTAGGCGGCATCGAGGCGCCGGTCGAGCGCGGCGAGTCCGGGGTCGCCGCAGATCAACCGCTCGTCCTCTCCGACCACCTCGCGGCAGTCGAACGACGGCCCGTGGGCGGGCCGTTGCGGCGGCGCCTGCATGGGCACCGCGACATCGGTCGCGACGGCGCCGCGATCGGTGGGCGACGGCGGCTGACAGGCGGCAAGCAGGACGACAATGCCCAACGCGGGCATCGCCTGGATGGCGCGCGCGAGCGGGACGCGCGGCAGGGTCGACACGGCAGTGGGGGCGATCTTCAAGGGGAGCTCCAACAGGACGGCGATGCGGTGCGGCCTTTCATCGCAGCCGCCGGACCCGCATCGGGGCCGAGTTTGGCCGGAACCGCGTGACGATGGCGGCAATCCCGGCGCGGCCACTGTCGATGGTTTCCACCGGCCCTAGGCACCGGTACCGATCGGACAACTGACGCCGGTGCCGCCGAGTCCGCAGTAGCCGTCCGGATGCTTGGACAGATACTGCTGATGCTCGTCCTCGGCATAGTAGAACGGTGGCGCCGGACAGCCGATCTCGGTGGTGATCGCGCCCAGCCCGGCCGCGCCGAGCCGCTGCTGGAACGCATCGCGACTGGCGGTCGCCGCCGCGTACTGGACTTCGTCCTCGCAGAAGATCACCGAGCGGTACTGGCTGCCGACGTCGTTGCCCTGGCGCATGCCCTGGGTCGGGTCGTGCCCCTCCCAGAACGCCTTCAACAGGGCCTCGACCGAGACCTCGGACGGCGCGTAGACCACCAGCACGGTCTCGGCATGACCGGTCATGCCGCTGCAGACCTCGCGGTAGGTCGGGTTCGGCGTATAGCCGCCGGAATAGCCGACCGCGGTGGAGAACACACCAGGGATCGACCAGAACATCCGTTCGGCGCCCCAGAAGCAGCCCATCCCGAACTGCAGGCGGGCCATGCCGGCGAAGGCGTCGCGCAGCGGCCGGCCATGCACGTGGTGGGCATTGCGCAGCGGCAGCGCGGTCGGGCGTCCGGGCAGTGCGTCGCCGGGCGCGGGCAGGCGTTGTTTGAAAGCTCCTATACCGAGCATGTCGGAACTCCAGGGTCGGTGCATGGGGACACGCAGCAGCGGCGTGAGCCGCGATCGGGCATTCCCGTGAAAGCTTCATCGCGGCCTACGCCGCTCCTACGGTACGAAGCCGCCTCTACGGGGATACTCCCGTCGATCAATAATCCAGCAGCGCGCGCAACGGCAGCTCGCGCGGCCAGCGCGCACGGCCGCCGAGGGCGGACAGCTCGATCACCACCCCGGCACCGACGGTCAAGCCGCCGAGCCGGGTGACCAGTTCGTGCGCGGCCGCGAGGGTGCCGCCGGTGGCGAGCACGTCGTCGACGATCAGGGTCCGCAGCCCACCGTCGAGGATGCCGCTCCGGGCCTGCAGGCGATCGCGGCCGTATTCCAGCGCGTACTCGACCTCGACCAGCGGCGGCGGCAGCTTGCCGGGCTTGCGCAGCGGCACGAAGCCCACTTCCAGCCGCCGCGCCAGCGCCGCGCCGAAGATGAAGCCGCGCGACTCGATCCCGCATACCGCCTCGACCCCGGCGTCCTGCCACGGCGCCGCCAGCGCATCGATGCAGCGACCGAACGCCTCGGCGTCGGCCAGCATCGGGGTCACGTCGCGGAACAGCACGCCCGCGGACGGGAAGTTGGGAACGTCGAGGATCCGGGCGCGCAACGCGTCGACGTCCAGTTCGTCGACCGGTGCCGCTACCGGGGTGGATGCGGGACGGTCTGCATCGTCGGCAGGGGGCATCGCGGGGGTTCCATGTAGGGGGCGGTCCGCCGGCTCAGGCCGGGACCCAGTCGCCGGCGCCGATGCCGTCGTCGTCTTCCTGCGCGGCCGGCGGCGGTTCGGACAGCGGCAGGCCGGCGACCAGTTCGCTGGCCTCGGGCCAGGCGCTGTCGGGCACGCAGACCGCGACCACGCCGAACAGCGGTAGCTCGCCCATGCCGCCGACCAGGGCCTCGCCGCGCAGGAACACCGGAATCCCGGCGTCCTCCAGCGCGTGCTTGACCAGGTGGGCATCGATCAGGGTGTCGGCTTCGTAGACGACCTTCATCGGCGGGACCTTCTTCGGTGGCCTGCCTGTGAGCATACGCCTGCCGTCAAGGCCCCGGCGTCAAGGAAGCGTTGCCAACGCCGCCGTGGTAGGCGCCGGTGGAGGTTTCCGCGATCCCGAACCGCTAAACTGCACGGTTCCACCCCCGTCGACACCGTGCCGCATGTCCGCAACCCCCGAACGCCCTGCCCCCTCCACCGCCGCCGGAGATACGGCGGCGCAGGCGCCTGCCGCCGAGAAGAAGGATTTCATCAGGCAGATCGTCCGCGACGACCTCGCCAGCGGCCGGCACGAGGCGATCCGTACCCGCTTCCCGCCCGAGCCCAACGGCTATCTGCATATCGGCCATGCCAAGGCGATCTGCCTGGACTTCGGCATTGCCCGCGAGTTCGGCGGCACCTGCAACCTGCGCTTCGACGACACCAACCCGGTGAAGGAAGACCCCGAGTACGTGCGCGCGATCCAGGAGGACGTGCGCTGGCTGGGCTTCGAATGGAATGCGCTGCGGCACTCCTCGGACTACTTCGAGATCTACTACCTCGCCGCCGAGAAGCTGATCCACCAGGGCGACGCCTTCGTCTGCGATCTGAGCGCCGAGCAGGTGCGCGAGTACCGCGGCACCCTGACCGAGCCCGGCCGCGACTCGCCATACCGCGACCGCGGCGTCGAGGAGAACCTCGACCTGTTCCGCCGCATGCGCGCCGGCGAGTTCCCGGACGGCGCCCGCACCTTGCGGGCGAAGATCGACATGGCCAGCGGCAACATGAACCTGCGCGATCCCGCGCTGTACCGGATCAAGCACGTGCCGCACCCGATCGCCGGCGCCGGCTGGTGCATCTACCCGATGTACGACTATGCCCACTCGCTGGGCGACGCGGTCGAGGGCATCACCCACTCGTTGTGCACGCTGGAGTTCGAGGACCACCGCCCGCTGTACGACTGGTGCGTGGAGAAGGTCGACCTCGCCGGCGACCCCGCGCTGCTGAAGCCGCTGACCGACAAGGGCCTGCCGCTGGAGGCGGCCAAGCCCCGCCAGATCGAGTTCTCGCGCGCGAACATCAATTACACGGTGATGAGCAAGCGCAAGCTGATGGCGCTGGTGCAGGCCGGACTGGTCGACGGCTGGGACGACCCGCGCATGCCGACCCTGCAGGGCATCCGCCGCCGCGGCTACACGCCTGCGTCGCTGCGTCTGTTCGCCGAGCGGCTGGGCATCAGCAAGCAGAACTCGCTGATCGACTACTCGGTGCTGGAAGGCTGCCTGCGCGAGGACCTGGACGCGATCGCGCCGCGACGGATGGCGGTGATCGAGCCGCTGAAGCTGACGATCACCAACCTGCCGGAAGGCCACGAGGAATCGCTGAGCTTCCCCAACCACCCCAAGGACGAGAGCTTCGGCAGCCGCCGGATGCCGTTCTCCAATGCGCTGTGGATCGAACGCGAGGACTTCGCCGAGGTGCCGCCGAAGGGCTTCAAGCGCCTGGTTCCGGGGGGCGAGGTGCGCCTGCGCGGCGCCGGCATCGTCCGCTGCGACGAGGTGGTGAAGAACGACGCCGGCGAGATCGTCGAACTGCGCGGCAGCCTCGACCCCGAGTCGCGTCCGGGCATGGAGGGCGCCAACCGCAAGATCAAGGGCACCATCCACTGGGTCAGCGCCGCCCACGCGGTCGCGGCCGAGGTGCGCCTGTACGACCGTCTGTTCGACGTGGCCGACCCCGACGACGACACCCCGGACGAGAACGGCATGGTCAGGACCTATCAGGACCACCTCAACCCGGGCTCGCGGCGGGTCGTGACCGGCTATGTCGAGCCGGCCGCCGCGGTCGCGGCGCCGGAGCAGGCGTTCCAGTTCGAGCGCAGCGGCTACTTCGTCGCCGACCGTTACGACCACTCGCCCGAGAAGCCGGTGTTCAACCGCGCCGTGACCCTGCGCGACACCTGGGCCGGCAAGGCCTGAGCGATCCGCGGCGGGCGCCCGCATCGCGGTTGTGGCCGCGTGCAGGGTGCTTGCCCTACCCTGCCTCGGCCGGCCGCCTCGCGCGTTCGGCCGCACTGTCGCCACCGTGCCTGGCAGGCACCGTCCAAGGAGGTTCGCATGTTCGACACGCTCATCGCCCGCGGCCGGGTCCGCCCGTCCGCCCCCGCACTCATCGCCCTGCTCGCCGCCGTGCTGTTGCTCGGCGCCTGCGTCGCGCCGTCGACCACCGGTTCGGCGGTCGCCGCCGAGCCGCCGCAGTCCACCGACGATCGCGCCCGGACGCCGGACGCCGGCCCGACCGGCGCTGTCCGCATCGACAAGAGCTGCAAGACCGACGCCGACTGCACGGTCAAGAACGTCGGCAACTGCTGCGGCTACTACCCGGCCTGCGTCAACGTGAACAGCCCGACCGACCCGGAAGGGGTCAAGGCCGCCTGCGCCGAATCGGGAATGATGAGCGTCTGCGGTTTTCCGGCCATCGAGGGCTGCCAGTGCGTCGAAGGCAGCTGCCAGGCGCAGAGCGCCGCCCTGCCCGCGATCCAGTAAGGACACCGTTCAACAAGGAGTTTGAAAGATGCTGTATGCCCAGGTCCACCTGACCCTGCCGGCGTGGGTGCACGAGACGGTCGACACCGCCCGTGCCTACACCGACGACGCCGACAAGGTCGCGCTCGCGGTCGAACTGTCGCGGCGCAACGTCGAGGCCGACACCGGTGGACCGTTCGGCGCGGTGGTGTTCGGGCCCGACGACCGCATCATCGCGATCGGCGTGAACCGGGTGGTGCCGCACAGCTGCTCGCTGGCGCACGCCGAGAACATGGCCTACATGCTGGCCCAGCAGCGCACCCAGCGCCTGCGCCTGAACCGCGACGCCGACGACCGTCCGTGCGGACCGATCACCCTGGCCACCTCGTCGCAACCGTGCTGCCAGTGCTACGGCGCGACCGTGTGGGCCGGCGTCGACCGGCTGCTGATCGGCGCGCGCGCCGAGGACGTGGAGTCGCTGACCGAGTTCGACGAGGGCCCGCTGCCGGCCGACTGGGTCGGCGAGCTGGAGCGTCGCGGCATCGCCGTGGTCCGCGACCTGCAGCGCGATGCCGCGCGCGAGGTGCTGCGCGACTACGGCGAACGCGGCGGTCCGCGTTACTGATCCCATGACCCTCGACCCTCGCGCCAATGACGGGAGCCGCGCGTGAGCGGCGACGCCCTGTTCTGCCACTGCCGGCCGGGCTTCGAACCCGAACTGGCCGCCGAGCTGGCCGAGCGCGCCGCCGCGCTGGGCCATGCCGGCTACCCGCGGACCCAGCGCGGCAGCGGCTTTGTCGAATACCTCTGCGACGACGCCGCGCAACTGGCCCGGCAACTGCCGTTCGCGGCGCTGATCTTCGCCCGCCAGAAGCTGCTGCGCCTGGCCGAACTGCGCGGCATCGATCCGCGCGACCGGATCGGCCCGGTCCTGGCCACGCTCGACACGATCTGCAGCCACGACCGCGACGGTGCGGCATTCGGCGAGCTGTGGGTCGAGCACCCGGACTCCGATGCCGGCCGCCCGCTGTCCGGACTCGCCCGCAGCTTCGGCAACGCCTTGCGGCCGGCCCTGCGCAAGGCCGGCTGGCTCAGCGCCCGCGAACAGCCGCGACTGCCGCGTCTGCACGTGGTGCTGCTGGACGGCGATCATCTGTTGCTCGGTCGCAGCCATCCCGGCGACAGCGCGCCGTGGCCGCAGGGCATCCCGCGCCTGCGCATGCATGCACAGGCGCCCAGCCGCTCGGCGCTGAAGCTGGAGGAGGCATTGCTCGTCCTGCTCGACCGCGACGAACGCGCCGCGTTGCTGCGCGACGGTCTGACCGGCGCCGACCTGGGTGCCGCGCCCGGTGGCTGGACCTGGGTGATGCTTGGCCACGGCCTGCACATGACCGCGATCGACAACGGGCCACTGCGACCGCACCTGTTCGAGACCGGCCGGCTCGAACACCTGCGCGCCGATGGCTTCCGCTGGCAACCGGCCCAGCCGCTGGACTGGATGGTCTGCGACATGGTCGAGCAGCCGCGACGGGTCGCCGAACGGATGGCGGCCTGGCTGCGCGAGGGCTGGTGCCGGCAGACGATCTTCAACCTCAAGCTGCCGATGAAGAAGCGCTGGGACGAGACCCGGCTGTGCCTGGACCTGCTCGAAGCCCAGGCCGGCAGGCCGCTGACGATCCGCGCCCGCCAGCTCTACCACGACCGCGAAGAGATCACCGTGTTCGCAAGGCCGCGCTGAGCGGCGACCGCCCCGTCGCCCTACAGCCCGGCCGCGCGTCGCCAGAACGCATGGGTCAGCGGCGGCATTTTGCCGACCAGGCCCATCAGCGGGCCGCGCAGCAGGGTCGGCACCAGGGCATCGTTGGAGAACAGCCGGTTGAGACCGTCGAAGGCGTGCGCGGCGACCGTGTTCTCGCTCCTGCGCGTGCGCGCCCAGCGCGTCAGCCGCGACGGCGCGGCGATGTCGCCACCACCGGCGGCCGCCTCGCGCAGGGTCGCCCTCAGCGCGGCGACATCGCGCAGGCCCAGGTTCACCCCCTGCCCCGCCAACGGATGGACCACGTGGGCGGCGTCGCCGATCAGGGCGACCCGGCCGGCGACGACGGACTCGGCCAACTGCCGCTTGAGTGGAAACGCGACCCGCTTCGACACCGCCCGCATCGGCCCCAGCGGACCGTCGAAGGCGCGATCGAGTTCGACCAGGAAGCTCGCCTCGTCGCAGTCGCGCAGACGCAGCGCCTCGGCCTCGGGCAGGGTCCAGACGATCGAGCTGCGCCGCCCTTCGCCGCCATCGCTGCCGGCGAACGGCAGGAAGGCCAGCGGCCCGGTCGGCAGGAACCGCTGCCAGCAGGTCGCCTGGTGCGGGTTGGCATGATCGATGAAGGCGACCAGGCCGCTCTGGCCGCGGTCGCGGGTGACGGTGTCGATGCCGGCCATCGCCCGCAGTTGCGAGTCGCCGCCGTCCGCCGCCAGCACCAGTCGCGCGCGCAGACGCAGTCCGGACTCCAGCAGCACCGTCGCGCTGTCCTCGTCCTGTTCCAGGCCGGAAACCCGGTCCGGGCAGTGCAGTTCGACCCCCGCCGCCGGCAGCGCCGACCACAGCCGGTCGACCAGCAGGCCATGCTCGACGATCCAGCCCAGCTCGGTGCGCGCAAAGGCATCGGCCTCGAACACGATCGGATCGCCGCCGCCGGCGTCCCAGACCCGCATCGCCCGGTACGGCTGCAGCCGTGCCGAGGCCACCGCGGCCCAGACACCCAGGTCCTCCAGCAGCGCCGCGTTGTCGGGCGCGAACGCGTACACCCGCA
>NZ_VICD02000258.1 GCF_006546735.2 Marilutibacter maris | reverse complement strand
GCGTTGCCGGGATAATGCGCGGTCCTGTCCATGGCCGTAGCTTGGCCGCTGGACGCGACGGCGACAAGTTCCGCTGCGGATCCGTCGCCGATCCACCGTTCCGGCGGGCGGCCTGCGGGCGCGCCATGGCCGGGACCACGTCTTCCATCCGGTCGCCGTCCGTGCGGCCCTGCAATCGAGTCGCCCAGTCCATGAAGATCGAGAAAGACCGCGTCGTCCGTTTCCATTACACCGTCTCCGAAAGCCCGGTGTCCGAGGGCCAGGAACCGCTGGAAAGCTCCCAGGGCCGCGATCCGCTGGTGATCCTGGTCGGTCACAACAACATCATTCCGGGGCTTGAGCAGGCAATGGACGGGCGCGAGGCCGGCGATACGTTCGAGGTCGACGTGGCCGCGGCCGACGCCTACGGCGAGATCAAGGAAGGCCTGACCCAGCGCGTGCCGAAGAAGTACTTCAAGGGCCAGAAGGTCGCTCCGGGCATGCAGGCGATCCTGCAGACCAACTTCGGCCCGCGCGCGGTGACCATCGTCAAGGTCGGCATGAGCGTGGTCGATGTCGATCTGAACCACCCGATGGCGGGCAAGGACCTGCACTTCGCGGTGGAGATCGTCGAGGTCCGCGAGGCCAGTGCCGAGGAAGTCGAGCACGGCCACGTGCACGGCGAGGGCGGCGTCGAGCACTGATCGCGCTCCTGAGCGGCATCCGCGCAGCATCCGACGGCCCGCCTCGCGCGGGCCGTCGGCGTTGCGGCCATGGTCGGTATCGCCGTGGGCGGGCGCCGCCGTCTACACTCGCGGCTCCGGACGGTACAGAGCGATGCAGATGGGCGCAGGCCCCGGGATGGCGAACGACTGGGCGCCGCTGACACGGCAGGAGCGGATCGCGACGCTGGACGTGCTGCGTGGGCTGGCGCTGCTGGGCATCGCGCTGATGAACGTCGAGTGGTTCAGCCTGCCGCTGGTCGCGCGTGTCGATGGCATCGATCCGGCCGCCAGCGGTATCGACCTGTGGCTGGACGCGGCGATCTACGTCCTGGTCAGCGGCAAATTCTGGGTGCTGTTCTCGTTGCTGTTCGGCATGGGCTTCGCGGTGATGCGGGCGCGTGCGCAGGCGGCCGGTCGCGCCTTCGTGCCGTTCTACCTGCGCCGGACCGCGGGGCTGCTGGCGATCGGACTGGTGCATGCCTGCCTGATCTGGGCCGGCGACATCCTGGTCAGCTATGCGCTGGCGGCATTCGTGCTGTTGGCCTGTCTGCAACGGATCGCACCGGCCCGGCTGTGGTTGTGGGGTGCCGGCCTGTACTACTCGGTGGTCGTATTGCTGGGGCTGATGGCGCTGACGGTCGCGCTGGCCGGCGGCGCCGACGCCGATCCGGCCGGACAGGCCATGCAGGTCGCGCTGCGGGATCGGGAGGTCGCCGCCTATTCGGCCGGCAGCTATGCGGCGGCGACGTTGTTCCGGATCCGGTTCCTGCTCGACAGCCTCGGCGACATGCTGTTCTTCCTGCCGATGGCGCTGGGCGTGTTCCTGTTCGGCGCCTGGCTGGTGGGCAGTGGCGCCATGAGCGGCGCCGGCGATGCGACCGCGCATTCGCGCCTGTTCCGCGGCTTCGTCCGCGCCGCGGCGCCGGCGGGCCTGGCGCTGACCCTGGCTGGCGTGGCGATCGATCCGGCCCCTGACCTGGCCAGCGACCTGGACGCCGCCGCGCTGCTGGCGATGACGCTGCAGGCGGCGGGCGCGCCGTTGCTGAGCCTGGGGTATCTCGGCTGGGTGGTGCTCGCGATGCGGCGCGACGGGCGCTGGTTGCGAATGCTGGCGCCGGCCGGACGGATGGCGCTGAGCCTGTACCTGATGCAGTCGCTGATCGGCACCTGGGTGTTCTATGGCTACGGCCTGGGTCTGTGGGGCGAGGTCGGCCGCGGTGCGCAGGTCGCCGGCGTGCTGGCGGTGTTCGCCGCGCAGCTGGTCATCGCCCATCTGTGGATGGCACGCTTCCGTTTCGGGCCCGTCGAGTGGTTGTGGCGTGGCCTGAGCTACCGGGCCCTGCCGCCGCTGCGGCGGCCCGCTTCCTCCCCTGACGTGATTTCCTGAAAGCATCGATGACACAGCACGAAGACGTCGTGATCGTGGGCGCGGGCGTGATCGGCCTGGCGTCGGCACTGGCCCTGCTCGAATCCGGGCGCGGAGCGACCGTGATCGACGCCGGCCGCATCGGCGGCGGCAGCTCGCATGGCAACTGCGGCACGATCACCCCCAGCCACGCGCCGCCGCTGGCCGCGCCAGGCATGGTCGCGACCGCGTTGAAGTGGATGTTCACCCCGGACGCGCCGCTGTACGTCAAGCCGGGAATCAATCCGCTGCTGTGGCGCTGGCTGCTGCACTTCGCCGCACGCTGCAACGAGCGCGACTGGCGCGCCAGCGCGGCCGCCAAGGGCGCGATGCTGAACGACTCGCGCGCGCGCATCGAGGACTGGGTGTCGCGCTTCGGTCTGCAGTGCGAGTTCCAGCCCTCCGGCGAGGACTACGTGTTCCGCGATCCGCGCGAGCTCGAACACGGGCTGCGCGAGGTCGAATTGCTGCGCGAGCTGGGCGTGCCGGTCGAGGTGCTCGACGGCGCCGCCTACGAGACGATGGAGCCGGCGCTCAAGCCCGGCATTGCCGGCGCGATCCGTTTCGACGGCGACGCCTCGCTGCGGCCGGACCGTTACGTGGCCGAACTGGCGCGGGCGGTGCGCGAACGCGGCGGCACGATCCGCGAGCACTGCGAGGTGAGCGCGATCGAGGCCGGTCGGCGGGTGCGCGTGGAGACCGCGCAGGGCGCCGTGCAGGCGCGCGACGTGGTGGTGGCGACCGGCGCCTGGTCGCCGCAGCGTGCCGATGCGTTCGGGGTGCCGATGCTCAAGCGCGTGTTGCAGCCGGGCAAGGGCTACTCGATCACCTACAGCCGTCCGGCGCGGGTGCCGCGGCGCCCGCTGGTGCTGCACGAGCGCTCGGTCTGCGTGACCGTATGGGACCAGGGCTTCCGCCTGGGCAGCACGATGGAGTTCTCCGGCTACGACACCTCGCTCAATCCGCGACGGCTGGCGGCGCTGGAGCGCGGCGCGGCCGAATATCTGCACGACCCGGTCGGCCCGCAGGTGCAGGAGCGCTGGTACGGGTGGCGGCCGATGAGCCGCGACGACGTGCCGGTGATCGGTGCGGTGCCGGGGCGCGACGGACTGTGGCTGGCGACCGGGCACGGCATGATGGGCGTCAGCATGAGCGCGGCGACCGCGCAGTTGCTGGCCGACCTGATGGCGGGACGCACACCGGCGCTGGACCCGGCGCCGTTCCGGATGGAACGCTTCGTCCGCTGAGCGTGCCCAATAAGGGGTGCCCCCCGGCGCGCGCGGCTGGTAGAAAGAAGCCTGTTCCCGTCCCCTCGTGAGGCTGTCGTGTCCGAGTCCACCGAATCCGCCGCCTGCGCCGCGGGCGAATTCGACCTGATCGTGATCGGCGGCGGTTCCGGCGGTCTGGCCGGTGCGTTCCGCGCCGCCGAGCACGGCGCCCGGGTCGCGCTGCTGGAGCCGTCGGCGCTGGGCGGCACCTGCGTCAACGTCGGCTGCGTGCCGAAGAAGGCGATGTGGCTGGCCGCCGAGGTCGGCCGCATGATCGGCATGGCGGAAACGCTCGGTTTCCAGGGCGCGCCGGGCCGACTGGACTGGCCGACCTTCATCGCCCATCGCGAGCGCTACATCCACAACATCCACCAGAGCTACCGGCGCCGCCTGGATGCGGCCGGCATCGTCCACATGCCCAGCCGCGCGCGGCTGCTCGCCCGCGCCGCGGCGGGCGGCGGCACGGTCGAGTGCGACAACGGCCTGCGCCTGCAGGCACCGCGGATCCTGATCGCCACCGGCGGCCATGCGCTGCGCCCGGACATCCCGGGGGCGCCGCTGGGCGCGGTGTCGGACGACTTCTTCCACTGGACCGCGGCCCCGCAACGGGTGGCGATCGTCGGCGGCGGTTACATCGCGGTGGAGCTGGCCGGCGTACTGCAACAGCTGGGCAGCCATGTCGAGATGCTGGTGCGCGGCGAGCGCCTGCTGCACGGTTTCGACGCGTCGATCGCCGGGCAACTGGCCGAGGACTATTGCCAGGCCGGGGTCCGCCTGCACCTGGATTGTCCGGTCGCGGCCCTGGAGCGCACTGGCGAAGGCCGCCTGCGGGTACGCGATGCCGCCGGTGGCGAGCACGGCCCCTACGACCAGGTGCTGTTCGCGACCGGACGCGCGCCGAACACCGCCGGACTGGGACTGGACGCGGTCGGCGTCGACATCGACGACGGCGGCCACATCCGCGTCGATGCCGGTCATGCGACCTCCGCGCCGGGCATCCACGCGGTCGGTGATGTGACCGCCGGGATTGCCCTGACTCCGGTCGCGATCGCCGCCGCGCGACGGCTGATGAGCCACCTGTTCGGCGGCGCCGCCGACCCCTCGCTGGATCAGACCGACGTGCCGACGGTGGTGTTCTCGCATCCGCCGCTGGGCACGGTCGGGTTGACCGAGGTGCAGGCGCGCGAGCGTCACGGCGATGCCGCGGTGCATGTCTACCGCACCGGCTTCCGGCCGATGCTGGAGGCCCTGGTCGACGGTCCGCAACGCAGCCTGTTCAAGCTGGTCTGCGTCGGCGAGGAGCGCCGGGTGGTCGGCCTGCACCTGCTCGGCGAGGCGGCCGACGAGATCCTGCAGGGCTTCGCGGTGGCGATGAAGAAGGGCATCACCCTGCGGGACCTGCACGATACCGTCGCGATCCATCCGACCAGCGCCGAGGAGATCGTGCTGTTGCGCTGAGGCGAGGCGAGGTTCTGCGGCACCGGGCCGCTAAAATACGCCGATGGACATCTTTACCCTGCATCGCGGCGACGCGCCGCTGCTGATCAGCCTGCCGCACGACGGCAGCCTGATTCCCGACGATCTCGCCGCGCGGATGACGCCGACGGCGCGCCGTGCGCCCGACACCGACTGGCACGTCTCGGTGCTGTACGCGTTCGCCCGCGAGCTGGGCGCCTCGATCCTGGCGCCGCGTCATTCGCGCTACGTGGTCGACCTCAACCGCCCGCCGGACGACGTGTCGCTGTATCCGGGCCAGAACACCACCGGGCTGTGCCCGGCGGTGCGCTTCGACGGCGAGCCGGTCTATCTCGACGGCCAGGCGCCGGACGCGGACGAGGTCGCCGCGCGCGTGCGCCACTACTGGCAGCCCTACCACCAGGCGCTGGGCGAGGAGCTTGCCCGGCTCAAGAGCGAGCACGGTCGCGCGGTGCTGTGGGAAGGCCACTCGATCCGCAGCGTGGTGCCGTTCCTGTTCGAGGGGCGGCTGCCCGACCTCAACCTGGGCACCGCCGGCGGCGCCAGCTGCCGCCCCGGACTGGCGGCGAAGCTGGAGGCGGTGCTGACCGGGCAGTCCGACTACAGCCACATCGTCAACGGACGCTTCAAGGGCGGCTACATCACCCGCCACTACGGTCGCCCCGACGATGGCATCGACGCGGTGCAACTGGAGCTGGCCCAGATCAACTACATGGACGAGGACAGCTTCGAGTACGCCCCGGAGCGCGCCGCGCGCCTGCAACCGCTGCTGCGGCGCCTGCTCGAATGCACGCTCTGACACGCGCCGGCGCGCGCGCGTGAGCGGTGCCGACCCCGAACGCGAGGTCGACGCCGAACTGGCCCAGCCCCTGGACGTCGCGCCGGTCGCGGCCGGGGCCGGCGAGGCGGTCGCCGCGACCCATGCCGAGATTCCCGAAAGCCACCTGCGCGGTGTGCTGCTGGCGGCGCTGGGTGCGATCGCGTTTTCCGGCAAGGCGATCATCGTCAAGCTCGCCTACCGCCACGACGTCGACGCGGTGACCCTGCTGGCGCTGCGGATGATCGTCGCGCTGCCGCTGTTCCTGCTGATGGCCGCGTGGGCGTGGCGGCGCTCGCCGTCGTTGTCGGGTGGCGACCGCGTGCGCATCGTCGTGCTTGGCGGACTGGGCTACTACCTGGCCAGCTATCTCGATTTCGCCGGTCTGGCCCACATCACCGCGACCCTGGAGCGGTTGATCCTCTATCTCAATCCGACCCTGGTGCTGCTGATCGGCGTGCTGTTCCTCGGCCGCCGCGCCAGCCGGGCCCAGGTGCTCGCGTTGCTGGTCAGCTACGCCGGCGTGGTGCTGGCGATCGGGCACGACCTGGAGGTCGGCGGCAGCAACATCGTGCTCGGCAGTGCGCTGGTGTTCGGCAGCGCGTTGTCGTACGCGCTCTACCTGATCGGCAGCGGCGAGATCGTCGAGCGGGTCGGGGCGGTGCGGCTGACCGCCTACGCCAGCACCGTCGCCTGCGTGTTCTGCATCGTCCAGTACCTGCTGCTGCGCCCACTCGACGGGCTGTTGACGCTGGCGCCGGAGGTCTACGGGCTGTCGTTGCTCAACGGCACCGTGTGTACGGTATTGCCGGTGCTCGCGGTGATGATGGCGGTGGCGCGGATCGGCTCGGCGCGCGCCGCCCAGATCGGCATGATCGGCCCGGTCTCGACGATCGTGCTGAGCGTGCTGTTGCTGGGCGAGTCGATGGGGCCCTGGCAGATCGCCGGCACCGTGCTGGTGTTGGCCGGGGTGTTCCTGGTCGGGCGTCGCCGCGCCTGAGCCGCGGCGCCCGCGAACCGGCGTTCAGCCCAGCAACCACACGGTCAGGCCGTAGCCGCCGAGGGTCAGGAACAGGAACAGCAGGCCGGCCAGGGCCAGCGGGCGCGGTCCGGCGACCTTGAGGCTGGACACGCGGGTGCCGACGCCCAGCGCCGCCATCGCCGCCGCCAGCAGCACGGTGTCGAGGACCAGCAGCGCGTCGCGCAGTGCGGCCGGTATCGGCAGCCAGGTGTTGGCCACGGTCATCGCGACGAAGCCCAGCGCGAACCACGGCACGCTGGCGAGCACGCCGCCGGGGCCGGCATCGGCGGCACGCCCACGCTCGCGACGGCGGTCGCTCCAGCCCAGCCACAGCAGGAACGGCACCAGCAACAACACCCGCGCCAGCTTGACCACGACCGCGGTGTCGGCGGCCTCGCCGCCGACCTGCTGACCGATCGCGACCACCTGGGCGACCTCGTGCACGGTCGCGCCGGTGTAGACGCCGAACAGCCGCGGCTCCAGGCCGGTCCACTGCTGCAGCAACGGGTACAGGAAGATGTTGAGGGTGCCGAACACGACCACCGTCGCCACCGCGATCGCGACCTTGTGCGGCTGCGCGCGCAGGCTGCGCTCGGTCGCCAGCACCGCGGCGGCGCCGCAGATCGCGCTGCCGGCGGCGGTCAGCAGCACGGTCTGCCGGTCCAGCCGCAGCCAGCGCCGGCCGATCCAAAGCCCGAGGGCCAGCGTGCCGACCACGATCGTCGCGTCCAGCAGCAGCACCGGCGCGCCCAGCGCGAGCACGTCGCCCAGATCCAGCCGCAGCCCGTACAGCACCACGCCCGCGCGCAGCCACTGCCGTTGCGCCACCGCCAGCCCCGGTGCGCAGGCCGGTCCCAGCCGCCGGTCCCGGCGGCCGGCCGCGGTGGACGGCTCCAGGACCAGATTGCCGACCAGCAGGCCCAGCACGATCGCCAGGGTCAGCCCGCCCAGATGCAGTTGCGGAAACGGCGGCAAGGTTGCCAGGGCCATCGCGGCCAGACCGCAGAGCAGGGCCAGGGCCAGGCCGGGCAGGGGGGAGGCTTGGGGGAGCAGGCGGCGGAACATGGTGTGGCCCATTGGCGTGATGGGCGCACTCTAGGCGCGATCACTGATCGATAAAATAAAATTATTACGAATATGATGTTCGTAATTTCAGAACTAACGGGTGTGTTCGATGGCCGCCACTCCCATGGCATCCGCCGCGCCCCTGCCTGCGGCGATCGGTACCCGCCAGTTGCGGGTGTTCTGCGCGGTCGCGCGCGAGGGCGGGGTCCGCCGCGCCGCCGAGGTCCTGCACCTGAGCCAGTCGGCGGTCAGCGCTTCGCTGGCCGAGCTGGAACGGCTATTGGGGGCGCCGCTGTTCGACCGGGTCGGGCGTGGCCTGCAGTTGAACGGCCAGGGCCGCGCGCTGCTGCCCCGGGCCGAGGACGTGCTGGCACGGATCGTCGAGATCCAGCGCCAGTTCGGTCCCGATGGCGGTCAGCTGGCCGGCGAGCTGCGCATCGGCGCCAGCAACACGGTCGGCAACTACCTGGTCGCCGACCTGCTCGGCGGCTTCGTGCAGGCCCATCCGGGCGTGCGCATCCGCCTGCAGGTCGACAACACCGCGACGATCGCCGACGCGCTGTGCCGGTTCGCGATCGACGTCGGCGTGGTCGAGGGCGCGACCCATCGCCCCGAGCTGGTCGAGCGGCGTTGGCGCCGCGATCGCCTGGTGGTCTGCGCCCGCGACGGCCACCCGCTGGCCGGGCGCGCGTTGACGGCGGATGCCCTGCATGGCGAGCGCTGGGTGCTGCGCGAACCCGGCTCGGCCAGCCGCGAGCGCTTCGAGCAGGCCGCGGCGTCCGCGCTGGGGCCGTTCGAGGTCGCGATCGAGCTGGGCCAGAACGAGGCGGTCAAGCAGGCGGTGATGGCTGGGCTGGGCCTGGCCTGCCTGCCGGAGATCGCGCTGCGGGGCGCGGCCGGTGCGGGCATCGTGGTGCTCGACACGCCGTTCCTGCAGCTGGATCGCTGGCTGAGCGTGGTCGTGCATCGCGACAAGCACCGCGACCGGGTGTTGTCGGCGTTCCTGGATGCATTGGCGCCGGGGGCGGCCGAAGTGGACGTCCGCGCGGACCCGTAGGAACGGCGCAAGCCGCGATGACGCTTTTCTGGGAAGGCCCGATCGCGCGGCTTGCGCCGCTCCTACGGGAACCCTGCGAGGGCTCAGACCTCCAGGGTCGCCAGGTCGCCCTTGGTTTCCAGCCACGCCTTGCGGTCGGAGGCGCGCTTCTTGCCCAGCAGCATGTCCATCAGCGAGCGGGTGCCCTCGGCATCCTCGACGGTCAGCTGGACCAGGCGGCGGGTATCGGGGTGGATGGTCGACTCGCGCAACTGCGAGGGGTTCATCTCGCCCAGGCCCTTGAAGCGGGTCACGCTGACCGCGCCGGCGGAGCCCTTCTTCTTCTCCGCCTTCTCGCGCTCGATCTTCTCCAGCAGGATCCGCTTCTCCTCCTCGTCGAGGGCGTAGAACACCTGCTTGCCCAGGTCGACGCGGAACAGCGGCGGCATCGCCACGAACACGTGGCCGGCCGCGACCAGGGCCGGGAAATGCTTCAGGAACAGCGCCGACAGCAGGGTCGCGATGTGCAGGCCATCGGAGTCGGCGTCGGCGAGGATGATCACCTTGCCGTAGCGCAGGCCGCCGATGTCGTCCTTGCCCGGGTCGCAGCCGATCGCCACCGCCAGGTCGTGCACTTCCTGCGAGGCGAGCACGCTGCCGGAGGCGACCTCCCAGGTGTTCAGGATCTTGCCGCGCAACGGCATGATCGCCTGGAACTCCTTGTCGCGCGCCTGCTTGGCGCTGCCGCCGGCGGAGTCGCCCTCGACCAGGAACAGCTCGGTGCGCGACAGGTCCTGGCTGGTGCAGTCGGCCAGCTTGCCGGGCAGGGCGGGGCCCTGGGTGACCTTCTTGCGGGTGACCTGCTTTTCGGTCTTCAGTCGCGCCGAGGCGCGCTCGATCGCCAGCTGGGCGATCTTCTCGCCGAGTTCGACGTGCTGGTTCAGCCACAGGCTGAAGGCATCGTGCGCGGCGCCCTCGACGAAGCCGGCGGCCTGGCGCGAGGACAGCCGCTCCTTGGTCTGGCCGCTGAACTGCGGGTCGGTCATCTTCAGGCTCAGCACGAACGAGACCCGGTCCCAGACATCCTCGGGGGCCAGCTTGACCCCGCGCGGCAGCAGATTGCGGAAGTCGCAGAACTCGCGCAGGGCGTCGGTGAAGCCGGTGCGCAGGCCGTTGACGTGGGTGCCGTGCTGGGCGGTCGGGATCAGGTTGACGTAGCTTTCCTGGACCAGCTCGCCGTCGATCACCCAGGCCACCGCCCAGTCGACCGTCTCGGTGTCCTTGCTGAGGTTGCCGACGAACAGCTCCGGCGGCAGCAGCTCGCGCTCGACCAGTTCGCCGCGCAGGTAGTCGCGCAGGCCATCCTCGTAGTGCCACTCGAGCTTCTCGTCGCTGGCGATGTCGTGCAGCTTCACCGTCAGTCCCGGGCACAGCACCGCCTTCGCGCGCAGCAGATGCTTGAGCGAGCGCAGGTTGAACTTCGGGGTGTCGAAATACTTCGGGTCCGGCCAGAAGTGCACGCGGGTGCCGGTGTTCTTCCTGCCGACGCTGCCGACCACCTCCAGCGGGGTGTCGCGGTCGCCGTCGCGGAAGCTCATCCGGTGCTCGCTGCCGTCGCGCTTGATGTAGACCTCGACCCGCGTGGACAGCGCGTTGACGACGCTGACGCCGACGCCGTGCAGGCCGCCGGAGAAGGTGTAGTTCTTGTTGCTGAACTTGCCGCCGGCATGCAGGCGGGTCAGGATCAGCTCGACGCCGGGAATGCCCTCCTCGGGATGGATGTCGACCGGCATGCCGCGACCGTCGTCGGCGACCTCGCAGCTGCCGTCCGGATGCAGGACGACCTCGATCGATTTCGCGTGGCCGGCCAGGGCCTCGTCGACCGCGTTGTCGATCACCTCCTGGGCCAGATGGTTCGGTCGCGCGGTATCGGTGTACATGCCGGGACGGCGCTTGACGGGGTCCAGGCCGGACAGGACTTCGATATCGGCGGCGTTGTAGCGGGAACTCATCGAGGCGGGCTCATCAGGGCGAACCGGTCGGTTCGCGGGTGTCGGACTGCGGTGGTGCGTGCAGCGATGGTCGGGGGGCGGGGCGGGAATTTCAACCGCGCCAAACCGGCCCGGCTGTGCTAGGGCATCGGCCCCGCCGGCCGCGCGCTTGACCGCGGTCAAGCGCGGCGGTGGCCGGGCCCGGCAAGCTCGCCCGCCACCGACACGGAGCCCGTCATGAGCGACACCTTCAACGACCTCCAGCAAAGCTACGGCCGCTGTCTGGCCCGGCGCGGATTCATCGAGCGTTTCTACGAGATCTTCATGGCCAGCCATCCGGACGTGGAGCCGATGTTCGCCCGCACCGACTTCCAGACCCAGCGGCTGGCGTTGCGGCGCGGGATCAGCGTGGCGATCCTGCATGCCGGCGGCAGCGCGATGGTCGCCCGGACCTGCGCGCACATGGCCGAGGTCCATGCCCGCCAGGGCCGCGCGCCGGTGCCGCCGGCGCTGTATCCGTACTGGGTCGACAGCCTGCTGACCGCGGTGGAGGAGTTCGACGAGGACGCCGATCCGGCGCTGCTCGCGCGCTGGCGCTCGGCGATGGGGCACATTTGCGAGTTCTTCACCTTCCACTACTGATCGCGCCGCTGTCCGCCCGGTGTTCACGTCGCGTGCCGGCGCCCGGGCGTAACTTTGGGACGCCGCCCGGGGGAGACGGCCGGTGGCTGCGGCCGCCCGCAGCGCTTCCACCCCGACAGGAGGGCAGAACATGAAATTCCGGATCCGAACCCTGGCCGTGGCCTTGCTGGCGGTCGCGCTGACCGCGATCGCGCTGGCATTCGCGCAGACCGACCGCTCGGCCGATGCCGACAAGCAGGCGGCCGAGCAGGCGGCCACCGAGGCCCAGGCCGGCCAACAGGGCCCGGCCAGGGCCGATGCCAACCAGGACGCGGCGACTGCCGACGAGGATGAAGACGAGGACGAGCAGCCGCTCGAGCTGGAGGAGGAAGAGGATTACCGCGCCTGATCCCGACCGCGCGCGGGCCCGGCCCGCCGTGCCGTTCCGGCCGGCCG
>NZ_VICD02000257.1 GCF_006546735.2 Marilutibacter maris | reverse complement strand
AATGTCGGGCTGCGCAGCCGCGTGAATGGTTCACGCCGGCCGCTCCAGGCACGAGTCAGTCGCACATGATACCCGCAGCTCCGGCCTCCATGCAGCCGCCACCCCCGCCCGCCGGCGGCACCGGCCCGTCCGCCCCCCAGCGTTGGCAGCAGCTGTGGCGCGAGGCCCTGCGCGATCCGTGCGAGCTGCTGGGCCTGCTGGACCTGGACCCCGCCGCCCTGGGCCTGAGCGAAGCGGCGGCGGCGCAGTTCCCGCTGCGGGTTCCGCGCGGCTTCCTCGCCCGCATGCGCCCCGGCGACCCGCACGACCCGCTGTTGCGCCAGGTCCTGCCGCTGGACGCGGAAATGCGGCCGATGCCCGGGTTCGCCCTCGACGCGGTCGGCGACACCGCGGCCAAGGCCGGCGACGGCGTCATCCGCAAGTACCGTGGCCGCGCCCTGCTGGTCGCGACCGGCAGTTGCGCGGTGCATTGCCGCTACTGCTTCCGCCGCCATTTTCCCTATGCCGAGGAGGCCGCGGCGGCGGCCGGCTGGCGGCACACCGTCGAGCTGATCCGCGACGACCCCGGCATCGACGAGGTGATCCTGTCCGGCGGCGATCCGTGGTCGCTGGCGACCCACAAGCTGGCCGAACTGACCGACGCCCTGTCCGCCATTGCGCACCTGAAACGGCTGCGGGTGCACACCCGGCTGCCGGTGGTGTTGCCCGAGCGGGTCGACGCGCCGCTGCTGGACTGGCTGGCCGCCCTGCCCTGGCCGGTCACCGTGGTCGTGCACGCCAACCACGCCAACGAGTTCGACGCCAGCGTGGACGCGGCGATGGCGCGCCTGCGCGGCGCCGGCGCGACCCTGCTCAACCAGGCGGTGCTGCTGAGGGGCGTCAACGACGACATCCAGGCGCTGTGCGAGCTGAGCGAGCGCGGCTTCCAGGCCGGCGTGCTGCCCTACTACCTGCACCAGCTCGACCGGGTCCAGGGCGCCGCCCATTTCGAAGTCGACGACGCCCGCGCGCGGCAACTGCACGCGGCGATGGCGGCGCGGCTGTCGGGCTACCTGGTGCCGAAACTCGTCCGCGAGGTCGCCGGCGACACGGGCAAGCGACCGCTCTGACACCGGACCGCAACCTTGCGCCTGTCGACTGTACGACCGGCACGCAGCCGGACCGACGCCCGTCCGCACTGCGACCCAATGGGCAATCCACCTGTTTGCGCATGGACGCGCCGACCGCATTCATGCCATAACGGCGTGGGGAGGAAGATCACTCATGCAATTCGGCAAAGACCTGCCACTCAGGCTGCTGGTGGTGGACGACAGCGTTGAGGCCGCGGAGGCCATCGTCAGCATGCTGCGCAACAGCGGCATCGCGGTGCGTCCGAGTCGGCCCGAGAACGCCGACGCGCTGGCGCAGATGTTGACCGCGCAACCCTTCGACATCGTGCTGGTGGCCCACGACGCCGCCAGCGTTCCGCTCGAGGAGGTGATGCAGCGGGTCGATGCCAGCGGCAAGGATCTGCCGGTGCTGATCCTGCACGACGACATCGACACCGCGCGCCTGCTCAGGGCCGCCTCGCTCGGTGCGCGCGGGGTCGTGCTGCGTCCGCAGCCGGACCTGCTGCGCCAGCAGGTGATGCGCGAATGGTCGGACCTGGAGGCCAGGCGCTCGCTGCGCAAGCTGGAGAACCACGTCCGCGAGACCGAGCGTCGTTGCGACGCGCTGATCGAGTCCTCGCGCGACCCGATCGCCTATATCCACGAAGGCATGCACATCCGCGCCAATGCGGCCTACCTGGAGACCTTCGGCTTCGACGACTTCGAGGAGATCGAGGGCATGTCGCTGCTGGACATGGTCGCCCCGCAGCACGTGGACGACTTCAAGCAACTGCTGAAGAAGCTTTCCCGGGGCGAACCGCCGCCGCCGCGCTACGAGCTTGAGGCGCGCGGCCTGGATGGCAGCGCCTTCCCGGCGGTGATGGAGTTCACCGCCGCGACCTACGAGGGCGAAGCCTGCCAGCAAGTGGTCCTGCGCCGCCAGGAGCTGGACCCGGAGCTGGCGCGCGAGGTCGAGGAACTGCGCCAGCGCGACCAGGTCACCGGCCTGCTCAACCGCCCGACCTTCCTGCGCGCGCTCGAGGACACCGTCGCCGACGCCGGCGAGAAGGCCAGCCAGCACGCGTTGCTGCTGGTCGAGCCCGATCACTACACCCGCCTGCTGCAGGACATCGGCCTGGACGAGGCCGACGCCCTGGTCGCCGCCTGCGCACGCCGCCTGCGCGACGTGCTCGGCCCCGACGACGTCGCCGCGCGCTTCGGCGAGCACCAGTTCGCGGTGCTGCGGCGCAACTGCGACTATGCCGACTCGATGGCGCTGGCGGAGCAGATCCGCGCCGCCTTTGCCGCCGCGGTGCTGGATACCGGCAGCCGCTCGCTCAACGCCACCGTCAGCATCGGCGGCGTGCAGATCGGCCAGAAGATCGCCAATGTCTCCTCGGTGCTGGGCAAGGCCAACCAGGGGGTGCTGTCGGCGGTCGGTGTCGGCGGCAACCGGATCGAGCTGTTCGACCCCAGCGCCGCCGATCGCGCCGAGGAGGCGCGCGTGCAGGCCTGGGTCGACCGCATCCGCGACGCGATCGACCACGACCGCTTCATCATGCACTTCCAGCCCCTGGTCGGACTGCATGGCCCGCCGGACCAGATCTACGAGGCCTATCTGCGCCTGCTCAACGAGCACGGCGAGCTGGTCCAGCCGATGACCTTCCTGCAGATCGCCGAGGAGCATGGCCTGCTGTGGGAGATCGACCGCTGGGTCGTCGGCCACGCGATCGCGGTGGTCGGCGAGCGCCGCAAGGCCGGTCACGACACCACCGTCCTGGTCAAGATCACCGAGGTGTCGCTGCAGGACGACAGCCTGCTCAAGCACATGGCCGAGCAGCTCGCCCGCCATGGCGTCGAGGGCAGGCAACTGGTCGTGCAGTTGCCGGAGTCGAAGGTGTTCACCCACCTGCGCGCGGCACAGACCTTCCAGGAAGGCGCCGCCCGGCTCGGGGTACGGGTCGGCCTGGAGCAGTTCGGTCTGGGCCTGAACTCGTTCCAGCTGCTGAGCCACTTCAATGCCGGACTGGTGAAGCTGGACCGCAGCTTCATGGACGACCTGCCGAACAACCAGGAGCACCAGGAGCGCATCCGCGAGATCACCAACCGGACCCGCGAGAACGGTCGCCTGACCATCGCCGAATTCGTCCAGGACGCCTCCAGCATGAGCATCCTGTTCGGCGCCGGCATCGACTACGCGCAGGGCCAGTTCCTGGCCCCGGCCGGCCCGGAGATGAACTACGAGTTCTGAGGGCCGGCTTGAGGGGCCTTCCGCAGCAGCGGCGCAAGCCGCGATGGACCTTGGGCCGGGAAGATCCCGGTCGCAGCTCACGCAGCTCCTACGAACCTCCGGACACGCTACCGAAGCCCGTAGGAGCGGCGCAAGCCGCGATCCCCGGGCTGCGCCCGGCCCGGGAATCCCCAAAGTTTGCTCCGCAAACCTTGGGCCCCGCCGTTGCGCTTCCACACCCCCATTCGCATCTGCGATGCGAATCGCCCCCTGACTCAGGGGGCTAAATCCATGCTGCATCGCGTTTGGTGGGAGCGGTGCTTCGGGAAAGCGGCCGCTTGCCGGCACGACGAAAAAAGCCCGCCGGATGGCGGGCTTTTCCGTTGCCGCATCGGCAGAGGCGGTGGATCAGCCGGCCACGCGCCCGCCGACCGGTTCGGCCGGGGCATTGCGCAGCGCCTGGATGCGCTCGGCCAGCGGCGGATGGCTCATCAGCAACTGGCGCAGACCGTGGGCGACGCCGCCACTGATTCCGAATGCCGCGACCTGCTTGGGCAGGGTGCTCTCGCCGTAGGTCACCGACAGCCGTTCCAGCGCCGCGACCATCTTGTCGCGACCGGCCAGGCGCGCACCGCCGGCGTCGGCGCGGAACTCGCGATAACGCGAGAACCACATCGCGATCATGCTGGCGAACAGCCCGAACACCATGTCGAGCACGAACACGATCACGTAGTAGCCGATGCCCGGGCCGTCGCGGCCACCGCTCAGATAACCGTCGATGACCCGGCCCACGACACGCGCGAGCACGATCACGAAGGTATTGAGCACGCCCTGGATCAGGGCCATGGTGACCATGTCGCCGTTGGCGACGTGGCTGACCTCGTGGCCGAGCACGGCCTCGGCCTCGTCGCGGCTCATCGCCCGCAGCAGGCCGGTCGACACCGCGACCAGCGAATTGTTGCGGCTCGGACCGGTGGCGAACGCGTTGATCTCCGGCGCGTCATAGATCGCGACCTCCGGCATCTTGATGCCCGCGGCCTCGGCCTGGCGGCGCACGGTGTTCACCAGCCACTGCTCGGCCTCGTTGCGCGGTTGTTCGATCACGTGGGCGCCGGTGCCGCGCTTGGCCATCCACTTCGAGGTCATCAGCGAGATGAACGAACCACCGAATCCGAACAGCAGCGCGAACACCAGCAGGCCGGTGTTGCTGCCGGTACCGATATTGATGCCGAAGAACTTCTCAAGCACCGCCAGCACGATGCTGATCAGCGCCAGCACGGCCAGGTTGGTGGCCAGGAACAGGGCGACTCGCTTGAACATGTCTTGCTTCCTCCGCGCCACGTGCGCGATACCGCCGAAGTGTGGCAGGCTCGGCGCAATTTCAAGTGAACGCACGACGTGCCCGCCCCCGCTTCCGACCGGCCCGCGCCCGACCCGGCAAATCGCGCAAACCCGCCCTATCGCGGCCGCTTCGCGCCCTCGCCCACCGGCGACCTGCATGCCGGCTCACTGCTGGCCGCATTCGGCAGCTGGCTGCTGGCGCGCCATGCCGGCGGCGAGTGGTGGCTGCGGGTCGAGGACCTGGACCCGCCGCGCGAGGTGGCCGGCGCGGCACAACGGCAACTGACCGCGCTGCGGGAATTCGGATTCGTGCCCGATGCGCCGGTGGTGTTCCAGAGCCGCCGCCATGACCTCTACCGGAACGCGCTCGAACGCCTGCTCGATTCCGGCGCCGCGTTCGAATGCCACTGCAGCCGCAGCGACCTGGCCGCCAGCGGCGGCATCCACCGCCGTTGCGTCGCCCGGCGTCGGCGGCCGCAACCCGCGGTCCGCCTGCGGGTCGCCGACGGCAGCATCGTGGCCTTCGAGGATGCGATCCAGGGCCGCCACGTGCAGGACGTCGCCGCCACCGTCGGCGACTTCGTCCTGCGTCGCGCCGACGGATTGTGGGCCTACCAGCTTGCGGTCGTGGTCGACGACGCGGCCCAGGCGATCACCGACGTGGTCCGCGGCGCCGACCTGCTCGACTCGACCCCGCGCCAGATCCTGCTGCAGCGCGCACTCGACCTGCCGACGCCGGGTTACGCACACCTGCCGCTGGTGACCGATGTTCACGGTCGCAAGCTGTCCAAATCCGATGCGGCGTGGCCGCTGGACGCCGCCGACCCGTTGCCGGCACTGCGCCGGGCCTGGGCCGCGCTGGGTCAGCCGGGCGACGCCCTGGCCGATGCCGACCTCCCGGCAAGCCTGCTGGCCGCGGCGCGAACGGCGTTCCAGCCACACCTGATTCCACCCACGCTGTCGGCAACCGATTGAACTATCACGGCGGTAAAACATCCTGAGGCTAGTATTGGAACGGGGCCGCATGTCGCGGCCGAGGAGAGGAAGACATGCAGTCACGCGTTGCACTGGTCACCGGCGGTACCGGTGGCATAGGCACCTCGATCATCAAGCGACTGGCCGCGGCCGGCCACAAGGTCGCGACCAACTATCGCGACGAAGGCCGCGCCCGGGCCTGGCAGGAAAAGATGAAGGCCGAAGGCGTGGACGTGGCGATGGCCCAGGGCGACGTCACCTCGCCCGAGCAGGCCGAGGCGATGGTGCGCGACATCGAGCGCCAGCTCGGGCCGATCGAGATCCTGGTCAACAACGCCGGCATCACCCGCGACACCACCTTCCACCGGATGAAGCCGGACCAGTGGAACGATGTGATCTGCACCAACCTCAACTCGGTCTACAACGTCACCCGCCCGGTGATCGAAGGCATGCGCGAGCGCAAGTGGGGGCGGATCATCCAGATCAGCTCGATCAACGGCCTCAAGGGCCAGTACGGCCAGGCCAACTACGCCGCGGCCAAGGCCGGCATGCACGGCTTCACCATTTCGCTGGCCCGCGAGAACGCGCGCCTGGGCATCACCGTCAACACCATTTCCCCGGGCTACGTCGCCACCGACATGGTGATGGCGGTGCCCGAGGAGGTCCGCGCCAAGATCGTCGCCGACATTCCGACCGGACGCCTCGGCGAGCCCGACGAGATCGCCTACGCGGTCGCGTTCCTGACCGACGACCAGGCCGGCTGGATCACCGGCTCCAACCTCGACATCAACGGCGGCCACCATATGGGCTGGTAAGCCGCGCCCGGCAAACCCGGAACCGGTTGCGCGGGTTCCGTGGGGAGATATCCGGATGGCCCGGATATCTCCCGAAGCTTGCTTCGCAGCTCGTTTCCCAGCGGGCGGGCCCCCACTCCCCCAATCGCATCTGCGATGCGAATCGCCCCCTCACTCAGGGGGGAACGATATCCGGCTGTGCCCGGATATCTCCCAAAGTTTGCCGTGCATGCCTTGCGCCCCGCCGTTACGCCGCCCCCATTCGTGCCTGCGGCACGAATCGCCCCAGACTCTGGGGGTTGGGGTCGATGAACGCATGACGCAGGAGCGGCGTAAGCCGCGACGGGGCTTTCCCGGTGAACGGTCAATCGTGGCTAGTGCCGCTCCCACGGTGGACGATATCCGGCCGGATCGGGGAAGCGTTTCCACGGTTCCCGCGGTCGCGCGACAGTTGCAAGCCTCGTGCGGCTGCGCCATGCTGCAAGGCACCACGACACCCGAGCTGACGCTTCATGGCCGCAACCCGTGTCATCAAGAAGTACCCGAATCGCCGACTCTACGACACGGAGATCTCCAGCTACATCACCATCGAGGACGTGCGCCAGTTGATCGTCGATGGCGAGTCGTTCGAGGTCCGCGATGCCCGCAGCGGCGAAGACCTCACCCGCCAGGTCCTGTTGCAGATCATCGCCGAGCAGGAGCAGGACGGCGAGCCGGTGCTGTCGACCCAGTTGCTGAGCCAGATCATCCGTTTCTACGGCGATTCGCTGCAGGGCTTCATGGGCAATTACCTGGAGCGCTCGATGCAGCTTTTCCTCGACCAGCAGCAGCAGTTCCGCAAGCAGATGGGCGGGCTGATGGGTGAGACCCCGTGGGCGATGATGAACCAGCTGACCGAGCGCAACCTGGCGATGTGGAAGGAATTCCAGCAGAACCTGTCCGGCAGCGTCGGCCAGACCCCGACCTCGCCGCGTCCCGGCAACAAGAACGAAGGCGGCAAGCGCGGGCGCTGATCGCGACGCCGCACCGCCACTCCACACCAGAGAGGGGCGTGTCGCCCCAGCCCCCTGAGTCAGGGGGGCGATTCGCGCGTAGCGCGAATGGGGGTGTGGAAGCGCAACGGTGGGGCCCAAGGTTTGCGCAGCAAACTTTGTTGGGCGTACCCGGGCGCAGCCCGGGTACCGGCGGCTTACGCCGCTCCTACGAAAGCCGATCGCCTGTCCTGCTCCTGTAGGAGCGGCGTGAGCCGCGACCCGAAGGATCTGGATCCAGGCCTCATCGCGGCTGACGCCGCTCCTACGGGCCCGCGCGTTCGCTCACTGGCCGCCGCAGTATTTCTGCCGGAAGGCCTCGGCCTGGGGCATCAACGCCTGCAGTTCGGCGACCCGGTTGGCCGGGTCGGGATGGGTCGAGGCGAACTCGGGCGGGCGCTGGCCGCCGCCGAGCCGGCCCATCCGCTGCCATAGCGGCACCGCCTCGGCCGGGTCGTAGCAGGCCGCCGCGGCGAGCATCAGCCCGACCCGGTCGGCCTGGGTCTCGTGATTGCGGCCGTAGGGCAGGATCAGGCCGTACTGGGCGCCGGCACCCAGCGCCGCCATGATCGCCTGCTGTTGCTGCGGCGCCATGTCGCCGACCGCCATCCCGGTCGCGACCTGCCCCATCTGCACCAGCTTCTGCTGCGCCATCCGCTGCGAGCCGTGCCGCAACAGCGCATGGGCGATCTCGTGGCCCATCACCACCGCCACCGCATTCTCGTTCTGCGCAACCGGTATCAGGCCGGTATAGACCGCCATCTTGCCGCCGGGCAGGCAGAAGGCGTTGGCCTCGTCGGACTGGATCACCGCGACGTCCCACTGGAACCCCTGGTGGCTGGTCGGCACCGCCTGGTTGTGCATCGCGGCCAGGTCGGCGGTGACCTGGGGCACCTTGGCGACCAGACGCTGGGCGATGCTGCGGATCTGCTGGGTGAGCTGGGCGTCCGCCGGCAACAGCGCGCCCTGGGCATTGGCGTCGCCGAGCACCTGGCGGAACGCCTGTGCGCCCAGTTGCACTTCCTCGTCGGCGCTGGCGCCGTAGTGCGCGGTCTCGCCGGTATACGGGTCGACCTCGGCGCTGCCGAACCACTGCCAGGCGGCGTAGCCGGCGAACAGCAACAGGATCCACCAGCGGAACTTGCCGCCACGGCGCCCGCCGCCGCGACCGCCCCGCCCCATGCTTCTCGGATCGACCCTCATCGCACGCCCCTCATCTGCTGCCTCAATCAACGATCAATCGACGCGGCGATCGCTCAGATCTCGCGCACCACGCGGAAACCGACCCGGGCATTGGTGGTGTCGCCACGCACCGACAGCCGCCACGCCGACCGGGTCTGCTCCGGCGAACTGGCCCAGGAACCGCCGCGCACCACTTTCTCGCGGCAGCCCGGATTGACCCAGGCATGGGCGTCGCGGGGCGCACGGCGGTAGTTGTCGTGCCAGCAGTCGGCGACCCATTCGCTGACGTTGCCGGCCATGTCGTGAAGCCCGAACGCGTTGGCGCGATAGCTGGCGACCGCGGCCGGGCCCCAGGCACCGTCGCCGTAGCCCTCGAACGCGTTGCGCCAGCGGCGTCCGCTGGGCGAGACATCCTCGCCGCCGGTGAAGTTGCCGCTGCCGGCCGGCGGCGTGCCCTCGCCCCACGGGAACCGGTCCTGGCTGCCGGCGCGCAGCGCGTACTCGAACTCCGCCTCGCTGGGCAGGCGATAGACGTGCCCGGTCTGCTCGGACAGCCAGCGCGCATAGGCGGCGGCATCGGCGGCGCTGACATGGATGACCGGCATGTCGTCGTCGGCACGCTCGCCGGTGTAACCGTCGTCCGGGCCGGCGCCGCCGCGTCGGACCAGGTTGCCGCTGCGCTCGTCATAGGCGGTGGAGTAGCCGCGGCGAACCGCGCGCGGCTCGTTGCCGGTCGCCTCGAGGTAGCGGCGGAACTCGGCCACGGTGACCTCGGTGCGGGCGAACGCCAGCCCGCGATCGAAACGGATGTTGCGGGTCGGCCGCTCGCTGTCGCTGGCGCCCGCCTCGTCGGCGGCGGCGCCCATCGTGAACGCGCCGTGCGGGACCACCACCATCTGCGGGCCGCGGCCGCCGTTCTTCAACGCGTCGGTGAACACCTGGCCGGGGCGGAACAGGCCGTAGTGGGTCGCCAGCTCGATCCTTTCGCGCAGTTCGATCGCGGCCGGGTCGCCCTTGGGCGCGATCCGCAGCAACTCGGCCAGATGCTCGCGCGCGGTGTCCAGGCCGTCCTCGCGCGACAACGCGGCGATGCCCTGGTCGCGCAGGTCGCCGATCCGCTCCACGCGCATCGCGGCGATGCGCTCGCGGGCGTGGGCGACGGTGTCGTCGCCGGAACGGACCTTGGCCGCGCGCGCGAGACCGGCCTCGGCCTTGTCGTAGTCGTAGGCTTCCGCCGCCTGTTCGGCCTCGCGGATCAACGCGCTCTCCGACGCCGCCAGACCCTGCAAGGCGCGGGCGTCGGCCTCGCGCAGCTCAAGCGCATGGCGGAAGTGCGGCAACGCCGCGTCCTTGCCGCTGTCGATCCGGCCCGCGGCCAGCGCCCGCTCGCCGGCGACATTGGCCTGCTGGACCCGCTCCATCAGCTCCACGCGCTCCAGGTAGGCCACCACCGGGTCGGCATCGGCGGCGACCGCGCGCGCCACCGCGCCGATCTGCTGGGCCCGCTGCAAGGCCTCGGGTGCGTCGTCGATCGACTCCAGGGCCGCGTCGCCCTGTGCCAGCAGAGCGGTGAGTGCGCGCTGCAGCCCCGCCTCGGCCTTCTCCGCCGTCTCGGCGGCTTGGGCGGCTTGGGCGGCTTGGGCGGCTTGGGCGGCTTGGGCGGCTTCAGCGGTTTCTGCGGTTTCTGCGGTTTCGCTGGCTTCAGTAGGCTGCTCAGTGCCGTCGGCTGCTTCGGAGGCCTGCTCGGCACCCGCCTTCAATGCCAGGTAGATCGGGATCGCGCTCTCGTCATCCTCGTACAGACGCCCGGCCTGCAGGGCCTCGTCGGCCTGGGCCAGCAGCGCCTCGATGTTCTCATCGGTCAACGAGACTTCCGGCGCCTGCCAGTCCGGCATCGTCTCCAGGGCCTGATCGGCGCTGACGGTGACGCTCGGCCCCGCCTGCTCGCCGGCCGCCGCCGGGGTGGTGCCGGCGTCCTCCTGCGCGGGCTCGCGTGAGCAACCGGCCAGCACCGCAAGCAGCAGCAACAGGCCGGCGCCGACGCGCGCGGACGCCCGCGCCGTCGGACGGGCGGACAGGCCGCACGGATTGGTCTGGGTCGTCGCTGGCAAGCGCCCTCCGGGCCGGTGGCAAGGTCGATACAAGACTTACATAGGGATCGCGCCGGGGTCGGGGCGCGGTCGGTGCGGCTCCCAAGGGGCCGCGACGGCGGTTATCTGCCCCTTGAAAGTAGGCTATTGTCGCCCGCTCCAGCAACTTCTGTCCGGCCCCGACGCCCCACTCCTGCCAGTGCCCGCTCCGATTACCGACCCCGCCGCGCTCCAGGCGCGCCTCAGCCCCCGTCCCCGCCGGATCGGGCTCGATACCGAATTCATCCGCGAACGCACCTACTGGCCGCAACTGGCCCTGGTCCAGATCTCGATCGAGACCGAGGGCGGGCTCGAGGTGGTGCTGGCCGACCCGCTCGCCCCCGGCATCGCCGAGACCCTGGCGCCGATCCTCGCCGACCCGGCCATCCTCAAGATCATGCACAGTCCCAGCGAGGACCTGGTCGCGTTCAAGCACGCCTGCGACACCGTGCCGGCACCGCTGTTCGACACCCAGCTGGCCGCCGCGCTGGCCGGGATCGGCAGCGGCCTGGGCTACCAGAAGCTGGTCGAACAGCTGACCGGCGTGACCCTGGCCAAGGGCGAGACCCGCTCGGACTGGCTGCGCCGCCCGCTGTCGGCCGCGCAACTGGAGTACGCCGCCGACGATGTCCGTCACCTGTTCGAGCTGCACGACGTGCTCGACCACCGCCTGGGCGAGCTCGGCCGCCGCGACTGGCTGGCCGAGGACGCCACCCGCACCGTGACCCAGGCCGACAGCGACACCCCCGAGCGCTGGCCGCACCTGGCGATGCGCAGCGCGCAGTTCCTCGACCTCGACGCCCAGCGCCGCCTGCTGCGCCTGCTGCGCTGGCGCGAGACCCATGCGCGCCAGAGCGACCGTCCGAAGTCGTGGATCCTCGACAACGAACTGGCCGGCACCCTCGCCCGCAACCCGCCGATCGACCTGGCCGGGCTGCAACGCGAGTTCGACAGCCATCCCAAGGCCCCGCGCAAGCTCGCGGCGACCGTCTGGGAGGTGCTGAACGCGCCGCTGGACGACGAGGCGGAGATTCCCGACGCCAGCGTCGCCGAGCGCCGCGACCGCAACCGCCTGCGCAAACTGCAGGCCGCGGTCGCCGCCCGCAGCGCCGAACTGGGCCTGCCCGACGGCGTGCTCGCCTCGCGCCGCTGGCTGGAAGCCCTGCTCGACCACGGCCGCTGGCCCGACGCCCTCGCCGGCTGGCGCCGCGAAGCACTGGAGCCGAGCCTGGCGCCATTGCTGGCCGAGAGCTGAGGACAGGCGCCGGCGCGCGCCCTGCGGCGGAACCGCCAGGGCGACGGGCGCCGGCGATCCATCGACCCAGCCGCGCCCATCTACAGGAAGGACACAGGTCGGGGCTTGGCGAACGCGCCCGCGACCGTTACAATTGCCGCCTTCGTGGGGCGGTAGCTCAGCTGGGAGAGCGTCGCGTTCGCAATGCGAAGGTCGGGAGTTCGATCCTCCTCCGCTCCACCACGTATCCAACAAGAACAGCGCGTCGGTCCGAGGACTGATGCGCTGTTCTTGTTTGTGCGGAAGGGTATCGCCACTGTCCTGGCGAAAGGACAGGAGCCGGCGGCTCCTGTATCCCAGCCTCTCCATGAATCTCAGTCGCCGCTCCGAGGTAGCTGCGAGGCGGGGCCACCCGAAAGCCATGCGCGTACCGGGGGACTAAAGGACGACCAGCAAGCGGACCCACAGCCCCTGTCAGCCCTTTATCTCAGAAGAAGAACACCGCCTACGACAAGCGCGCACACCAGAAAGAATCCGAAAACGCAATTGATGAATGCGGCGCAATCCTTGCAGATCCCCGAGACAGGGGAAAACCCGCCAAAGATCCAGACAAGCGGAACGATCGGCGGAAGCAGCCTGCCACTCACGCCCCTGTCTCCACCGCATCTTCTACATGTGCCTTTCACATCCCTCCTTCAAAGACATGCTCTCGATCTCGACATCTAGATTGAAAAGCTTGCGGTTCTCCTCCTCCAGCTGTCGCAGGCGGCGCAGCTCGGCCACTCCGAGACCTCCAAACTTCTTGCGCCAGGCGTAAAACGTGGCCTGGCTGATACCCATCTTGCGGCAGATCTCCTCAACCGTCGCGCCGCTCTCGGCCTGCTTCAGGACGAACGCGATCTGTTTTTCGGTGAACTTCGACTTCTTCATGGCGACGGGCCTCCTTCGGGCCTGAGTGCCGCCGAATTCTCTACTTCTGGCTGGTCCGAATTACAGGGAGGAGATCAGCACCACTTCGACCTGGCTGGTCGATGGCTGCGCTATTCAAATTTCAGATAACAGAAGATCAGGAGATTACCTGCGAAAGCCACCCTCGCCGCCAATCACTTCCAGAACTCAACTCGGCAGCAATTCCACGGAATGACGAGACCTGTATCTCAAGGCGACCACTTAAATCAACAAGAGCACATCTCGCTGAAGTCCTCGTCGAACTGACTACACCTCCGCCTCCGCTCCGTCAGCACATGAAATTGAAAAAGTCGCCCCCCCTTCCTTCATGAAGATTAACTTTTCATCATCGATACGGACAAAAACATCATCCCAGAACTTCTGGCGGTGCCATAAAACGCTTCCGGTCGAGTGAATAGCCACTACCCCGCCCTCATAAATAAAGAACAAGACATCACCCACTTCAACCATTAACCCACTATAAAAACCCGAGTCATCGTCCAACGAGCGATACAACCTGAGAATCTCAACATTGGCAGGAGAAGAAACGCTGAAGACCAGCAACTCCCTGACTCCTACTACCAACAAGAGACCACGCCAAGATCCCGTCTCAACAAATGGCATCATCCCACCACTTGAAGAATCGAAGCGAAGCCCCGCAAATTCTTTTACATCGATCTCTTTATCGGCCGCCACGAATATTATGTCGACCAAGCCACGCCGCCCAGCTCCTACAGAACGCGCAAGGACTGCATCTCCGCATAATGAAGTCGCTTCGCCACCGACTACTTTATCCTCAAGCGCCATCATCTGACTTCCCCCCCCATTCTCTGAACAACCTCCATAAGGGCCTTGTCGTTTGTGATCAGGGTCATGTTGCTCTCGATCGCCTGTGCCCCAATGATCCCATCGCCAAAGCGTCCGGGGCGATCCGGCAGTTGACCTCGCAAGTTGATACGGGTATCCAGAGATGGTCTCCTCAGGAAGGTCGGGAGGTCATAAGCCGCCCCAGGAACCCCCCGCAGATTTCCATGGCCCACAGCATTTCTCATCTCAGGAATCGTCACATATGATTTTACGGGCACATCCCCAGGCAGAATCCTCCCTGCCAGCGTCGAGTCGGCTTTTAGACCCGTGGTTACATTGCTATCTAACAACACCTTTTTTGCTTTACGCCCAGCAAACCCGAGCACATCATCAATCTTGCTATACCCGCCTCCTGGCAGGAACAGCCCGGCCGCCAACAGACCTACCGCAATCCCCTTCCTGACGTTACTAATACAAGGATTGGTGACAGTCTGATAGGTATCGATCACGTCGTGAACTGCCAGAACTACCTCTATGACAACCCACACCCCGCCAGCGATCGCTAGGAACGGAATAAGCTCACCCGTCGGGTCGGTGTAGAGCAACGGACTGTTGCCAGCGTAGCCGTAGACCGCCAGGCCACCCATTTGGCCGATGGGATCGGTCTGGGTGTAGCGTCCGACTGAGGGGTCGTAATCGCGGTAGTAGTTGTAGTAGAGCCCCGACGCCGCGTCGTAGCGCTGGCCGGGGAAGCGCAGGTCGTAGACAAACGAGGTGCCGTCGCCGTCCGGGTCAACGTTGGGCGCGGTGTCGCCAAATGACTCGGTGGCCAGGTCCAACGTCCAGATCGCCACCTGCCGGGTCGCATCGATGATCGCCCGCGGTGTGCCCAGGTGATCGGCCTCGACGTAGTGCAATGACGAACCGGCGATCACGCCGACCGGCTGGTCGTCCATCCACACGTACTGCTGGATCGGGGCGCCGGTGATGCCGTACTGCCCCAACAGATGCCCTGCCTCGTCGTAGACGAAGACGGTACTGACCGTCGTCGCACGCAACACCTGCTCGCCGCGGCCGTTGTACTTGTAGGTCGCCAGTACCGTCGTGCTGACTGCATCGCCGCTGTTGACCTGCTTCAGCCGGTTCGCGTCGTTGTAGAAGTACTCCTTGTCGTAGTGCCCGCCCGGCGCGTTCTTGTCGCCGATCACCGTCAGGTTGCCGGCCGTGTCGTAGCTGCGCGGCGTCGGTCCGGCCTGGGTCAATCGGTGGCTATCGACCGGATAGCTGTAGGCGTGGGTCTGGAACTCGTCGATCGTGTCGTTCCCCCCGGGCGGCGCGTTCGGATCCGATACCGTGTACCACCGGCCCAGCGTCAACCGGTTGCCGGTCGCGTCGTAGCTGTAGCTCTCCAGCACCACATCGCTCGCGTCCTTGCGTGCGGTCAGCCGACCGAGGGCATCGTAGTCGTAGCGCATCCGCGGCGTGGTCGCGAGCGCCGCATTGGTCAACTGGGTCAGATGGCCGGCATTGTCGTAACGCAACCCAATGTCGAGGCCGCCAACACCGGCATCCTGGATGGTCGAGGCGCGGTAGTCCTTGTCGTAGGTCCGGCTCATCACCCGGCCGTTGCCGAAGGTCCAGCCCGCGGACGGGCCCGCCGGGTAGTAGCTCGCGCTGTCCAGCAGCACCTGGCGCGAGCCGCCGGCCAGGGCGACGCCTATCTCTTCGATACGCTCCTGGCTGTCGCGGACGTTGTCGACCACGGTGCCGTCCGGATAGGTGGTCGCCGCCAGCTTGCGCCCCAGCGTGTAGGCATAGCGCACCGTGAACGCCTGCCCCGCCGTGGTCTGGACCTTGCGCACGGTGTTGCCGAAAGTGTTGCCGTTGTTCAGACAACTGGCACCACCAGATTCCCAGCAGCCTCAATGTCATGCTCCGGCAACATGTTCGCTTCCTGGCTTGAGCGAAACCCTGCCGTATTCACCCGCGTCCTCCCGAGCCGCGTCCTCCCGAGCCGCGTCCTCCCGAGCCGCGTCCTCCCGAGCCGCCTCCTCCCGAGCCGCCTCCTCCCGAGCCGCCTCCTCCCGAGCCGCTTCCTCCCGAGCC
>NZ_VICD02000256.1 GCF_006546735.2 Marilutibacter maris | reverse complement strand
TGCTGGCGGTCGCCGGCCTCGCCCTGCTGTTGGCGCTGCAACTGCTGTTGTCGCAGCGCGCCGAGCTGGCCGCGCAGGCGCGCTGGCGGCCCCTGCTGGGCGCGCTGTGCACCGCCCTGTTCTGCGATCTGCCGCCCTGGCACCAGCCCGAGGCCTACGCGATGCTCGATCGCAGCGTGACCCCGCGACCGGAGCGCCCGGGCGTGCTGCACGTCAACGCCAGCTTCCGCAACGATGCGCGCTGGGCGCAGGCCTGGCCGGTGCTGGTGCTGAGCCTGTCCGACGTCGACGGTCGCCAGGTCGGACTGCGCGCGTTCGCCCCCGACGAGTATCGCGGCAATCAGGATGCCGGCGACGTGCTCGAGCCCGGACAGAGCACGACGGTCAGCTTCGACGTGGTCGAACCGGCGCCGCACATCGTCGCGTTCACCTTCGATTTCCAGTGATTGTGATCCCAGGCGGTGTCGCCTGGCCGGTCATCGCGCTAGACTCCCTCCTCCCGTTACCGCCCCGCGCACGCCCTCCGGCGCCTGATCGGCGATGACGGCGTCGTCGCACAGGGGAAACCACTTGAACGCTGCCGCCGAACGCAACGAATCCGCCCGTTCCGGGCCGCGCGTGCCATTGCGCGACCACGTGGCGACTTCGATCCGCCGCTATCTCGGGGATCTGAACGGCTGCGACACCGAGAACCTGTACGAGATCGCGCTGCGCGAGCTGGAGATCCCGCTGTTCGCGGAGGTCATGCAGCACTGCGACGGCAACCAGAGTCGTGCCGCGGCGATGCTCGGCATCCACCGCGCGACCCTGCGCAAGAAGCTGCGCGAATACGGGCTGTCCTGAGCGGCCGGCAGCCCCCCCGTAGGAGCGGCGTAAGCCGCGATGGGACCTTCCCGCAAAGCTTCTCGCGCCTACGCCGCTCCCACCGGCCTTGCCCCGCGGTTCCGGCGACCTCCGCCGGTATAATCGCCGGCTCCCCTCGCCGCACATGCCCGCCCCGATGACCGCTGCCCAACCGACCGGCGCCGTGAAGATCCGCCGCGCCCTGCTGTCCGTGTCCGACAAGACCGGCCTGATCGAACTCGCCACCGCCCTCTCCGGGCTGGGCGTCGAGCTGCTCTCCACCGGCGGCACCGCCCGGGCGATCCGCGACGCCGGACTGGCGGTGAAGGACGTCAGCGAGGTCACCGGCTTCCCGGAGATGATGGACGGCCGGGTCAAGACCCTGCACCCGCTCGTGCACGGCGGCCTGCTCGGCCGCGCCGGCACCGACGAAGCGGTGATGGCCGAACACGGCATCGGCGCGATCGACCTGCTGGTGCTGAACCTGTACCCGTTCGAGACGGTCACCGCGCGCGCCGACTGCACCCTGGCCGACGCGGTCGAGAACATCGACATCGGCGGCCCGGCGATGCTGCGCTCGGCGGCCAAGAACTTCGCCCGCGTCGCGGTGGCGACCGACCCGGCGCAGTATCCGGCGCTGGTCGACGAGATGCGGGGCAACGACGGCGCGCTGTCGGCCGCCCGGCGCTTCGAGCTGTCGGTGGCCGCGTTCAACCGCGTCGCCCAGTACGACGCCGCGATCAGCAACTACCTGTCGGCGATCACCGCCGCCGCGGCCGAGTCCTCGGACGAGGTACCGGCACGCTCGGCGTTCTCGGCCCAGGCCAATGGCAGTTTCGTCAAGGTCATGGACCTGCGCTACGGCGAGAATCCGCACCAGCAGGCGGCGTTCTACCGCGACCTCTACCCCGCCCCCGGCTCGCTGGCCACGCTGGAGCAGTTGCAGGGCAAGGAGCTGAGCTACAACAACATCGCCGACAGCGACGCGGCCTGGGAATGCGTGCGCCAGTTCGAGGCGCCGGCCTGCGTGATCGTCAAGCACGCCAATCCGTGCGGCGTCGCGGTGGGCGTGGCCTGCGGCGACGCCTACGAGCTGGCCTATGCGACCGATCCGACCAGCGCCTTCGGCGGCATCATCGCCTTCAACCGGCCGCTGGATGGCGCGACCTGCAAGGCGATCCTCGACCGCCAGTTCGTCGAGGTGCTGATCGCGCCCGACTACGACCAGGCGGCGCTCGCCTACGCATCGAAAAAGGCCAACGTGCGCCTGCTGCGCATCCCGCTGGCGCCGGTCACCCCGGGCTTCATCGACACCAAGCGGATCAACTCCGGCCTGCTGATGCAGACCGCCGACGCCCGCGTGGTGACCGCGGACGAGCTGAAGGTGGTGTCGAAACTCGCGCCCAGCGCCGACCAGCTGCGCGACCTGCTGTTCGCCTGGAAGGTCGCCAAGTTCGTCAAGTCCAACGCCATCGTCTACGCCAAGGACAACCGCACGATCGGTGTCGGCGCCGGCCAGATGAGCCGCGTCTACTCGGCGCGGATCGCCGGGATCAAGGCCGCCGACGCCAGCCTGGTGGTCGAGGGTTCGGTGATGGCGTCGGACGCGTTCTTCCCGTTCCGCGACGGCATCGACGCCGCCGCCGCCGCCGGCATCAAGGCGGTGATCCAGCCCGGCGGCTCGATGCGCGACGCCGAGGTGATCGCCGCCGCCGACGAGCACGGGCTGGCGATGGTATTCACCGGGGTGCGCCACTTCCGGCACTGATGCCCGCCATGGACTTCGCCGTCGCGCTCTGGCTCGTCATCGGACTGGTCGCCCTGGTCGGCGGCGCCGAACTGCTGGTGCGCGGTGCGGCCCGGATCGCGCTGGCCACCGGGCTGTCGCCGCTGGTGGTCGGCCTGACCGTGGTCGCACTGGGCACCAGCGCGCCCGAGCTGGCGACCAGCCTCGGCGCCGCGCTGCAGGGCTCGCCCGACATCGCCGTCGGCAACGTGCTCGGCAGCAACATCGCCAACGTGCTGCTGGTGCTGGGCATCGCCGCCCTGGTCGCGCCGCTGGTGGTCGCGCGCCAGCTGATCTGGCTGGACGCACCGCTGCTGGTCGGCATCGCCGGCGCGGTCTGGCTGATGTCGCTCGACCATCGGATCGGCCCCATCGAGGGCATCGCCCTGGTGCTGGGCGCCGCCGCCTATACCGTGCTGCTGGTGTGGATGAGCCGGCGCGGCCAGGGCATCGCCGAGGCCGGCGACGATCTCGACGACATGCCGAAGCGACCGCTGTGGTTCAACCTGCTGCTGTTCGTGGCCGGGCTGGCGCTGCTGGTGCTGGGCGCGCGCTGGCTGGTGCAGTCGGCGGTGACCATCGCGCAGTCGCTGGGCGTCAGCGAGCTGATCATCGGCCTGACCGTGATCGCGATCGGCACCTCGCTGCCGGAGATCGCGACCTCGATCCTCGCGGTCGCCCGCGGCCAGCGCGATCTCGCCGCCGGCAACGTGATCGGCAGCTGCATCTTCAACCTGCTGCTGGTGCTGGGCGCGACCGCGGCGGTGGCGCCCGATGGCGTCCACATCAGCAATGCCGCGCTGCATTTCGACATCCCGGTGATGGTCGCCACCGCGGTGGCCTGCCTGCCGATCTTCTTTACCGGCCACTACATCGCGCGCTGGGAAGGCGGACTGTTCCTCGGCTACTACATCGCCTACGTCGCCTATCTGCTGCTGGCCAACACCCATCACGCGGCGCTGGAAACCTTCAGCTCGGTGATGCTGTGGTTCGTGATCCCGCTGACCGCACTGACCCTGCTGGTGGTGGTCTCGCACGCGCTGCGCAACCCGCGCAACGGCGCGCCAAGGTAAACCCCGGCATCCCCGCGGAGCGGCGTAAACCGCGACCAGGGCTCGATGGGAAAGCCTCATCGCGGCTCACGCCGCTCCTAAGGGTGTCCGCTTCCGGCCAGTGCGGTTTCTTGGAATCACCGTCGCGGGCCCGCGCGTCAGCGGTCGTACTCGACCGGCAATTCAGCACCGTCGAACAGCACCATGTAGGGTCCGTCCTGATCGAGCCGGACATCGATCCACAACCGCAGCACCCGGGTGGTCGGCGGCAGCCTGGACAGGCTTGCGTTGACATCCAGTTCGTAGCGACCGCCCTGGTCGGAAAAGGCGCGATGCTGGAGTTCGGCGAAACGTTGCGCCGAGTCGGGGGTGAGCGCCAGTTCATGCTGGACCACCGCCTCGCTCCCACGGAACAGGCCGGCCGAACGCGTACCCGGCGTCCGCAACTGCTCGGCCAGCGCGAACACTTCCCTGGAATGCGCGCCCGCCCCGGACAGCATCACTCCGAGCTCGATCGAATCGGGATTGAGCTCGACGCCCTCCTGCACCGCCACGCGCACACGAATCGACCGTGGATCGAGATTCGTGAAGGCCTGGCGATCCAGGCGCGACAGACGCAGCGCGGTCGACAGCGGGATCGACGCACAGGACACGAGCAGCGCACCCAGCAGGAGCGACGACACCCCGCGCAGCCACGCGGTGCCGGTCATCGCCAGATATCCTTGTCGACGCCGCGCGCCAGTTGCGGATGCCGGCCGATCTCGAACCGGGGCTGTTGGCCGCCGCGCAGCTGGGTCTCGTAATCGCGGGTCAGCCGCACCACCACGCCGGCCAGCATCACGATCGCGACCAGGTTGATCGAGGCCATCACCGCCATCGAGGCGTCGGCCGCGTTCCAGACCAGTTGCACCTTCGAGTACACGCCCCAGGTGATCGTCGCCAGGGTCGCCAGCCGCAGCACCAGCAGCCCGGCCCGGCCGCCGCCGAGGTAGAGCAGGTTGGCCTCGGCATAGGAGTAGTTGCCCAGGATCGTGGTGAACGCGAAGAAGAACATCGCCACCGCGACGAAGCCCGCGCCCCAGTCGCCGAGGAAGGCGCTCATCGCCGCCTGGGTCAGCTGCACGCCGTCGCCGCCCTCGCCGAGCACGCCCGACAGCAGGATGACCACCCCGGTCGCGCTGCAGATCAACAGGGTGTCGATGAACACGCCCAGGGCCTGCACCAGGCCCTGGCTGGCCGGATGGTTGGGCACCGGGGTGACCGCGGCGGCGACGTTCGGCGCGCTGCCCATGCCGGCCTCGTTCGAGTACAGGCCGCGTTTGACCCCCTGCAGCATCGCCACGCTCAGCGCGCCCAGCAGGCCGCCGGCGGCGGCGTCCAGCCCGAACGCCGAGCGCACCACCTGCAGCAGCACGCCGGGCAGCTCCGGCAGATGGGTCAGCACCACCCAGCCGGCCAGCAACAGGTAGGCCACCGACATGAACGGCACCGCCCACTGCGCGAAGCGGGCGACCGAACGCAGACCGCCGAAGATGATCGCCGCGGTCAGCACCACCAGCCCGGTGGCGACCGCCGCCTGGCCGAGCCCGAACGCCCCCTCCAGCGCCTGCGCCATCGCGTTGGCGTGCACGCTGCTGAAGATCAGTCCATAGCTCAACAGCAGCGCCAGCGCGAAGGCGACGCCCATCCAGCGCTGGCCCAGCCCCCGCGACATGTAATACGACGGCCCGCCGCGGAACTGACCGGCCTCGTCGCGTTCCTTGTACAGCTGCGCCAGCGTGCTCTCGGCATAGGCGGTGGCCATGCCCAGCAGCGCGGTGCACCACATCCAGAACAGCGCGCCCGGGCCGCCGACGCCCAGCGCGATCGCGACCCCGGCCAGATTGCCGGTGCCGACCCGTGCGGCCAGGCTGGTGCACAGCGCCTGGAACGGCGAGATGCCGCTGGCGTCGGCGTGGGTGCCGCTGGCGACCAGCCGCAGCATGTGCGGGAGCCGGCGCAGCTGCAGGCCGCGCAGGGCGACGGTGAAGAACAGGCCGACCGCGAGCAGGCCATAGACCAGCACGTAGTCCCACAACACGGTGTTGATACCGCCGATCAGTGGCGTCAGCAGCGCCTCGATCGCGTCCAGTACGGCCTTCATCGGCTGCAAGCGTCTCCGGAGCCCCGGCGGGCAATGCCGGCCATGGTAGCAACGGCATGAGGATCGGCCCCGCGGCCGCGCTTCCCGACCCGATCCGGCCGCTCCGGCGCCCCCGGGGACACGCCGACGCTGCCCCGCTTCCGGAACCTCCCGTAAAATCCGTGATCCCCAATACACCCCCTCGGCCAGGAGTGCCCATGAAGATCCTCGTTATCGGTTCCGGCGGTCGCGAACACGCCCTGGCCTGGAAACTGGCCCAGTCGCCGCGCGTCGAGGAGATCGTGGTCGCCCCCGGCAACGCCGGCACCGCCAGCGAGGCCAAGTGCCGCAACGCCGAGGTCGCGGTGACCGACATCGACGGCCTGCTGGCGCTGGCGCGGGACGAGGCCGTCGACCTGACCGTGGTCGGCCCCGAGGTGCCCCTGGTCGCCGGCGTGGTCGACCGCTTCCGCGCCGACGGTCGCCGCATCTTCGGCCCCACCGCCGCCGCCGCCCAGTTGGAGGGCAGCAAGGCCTTCGCCAAGGACTTCCTGGCCCGCCACCGCATTCCGACCGCTCATTACGCGGTGTTCACCGAAGCCGACAAGGCGCTGGACTACATCCGCGAGAAGGGCGCGCCGATCGTGATCAAGGCCGATGGCCTGGCCGCCGGCAAGGGCGTGATCGTCGCAATGACCGAGGCCGAGGCCGAGGCCGCGGTCACCGACATGCTGTCCGACTACGCGTTCGGCCAGGCCGGCGCGCGGGTGGTGATCGAGGAGTTCCTCGACGGCGAGGAGGCCAGCTTCATCGCGATGGTCGACGGCGCCACCGCCCTGCCGATGGCCACCAGCCAGGACCACAAGCGGGTCGGCGACGGCGACACCGGCCCCAACACCGGCGGCATGGGCGCGTACTCGCCGGCACCGGTAGTCACCCCCGCGATCCACGACCGGATCATGCGCGAGGTGATCGAGCCGACCGTGCGCGGCATGGCCGCCGATGGCCATCCGTTCACCGGTTTCCTCTACGCCGGGCTGATGATCGACAGCAGCGGCGCGCCGCGGGTGATCGAGTTCAACGTCCGCTTCGGCGATCCCGAGACCCAGCCGATCATGCTGCGGCTGAAGTCCGACCTGGTGGAACTGGTCGAGGCCGCGATCGACGGCGGGCTCGACGGCCGCCGCGTCGACTGGGACACGCGCGCCTCGCTGGGCGTGGTGATGGCCGCCGAGGGCTATCCGGGCAAGCCGCGCACCGGCGACACCATCGGCAGCTGGGACACCCCCGATGTCGACGGCGCCAAGGTCTTCCACGCCGGTACCCGCATCGAGGGCGAACACGTGGTCACCGCCGGCGGCCGGGTGCTGTGCGTCTGCGCGCTGGGCGAGACCGTCGCCGAGGCGCAGCGCAACGCCTACGCCGAGGTCGCCGGGATCTCCTGGCACGGCGAGTTCCACCGCCACGACATCGGCTGGCGCGCGATCGAGCGCGAACAGGAGCCGGTCGAGGCCTGAGCGGCTCGCGCGGTCCCGATTCCAGCGCGCGCCGTACCGCCGGCGACAGGATCGCGCCTTCGCCCACTCCGATGACCCGCCCCCTTCCGGGCGGGGGCGTCGGAGTGCGCGCGGACGTCGACGTCGCGCCGGCCGCCGCCACCGGCAACATGGCGACCGGCTACACTCCCGCGAAACCGCGAGGAGGACGCATGGCGCAGAACCCGTCCGGGATGGACACGACCGGTACCGATACCGCGGCCGACGCCACCGTCGGCGCAGTCGCCGCACAGGACCCACGCGCGGACCTGCCGGTCGCGCACAGCCAGTTCGGACTGCTGAAGCAGCGCCGCTTCCTGCCGTTCTTCGTGGTGCAGGCGCTGGGCGCGTTCAACGACAACGTCTTCCGCCAGGCGATCATCGGCATGCTGTTCTGGCTCGGCGCCAGCAGCGAGGACAAGGCGCTGTACGCCAGCCTGGCGCCGGCGATCTTCATCCTGCCCTACTTCCTGTTCTCCGGGCTCGCCGGCCAGGTCGCCGAGAAGCTGGAGAAGCACCGGCTGATCCGCATCACCACCGCGATGGAGATCGCGATCATGTCGGTGGCGGCGGTCGGCTTCTACCTGCAGAGCCTGCCGGTGCTGCTGGTCGCGCTGTTCTGCACCGGTGTGCAATCGACCCTGTTCGGACCGGTCAAGTATTCGATCCTGCCCTCGGTGCTGCGACCGGAGGAGCTGACCGGCGGCAATGGCCTGGTCGAGATGGGCACCTCGATGTCGATCCTGCTGGGCATGATCCTCGGCGGGCTGCTGTTCAAGCTGGCCGGCGACCAGGCCCCGTGGGTCAGCGGCCTGGCGGTGATCGCGCTGGCGGTGGCCGGCAATCTGATCAGCCGGATGATTCCACGGGTCGATGCCGGTGCGCCGGAACTGCAGGTCAACTGGAATCCGATCCCCGAGTCGATACACATGCTGAAGCTGGCGCGCAAGCAGCTGGCGGTGCGCAACGCGGTGCTCGGGGTGTCGTGGTTCTGGTTCGTCGGCACGGTGCTGACCTCGCAGCTGCCAGCCTACGCCGAGTTGCACCTGGGCGGCGACGCGACCCTGTACATCGTCGCCCTGGCGCTGTTCTCGATCGGCACCGGGGTCGGCTCGCTGCTGTGCGAGAAGCTGTCCGGACGCACGGTCGAGATCGGCCTGGTGCCGCTGGGCGCGTTCGGCATGAGCGCGTTCATCCTCGATCTGTATTTCGCCCGCACCGGACTGGCCCCGGCCGCCGGCCTGGACCTGGCCGGCTTCCTGCGCGCCGACGGCAGCCTGCGGATCGTCGCCGACCTGGTCGGCATCGGCCTGTTCGCCGGCTTCTTCGTGGTGCCGCTGTTCGCGTTGATCCAGAGCCGCTCGCCCAAGAGCGAGCTGTCGCGGGTGATCGCCGGCCTGAACATCCAGAACTCGGGCTTCATCGTGCTGGCGGCGATGTCGGCGCTGGCCGCGCAGAAGCTGCTGGGCTGGACGATCCCGCAGGTGTTCCTGGCCCTGGCGGTGCTCAACACCCTGGTCGCGATCTGGATCTTCACCATCGTGCCCGAGTTCCTGATGCGGTTCCTGAGCTGGTTGCTGGTGCGGGTGCTGTACCGGCTGCGGGTGCGCGGCATCGAGGAGCACGTGCCCGACGAGGGGCCGGCGCTGATCGTCTGCAACCATGTCAGCTACATGGACGCGCTGATCCTGTCGGCCTGCATCCCGCGGCCGGTGCGCTTCGTCATGTACTACCGGATCTTCAACATACCGGTGATGCGCTGGATCTTCCGCACCGCCAAGGCGATTCCGATCGCCAGCGCCAAGGAGGACCCGCAACTGCTGCAGCGCGCCTACGACGAGATCGACGCGGCCCTGGCCGAGGGCGAGCTGGTCGGGATATTCCCCGAGGGCGCGCTGACCCGCGACGGCACGATCGCGCCGTTCAAGGCCGGCGTCGAGCGCATCCTGGAGCGCGCCCGCGCGCGCGGACAGAACGTTCCAGTGGTGCCGCTGGCGCTGCGCGGGATGTGGGCGAGCATGTGGAGCCGGCGCGATTCGCGGTTTGGCCGGATGCGCGTCCCGCGACGCTTCCGCGCGCACGTGGAAACCTCGGCCGCGCCGCCGGTCGACGGCGCCACCGCGACCGCGGCCGGGCTGGAGGCGCAGG
>NZ_VICD02000255.1 GCF_006546735.2 Marilutibacter maris | reverse complement strand
GGATATCGTCCCCCCCTGAGTCAAGGGGCGATTCGCATCGCAGATGCGAATGGGGTGTGGAAGCGCAACGGGGGGCCCGAGGTCTGCGCAGCAAGACTTGGGGGATTCCCGGGCGCAGCCCGGGGATCGCGGCTTACGCCGCTCCTACGGGACAGGGACGGGCCCGCCTCACTGAGTCAGGGGCGGCCCCATCCTGTAGGAGCCGCGTCGGCCGCGATTGAACATCCCGGTGAACGCCTGACGCCGCGCCCACACGCGTCCGCGCAAACGCCTGCCGTTGCCTCAACGCCGCGCGCCCGGCACGGCCAGCGGATTCAGGCGCCGGCCGCCAACGCCGCGCCGCGGCGCGGACGGCTCGGGAAGGCGTGGCGCAGGATCCGCCAGGTGACCTGGCCGAACTGCTTCGGCAGCGAACCGGTGTTGTAGTGCTGACCGTAGCGCGCGCATATCTCGCGCACCTCGACCGCCATCCCGGCGTAGCGGTTGGCCGGGATGTCCGGGTAGAAGTGGTGTTCGATCTGGTGGCTGAGGTTGCCCGACAGCACGTCGATCACCGCGCCGCCGGAGATGTTCGACGAGCCGCGCAGTTGGCGCAGATACCAGTGCCCGCGCGATTCGTTCTTGATCACTTCGCGCGGGAAGGTCTCCGCATCGGCGGTGAAGTGACCGCAGAAGATGATCACGTAGGTCCAGACGTTGCGGATCAGGTTCGCGACCACGTTGCCCAGCAGCACCGGCAGGAAGAACGGCCCGGCCAGGGCCGGGAACACCACGTAGTCCTTCAGTGCCTGGCGGGCGATCTTGCGGCCGACCGGGCGGAACTTGCGCCACAGCTGCGAGCCGCTCATCTTGCCCTGCACCCAGCGGCCGAGCTTGAGGTCCTGGATCGCCACGCCCCATTCGAACAGCAGCGCGAACACCGGCGCGATGATCGGCTGCAGCAGGAAGAACGGCTGCCACTTCTGCTCCGGGAAGATCCGCAGCAGGCCGTAGCCGATGTCGTCGTCCAGCCCGCGCACGTTGGTGTAGGTGTGATGGCGGAAATTGTGGGTCTTGCGCCAGGCCTCGGCGGTGCCGACGATGTCCCATTCGTAGGTCTTGCCGTTGAGCTGCGGGTCGCCCATCCAGTCGTACTGGCCGTGGATGACGTTGTGGCCCAGCTCCATGTTCTCCAGGATCTTCGACAGTGCCAGCAACAGCACGCCGGCGATCCAGGCGGGCAACAGCACGCTGTGGACGAAGGCGCCGAGGAACAGCAGGCCGCGACCGGCGACCTCGGTATAACGCACCGCCTTGACGATGTTGCGGATGTAGCGCGCGTCGCGCGCGCCGAGGCTGGCGACGGTGCGGGCACGCAGCGCGTCGAGCTCGGCGCCGAAGGCGTCCATCTCGGCGATGCTCAGCGGGCGACTCTTGAAAGGTTTGCGGGCGGTCTTGCTCATTCGGGATTCGGCCTTCTTCACAGGTCGAGGGTCAGATCGGTGGCGGCGCTGTGGATGCAAAGCTTCAGCGCCTGGTTGTGCTCGTGATCGAGGTCGCCACTGGGCAGGTGGCGCACGCTGCCGGCGGACTTGCCGCAGGCGCAGGTGTTGCAGATGCCCATCCGGCAGCCCGACGGCGGGCGCACGCCCTGCGCCTCCAGCGCCGACAGCAGCGGCTGTCCGCGCGGCACCGTCAGCACCCGGCCGCTGCGGGCCAGGGTCACGTCGACCTCGCCCTCGTCGACCACCGGCGTTTCCGGCGCGGTGAACGCCTCGGCCTGGAAACCGCGCACGCGTCCGGCCAACAGGGCGCGCGCGGTCTCGACGAAGCCACCGGGACCGCAGACCATCACCTGGCGCGCATCGAGATCGGGAACCAGCGTCGACAGGCGATCGTCGATGCGACCTTCGTGCTCATCGTCGGCAGCGGCCGCCTCGCGGGTCAGCAGCAGCTGCAGATCGAAGTTCGCATGCGCGGCCGCCAGCCGCCGCAGCTCGTCGACGAAACACAGCTCGTCGCGACGGCGAGCCCAGTAGCACAGGGTCAACGGCGTCGGCATGCCCTGCTCCGCCAGTGCGCGCAGCATCGCCATCAACGGTGTGATGCCGCTGCCGGCGGCGAGGAACAGCCACGCTCCGGAAACGGTCCGCGGCAGCACCATCTCGCCAAACGCCTGGCCCAGCTCGACGATGTCGCCGACCTCCAGACCGTCGAACAGGCGCGGGCTGACCTTGCCGCCGGGCATCGCCTTGACCGTGACCGCGATTAGGCCGTCGCCGCGCGGCGGCTCGGACAGGCTGTAGCTGCGGGTGACGCGGGCACCGTCGACCTCGACCCCGAGGTTGAGGTGCTGGCCGGGGCGGAACCCGGCCCAGTGCCGGTTCGGACGCAGCAGCAGGGTCACCGCGTCGACGGACTCGCGGCGGCGCTCGACCAATTGCGCCAACGGGCGCTCCCAGGTCCACAGCGGATGCAGCCTTGAGGACCAGAAATCAAAGACTTGCGGCGCAACGAAAGGCGACAACAAGCGCTTGAGACGGGGTCTGGGTCGACGTCGCGACGGGCGGACACGTGCATTCATGACGGTGACTATACCAGCGTATGGACGCACGTATATACAACCGTATATTAATTACAGAACGATGATCACCTTCCCCGCAGGCCGTTCAGACTCGTCATACTCCCTACCGTGACCATCGCTCCCGCCAACAACGCCGCCGACGCCAACCTCTCCGCCAGTGCCGCGCCGGAGGATCACGGCCCGGGCCGCAAGCCGTCGATCTCGCGCGAGGACATCCTGGCCGCGGCGCTGAAGCTGATCGGCCCCCACCGCAGCGTCTCGACCCTGAGCCTGCGCGAGGTCGCCCGCGAGGCCGGGATCGCCCCCAACAGTTTCTACCGCCAGTTCCGCGACATGGACGAGCTGGCGGTGGCGCTGATCGATCTGGCCGGACGTTCGTTGCGACACATCATCGGCGAGGCGCGCCAGCGCGTCGCCGGGGGCAAGCGCAGCGTCATCCGCAGTTCCGTCGAGGCGTTCATGGAGCAACTGCGCGCCGACGACAAGCTGCTGCACGTGCTGCTGCGCGAAGGCACGGTCGGCTCGGACGCGTTCAAACAGGCGGTCGACCGCGAGCTGCAGTTCTTCGAGGAGGAACTGCGACTGGACCTGATCCGCCTGGCCCGGCTCGACCATGCGACCCTGCACGAGCCGGCGCTGGCGGCCAAGGCGATCACCCGCCTGGTGTTCGCGGTCGGCGCGACCGCGATGGACCTGCCGCCGGAAAAGGATCCGGAGCTGGTCGAAGAGCTGTCGACGATGGTGCGGATGATCGTGACCGGCGCGCGGGCACTGCCGCCGGAGCGCTGAACACCGGCGCCGGAAGCGGCGCGGTCCATGGGCAAACCCATCGCGGCTCACGCCGCTCCTACGAAATGCGATACAGCATGGACCCGGCCCCCTGAGTCAGGGGGCGATTCGTGCCGCAGGCACGAATGGGGGTGTGGAAGCGCAACGGCGGGGCCCAAGGTTTGCGCAGCAAACTTTGGGAG
>NZ_VICD02000254.1 GCF_006546735.2 Marilutibacter maris | reverse complement strand
TTCGGGCGTCAGCGGTGGGTGGTCGTGGCGCGTCATTCGTTCAATCTCGCACGCAGCTTGTCCATCGCGTACCGGAGTCGCGATTTGACGGTTTCCCGGCCAACGCCGGTGATCTCGCCGATTTCCTCCAGGCTCAGTTCCTGTTCCAGGCGCAGGCTCACCACCAGGCGCTGTTCGTCCGGCAGCTCCTCGATCGCACGTTGCAGCCGACGTCGCTGCTCGAACTCGGTCAACGTGCGTTCGGGCGTATCGGGGTCGGGTATCCGGGCGGCGCGCTCGTCGCCGTCCTCCGGCGCCGGCGGCCGGTGCTTGAGGCTGCGCCAGTGATCGTTGAGACGATTGTGGGCGATCCGGTACAGCCAGGTGCTGAACGCGGCCTCGGGCTTCCAGCCGGCACGCGCGCCGATCACCCGCTGCCAGACGTCCTGGAACAGCTCGTCGGCCAGCGCGGCGTTGCGCAGCTGGCGCATCAGAAACCGGTACAGCGGCGCGCGGTGGCGCGCGTACAGCTGCTCGAACGCGGCCACGTCGCCGCCGGCCCAGGCCAGCATCAAGGCGGCGTCGTCCGGCTCTGCGGTCTGCAAGGCGGTGGTGTCGATCCCCGAATCCATCCGGCGCAGGTTACGTTCTGCCGTTGCCGACGGGAAGCGTCTGGTGCATTGTGTAGCGGTCGCAGGAGGCGCTGGAGGCGGGAACCAGGCGTCTCCGTGACCGGGGATCGCGAGACTCATGGGTATTCCAACGCCTGGAGGCCCGGTTCGGGGTTGTCCAGGCGATCGGGCTGTCCGGCATTCGGGCGCGGATCACGTGATTTCAATATGGGGCCCTTCCATCCCGGGCCCGGGCGACGGCTGAACGGGCGTACTGGCGGGCGTACTGAATGGGGCTGCAATCCGTGCAATCGATGGGCGATGCCGCCGAGGGGACAGTCCGGGCCTCGCCCTTGCCGGCCGCCGACGCCCTGCTGCGGGTGCTGCGACGCTCGCTGGGGCACGGCGCCGACGTGGCGCTGCGCTGGCAGACCCGCAACGGTGTCGTGGCGGCCGTTGGCGATGGGCCGGAGTCGCCGGCGGGCAATGTCGCCGAACGCCTGCTGGCCAACCAGCCAGGCAACGAGGGCCCGCGCCAGGTCGCCATCGTCTGGACCGCCGCCGACGGCGCGCGGGTTGCGCTCGCGGCGATCCTTTCCGAGCCGATGCCGCAGGTCGAGCGCAACGAATGGCTGGACATGGCCCGTGCGCTGGCCGATGCCTACCTGGTCGCCGAGCGGGCGCAGGCGCGGGTGAAGTCGCTGGAGGATTCCGAGCGCCTGCAGCAGGCGCTGTACGAGATCGCCGACCTGTCCGGCTCGGACATGGACGTGACCGAGATGCTCGAACGCATCCACCAGGTCGTGGCCGGGCTGATGTATGCCGAGAATCTGTACATCGTCCTCTACGACGCGGTGCGCGGGACGGTCCGCTTCCTGTATTTCGCCGACATGCGCGATCCCTACCAGGCCGACCCCGAGCTGGAGATCCACGAGCGCGAACTTCCCAACAGCATGACGATCGCGCTGCTCAAGCAGGGTGAGCCGCTGTTCGGACCCTCGGCAGAGATCCGCCATCGTCTGGGCGTCGCCCGCGATATCGCCCACGGCCCCGACAGCGAGGACTGGCTGGGCGTGCCGATGCGGCGCGACGACCATGTCTGCGGCGCGCTGGTGGTGCAGTCCTACGAGCAGGCCAATGTCTACGGCGACGAGCAGCGCGCCCTGCTGAGCTATGTCGCCCAGCACATCCTGACCGCGCTCGACCGTCGCCAGGCCCGCGATGAGCTGGAACGCCGGGTCGAGGAGCGCACCTATGCGCTGCAGTTGACCAACCGCGACCTGCAGGCGGAGATCGTCGAGCGCCAGCGCGCCGAGCGGCTGCAACGGGCGTTGTTCCGGATCGCCGAGCTGTCGATCACCTCAGGCTCTCTGGAGCGGTTCTACGCGCAGATCCACGACGTCGTCGGCGAGCTGCTGTATGCGCGCAATTTCTATATCGCGATCGTCCGCGACGATGGCGGCACGTTGGAATTTCCGTACTCGGTGGACGAGCGCGATCCGGCCCGGCCGACCCGCAAGCTCGGCGCCGGCCTGACCGAGTTCGTGATCCGGGCCGGCACCGCGATGCTGGCCGACAGCCGCCGCCTGCAAGAGCTGCATGCCTCCGGCGAGGTCAAGCTGCATGGCGCGATCCCGCACTGCTGGCTCGGCGTGCCGCTGCTGCACGAGGGGGCCGTGGTCGGCGTCATCGCGGTGCAGAGCTACTCGCCGGCGATCAACTTCACCCGTCGCGACCAGGAGCTGCTGACCTTCGTCGCCCACCACATCAGCAACGGCCTGGCGCGCAAGCGCGCGCAGGACCGCCTGGTCGCCGCCCACGCCGATCTCGAGCAGCGGGTGCAGGCGCGCACCCAGGAGCTGGCTCAGGCCAATGCCGACCTGCTGGAGCAGATCGGCGAGCGCCTGCGCGCCGAGCAGCGGTTGACCTACCAGGCTCGCCACGACGCGCTGACCGGGCTGCCCAATCGCAGCCAGTTGCTCGAGCGCCTGGGCATGGCGATCAGCCGGGCGCGGCAGTCGGCATCGTCAGCGTCGTTCGCGGTGCTGTTCCTGGACCTGGACCGCTTCAAGCTGGTCAACGACAGCGCCGGCCACACCGCCGGCGATCACCTGCTGGTCGAGGCGGGCCGCCGCATCGTCGCCGCGGTCCGCGAGGACGACATGGTCGCGCGGCTGGGCGGCGACGAGTTCGCGATCGTGGTCGACAACCTGGACGACCGCCCCGATTCCGGGGTCGACAACCTGGCGGTGGTCGAGACCCTGGCCCAGCGCATCCTGACCTTGCTCAGCCAGCCGTGCTGGGTCGCCGGGCGCGAGGTGTTCCCGTCGGCCAGCATCGGCATCGCGTTCTGGAATCCGCGCTACCGCAACGGCGCCGACCTGCTGCGCGACGCCGATGCGGCGATGTATCGCGCCAAGGCGTCCGGTCGCGATCGCTGGGCGGTCTTCGATCAGGCGATGCGCGACCAGGCGGTGCGCATCCTCGATCTGGAGGCCGACCTGCGCCGCGCGATCAACGGCGATGGCTTCATCGCCTTCTATCAGCCGATCGTGCAGCTGCACGATGGCGCGGTGGTCGGCCACGAGGCGCTGCTGCGCTGGCGCCACGAGCGCCGCGGCCTGCTGTTGCCGGGTGAGTTCATCGGACTGGGCGAGGACAGCGGCCTGATCGAGGAGGTCGACTGGGTGATGTACCGGCGGGTGCTGCGGCATCTGGCCGCCGAGCCCGGCGACAGCTACGTGTCGATCAACGTCTCGCCGCGCCACTTCCGCGCGACCGACTTCGCCGACCGTCTGTTGCGGCTGGCCGACGCCGCTGGCGCCGACCCGTCGCGATTGCGCATCGAGATCACCGAGGTGGCCCTGCTCGACGACGCCTCGCGCGCGATCCGCATGCTGCGCACGCTGCGCGATCATGGCGTGCTGGCCCAGCTCGACGATTTCGGCACCGGCTACTCGGCACTGTCGTACCTGCACCGGTTCCCGGTCGAATGCCTGAAGATCGATCGCAGCTTCGTGTCAGGCCTGGATTCGGGAGGCGGTCACGAGGCGGTCGCGGTGGTCCGCGCGATCCAGGCCCTGGCCGGAACCCTGGGCATCTACACCATCGGCGAAGGCATCGAGACCCTGGCGCAGAGCCAGACCCTCAGCGGGCTGGGCTGCACGCGCGGCCAGGGCTATCTGTACGGGCGTCCGGCCGAGACCCCGGTCTACGAGGCGTCGCTGGGCTGAGCGGGGAGCGATCGCGGCCGGTGCGCGAGTGCGCTCATGGACGTTGGCGGATCGGTTCGACCATCTCGATGCAGTCGACCGGGCAGGCCGGAATGCACAGTTCGCAGCCGGTGCACAACGGCTCGATCACCGTGTGCATCAGCTTGCTGGCACCGACGATGGCGTCAACCGGACAGGCCTGGATGCACTTGGTGCAGCCGATGCAGTCGGCTTCAACGATCAGCGCGACCGGGGCGGGGCGGTGGTGCTCGCCGCGACTGCGGTCGTAGCCGCGCGCCGGCACTCCGAGCACGTGCGCCAGCGCGCGCGCGCCGGCATCGCCGCCCGGCGGGCAGCGGTCTGTGTCGGCCTCACCGCGCGCCATCGCCTCGGCATAGGGGCGGCAGCCGTCGAAGCCGCATTGCCGGCACTGGGTCTGCGGCAGGATCCGGTCGAGGCGGTCGATCAGTCCGGGAAGCGGGGCGCGCGGGTGGACGGGAGGCGTCGGCATGGCATCGCGACCCGGTGTCGTTGGATCGGTCCGTTCCGGCGGGTTTCAGCGCACCGGCATGCCGGGCTGCGCGCCGCTGTCGACATCGAGCAGGGCGAGGTCGCCGCCGTCGAAGCCGGCCGACAGGATCATGCCTTCGCTGAGGCCGAAGCGCATCTTGCGCGGCGCGAGGTTGGCGATGAACACCACGTGGCGGCCGACCAGCGCGTCAGGCTCGCCGTAGGAGGCGCGGATGCCGGAGAAGATCTGGCGCTTGCCCAGCTCGCCGGCGTCGAGTTCGAAGCGCAACAGCTTGTCCGAACCCTCGACGAACTCGCAGACCAGCACCTTGCCGATGCGCAGGTCGAGCTTGGCGAAATCGTCGATCTTGATCGTCGCTGGCGCTTCGGCGGCGGGCTGCGCCGCGGGCTTGGCGGGAGCGGTTTCGGGCGCGGGCTTGGCGGCGAGGGTGTCCTTGCTGGCGTCGGTCATTTTCTCGATCAGTTTCGGGTCGATGCGGGTGAACAGGGGCGTGTAGGCGGCGATGGTGTGCCCCAGCAGCGGGTCGCGCACGTCGTCCCAGCCGGTGGCGGGCGCGGCGAGGAAGGCCTCGGCTTCGGCGCTGACCCGCGGCAGCACCGGCTTGAGCGCGGTGTTGAGCACGCGGAACAGGTTCAGCGCCTGGGTGCAGACCGCGTGCAGTTCGGCCTCCATACCGTCCTGCTTGGCCAGCACCCACGGCTTGTGCTCGTCGACGTACTTGTTGGCCTCGTCGGCCAGGGCCATGGTCAGGCGCAGCGCGGTGGCGGCCTCGTTGCGGGCATAGGCCTCGGCGATCGGGCGCAACTGCTCGACGAAGCGCGCGTACATCGCCGGCTCGGGCAGGGCCGCGGCGAGGCGGCTGTCGAAGCGCTTGCCGATGAAGCCGGCGCAGCGGCTGGCGAGGTTGGCGAACTTGCCGACCAGGTCGGAGTTCACCCGGGCCACGAAGTCGGACAGGTTCAGGTCGATGTCGTCGACGCCGCCGCTGGTCTTGGCCGCGTAGTAGTAGCGCAGCGCTTCCGGATCGAGACCGACGTCGAGGTAGGTGCGCGCCATCACGAAGGTGCCGCGCGACTTGGACATCTTGGCGCCGTCCACGGTCAGGTAGCCGTTGACGTGCAGCCGGGTCGGCGCGCGCAGGCCGGCGCCGTGCAGCACCGCCGGCCAGAACAGGCCGTGGAAGTTGACGATGTCCTTGCCGATGAAGTGATGCAGCTCGGCCTTGCTGTCGGGCGACAGGTAGCCGCCGAAATCCAGACCGCGCTGTTCGCACAGCGCCTGGAAGCTGGACAGGTAGCCGATCGGCGCGTCCAGCCACACGTACAGGTACTTGCCGGGATGGTCGGGGATCTCGAAGCCGAAGTAGGGCGCATCGCGGGAGATGTCCCAGGCGCGCAGGCCGCCGTCGGCGTCCAGCCACTCCTGCAGCTTGGCCTTGACCCCGGGCAGGGCGACGTCGCCGGCCATCCATTCGCGCAGGAAGGCCTCGAAGCGGCCGACCTCGAAGAAGAAGTGCTCGGACTCGCGCAGCTCCGGGGTCGCGCCGCTGAGCACCGAGCGCGGCTCCTTGAGGTCGGTCGGCGCGTAGGTCGCGCCGCAGTTCTCGCAGTTGTCGCCGTACTGGTCCGCGGTGCCGCAGTTCGGACAGATGCCCTTGACGTAGCGGTCGGGCAGGAACATGCCCTTCTCGGGGTCGTACAGTTGCGCGACCGAGCGTCGGCCGATGTGGCCGGCGGCGTCGAGCTTGCGGTAGATCGCGTGGACCAGCTCGCGGTTGCGCGGCGAGTTGGTCGAGTCGTAGTGGTCGAAGGCGACCCCGAACGCGGCGAAGTCGCGCTCGTGGCTGGCCTGGATCCCGGCGATGTAGGACTCCGGGGTCATCCCCGCCTTCTCGGCGGCCAGCATGATCGGCGTGCCGTGGGTGTCGTCGGCGCATACGAAGTGCGCGGCGTGCCCGGCCATGCGCTGGGCGCGCGAGAAGATGTCGCCCTGGATGTAGCCGACCAGGTGGCCGAGGTGCAGGTGGCCGTTGGCGTAGGGCAGGGCGCAGGTGACGACGAACTCGCGTGACATGACCGGGGGGCTGGCGAAAGGGCGCAAATTATCGCACGGCATCGCCGGCTCGGCCCGTCCGGGTTGTGACGCCTGGTGCCGCTGGAACGCGCAAGGCCCGGCGAACCGGGCCTTGCGGGAAATCGAACGCGGTCGCTGGGCCGGCTTGACCTACTTGCGGACCCAGGTCTGGGTGCGGCCGAGCAGGGAAAAACCGAGGAAGCCGCGCACCTCCAGCTTGCTGCCGTCGTCGGCCGGGGTCAGCTTGGCCGAATAGATCTTGCCGCTGGCGGGGTCGAGGATCTGGCCGTCCTCCCAGATTTCGCCGTCCCGGCGCAGGCCCCACAGGATCACCATGCCCTTGACCGGCTTGTCCTTGCGCTCGCCCGAGCACTTGTCGCAGACCGGGTTGGGGCCGCGATCGGACTGCAGGATCTCGCTTACCCGGCCGGCCAGGGTGCCGTCGGCCGCCTCGTAGATCTCGACCACCGACTTGGGCCTGCCGGTCTTGTCGTCGATCGTGGTCCAGTTGCCGACCGGCGACGACGGCGCGGTCTGGGCGAGGCCGGCGAACGAGGCCGCAGCCAGGGGCGCGGCGAGGAGCAGTGCGGTGAGTGGGGCAAGCAGTTTGGTGCGCATGTTTCCTCCCGGACTAGTGGCCGTACGCCCAAACCCGGGCGTACGGTTGAGCCTTTATAGCGCATCTGTCCATTACGGCCCAGATGCCGCTTGCCCGGGTTGGGGAGGTTGCGTGCCCAGTCCCGACTCGTCGGCGTCCGGCGTCGTCGGCTCCTGCGCATCGGTCTCCGGAGCGGCCTTGGGAATGCGCGAAGGCAGCGGCTCGGGCTCGTCGACCTTCTCGACCTCGCCGACGTCCACCCGTCCGATCATCGGCCTGGCCCAGATCGCGTCGTGCCAGGCCATGTATTTCTCCGGATCCCAGAAGCGATCGTCGTGGAGCTTGGAGCCGTCGATCGGTTGATAGCCGCCAGGTCCCGGCACGAAGATCTGCAGCGAGCCGACGAACCCGGTCCGACTGCCGGTGATGTTCTTGCGCTCGCGGCGCAGCACGGTGGCGAGACGGGGCTGGGCTGCGGCATCGCCATACTTCGCGTAGACCGCTTGGCCCTGCTCCAGGGCGCGGGCACGCTCGGCCTCGTCCAGCGCATTCCAGTAGCGCTCGCGCAGGCCCAGGAAGCCCAGGTAGCCGCGCTCGGCCGCCAGATCCATCCAGGCATAGGCGAGCGCGCGATCCTGGGCCACGCCCTCGCCCTTCCAGAGCATCTCGGCGACCATGCCCTGCGAGGGCTTGTCGGCGTAGAACGCGGATCTTTGGAAGAACCGGAACGCGTCCTCGAAGCGTTGCTCGCGATAGCGCTCCAGCCCCAACAGGCGGTAGCGCAGATCGGGGTGCGCGGAGAGGAAGCCCGCCGAAATCATCAGCGGATCGGCGGTGGGGTCGGGCGGAGGCCCATCCTGGGCCTGCGCAAGGGAAGCCGCGCCGACAAGCAGCAGCGCGGCGGTGACGATTCTGATCGAGCGCTTCATGACGGATTCCGTGTCACTGCGCCTGACCCGTGCCGATGTGGCGGTCGAAGAACGCCAGCATCTTGGTGTAGAGGTTGAGGTTGTTCTCTTCCTTGTAGAAGCCGTGCATCTCGCCGGACTGGATCAGGGTCTCGACCGGCGGGTTGCCCGCCTCGACCAGCGCGTCGCGCATCTCCTCGGTCTGCTCCGGCGGTGCGCGCTCGTCGCGTGCACCGGCCACCAGCAGCACCGGGATGCCGACCTTGTCCGCCTGGAAGGTCGGCGAGGTGGCGCGAAGCTCCTCCGAATCCGTGCCCAGGGTGCGGCGCAGGAAGCGCTGGCCCGATTCGCGCTGCGGGATGTCGCCCTTGTCGAACATCATCGGCATGTCGTAAACGCCCACGTAACCCACCGCGCATTTGAACATGCCCTGCGCCCGGATCGGCGCCATCAGCGAAGAGTAGCCACCAAAGCTGCCGCCGTAGATGCAGATCCTGTCGGAGTCCGCGTGGCCCTCGTCGATCGCCCAGCGGGTAGCGTCGATGATGTCGTTCTGGATGCCCTGCGCCCACTGGCGGTGGCCGGCATCCTGGAATGCCTTGCCGTAGCCGCCCGAGCCACGGTAGTTCACCTGCAGCACCAGATAGCCGCGATTGGCGAACAGCTGCGCCTCGGAGTTGAAGCCCCATCTGTCGCGCGGGCCGATCGGGCCGCCGTGCGGATTGACGATCATCGGCAGGTCCTTGCCGTCCGAGCCGTGCGGAATGGTCAGGTAGCCGTAGACGGTGCGATTGTCGCGGGTGGTGAAGCTGAACGGCTTCACCGAGGCCATCTTGTCCTTGTCCAGCCACCTGCGGCCCTGCAGCAGGAAGCGCGCGCTGCCGGCCTCGCGATCGTAGAGATACAGCTCGCCCGGATTGCTGTCGCTGTACACCGAGACGATGATCTTGTTGCCGTCCTCGGTATGGCTGGAAAAATCGACCATCTGGCCCGGGAAGGAGGCCGCCAGGGATTGGTAGAGGCGAGCGTCAGGATGGCTGCTGTCGACCATGTGCACGTTGGGCGCGCCGGCCTCGGTCACCACCGCGATCAGCTTCTCGTTGTCGGTCGACCAGATCAGCTCCGAGATGTCGGCGACCGGATCCTGGAACAAAGCATGGAATTCGCCGGTGTCTGTGTCCAGGGTGCCGATGGCCGCCGGCGCCTTGCCGTCGCTCTGGGTCGCGTACACGGTCCCGCTGGGAGTGGAGCCAACGATCGAGGTGTAGGTGCCGTCGGTCTTGGATGCGCTCACCAACGACCAGTTGCCGCCGTCGGCGCGGCTGTAGAGCTCGGTGCGCTCGTCGTACTCGCCGTCCTCGCCCTTGCTGGAGAAGCAGACGGCAAAGTTCGGTTCCTTGGCCGCGTCGAGGGTGATGTTGCAGTTCTCCTTGGGAGCCCGCGCCAGCGACTTGCGGCGGCCGCTGACGGTGTCCATCAGCACGACCTCGGTACCGGCGCCTTCGGACGAGCGCGGATAGTTCACTTCCATGGCGACGTTCACATCGTCGTCCTTGAGTGTATCGAGCAGGGAGAAGGTCTCCGAGCCCACCGTCTTGCCGCGCTGCGTGGCGTCGCGGGTTCCATAGAAGATCAGCGGCCGCGGCTGCGATCCGTCCGCGTTCACCGCGAACCACTCGCCGGTGCCGAACGGCTGCTCGAACCGGCCCACCTTGCGCACGGCGTTGAACAACAGGCGCTCGGGGCTGGTCCAGTAAAAGCTGCCGACGCTCTTCTTGTCGGGAAGCTGGTTGACCTTGACGATGCTCATATCGGAGGTGCGCAGCACGGTGAGCACGTCCTGCTCGCCCCGGTCGACGGTCATCGCCAGGTACTCACCGGTCGGCGAGATCTTGGCGGAGCTGTATGTCGGATGCTTGACGAAGGACTCGACCGGAATCGGCGCTTCGGCAAGGGCGGGAGCGGAGAACGCGGCGGCGACGGTGGCCAAGGACATCAACAAGAGCTTGTTCAAGATTTACCCCCTGAATATGCAATATGCGCTATCGATCGCGCGTAGAAGACCGGCTTCGCCTGGCCCGAAATGAGGAAGTCCGGCCGGGGCCGGACTTCCTCGTACTGACTCAACTCAGTTGAACTTGTAGTTGAACGTCGCGTACACCTCGCGCCCGATCGGGCTGTAGGCACGCCAGAAGAACGGGTAGCTGTTGAAGCTGTCGTCCCTCGGATGGGTCTTGTCGAGGATGTTGTTGACCGCGAAGCCGATGGTGGCCTTGTCGGTGATCTTCTTCTGGACCACGCCGTTCCAGATGATGTACGGCGCGATGCGGCCGGTCTCTTCCCAGTTCGGCAGCGAACCCCAACGGTAACCGTTGATGTTGACCATCCAGTCGTCACGCTCCCAATTCACTTCCCAGTTCACGCGGCTGCGGAAGTTGAAGAACTGCTTGTGGTCGCGGATGTTGCGGATCTCGTCGCCCGGGAACTCCTGCTCCTCCAGCTTCAGCACGTGGGTCCAGGACAGGTTGAAGTTGAACAGGCCCATCCGGTCGGTGTCGAGACGGTAGCGCCAGCGCGCATCGATACCGTTGGTCTTCAGCATTGCTTGGTTGAACGGAAACGACTTGTAGACGTCGATCTCATCGTCATTGACTGGGTCGACGCCGACGCGGTGGACCAGCCCCTTGAAGAACTCGCAGGGCGCCGAGTTGGTGTCGACCGGATTGCCGTCGCGGTCGGTGCCCAGACGGCAGGCCGCCTCTTCACGCATCAGGTAGGAGGTGGAGATATCGCTGACCGCGCCTTCAAGCTTGATGTCGTAGTAGTCGACGCTGACCGACATGCCGTCCATGATGTCCCAGACGACGCCGACGGTGTAGGACTCGCCCTCTTCCTCTTCCAGTTCGGTGCTGCCGCGACGCCGGCCTTCGACGGAGTAAACGTAGTCTGCGGTGGTGCATGGACCGCCCGCTTCGGTCGGGTCGAAACCGTCGCGGCGGCAGCGGTACTCGTCGAGCACGGTGGTGAAGAAGCCGGACTCGTTCGCGAACACGTAGTGCATGTCAGGCGCACGGAAGCTGGTCGCGTAGTTGCCGCGCAGCAGCAGGCTGCTGACCGGGCGGTATTCCAGGCCGGCAGACCAGGTGAAGGCGTCGTCGACGTTGGTGACGTCGTCGTACTTGTCGTAACGGCCGGCCAGGTTCATCTTCAGGGTGTCGTGCAGCGGCACGCTGAGCTCCAGACCGGCCGCGTAACGCTTGCGCTCGCCGCCACCGCCGGTGCCGGTCAGGTTGTAGATCGGCTCCGGACCGGTGTAGCCGGGCTCGATGCGCGGATCGGGACGCAGGTCGTACTTCTGCGATGCGGCTTCGATCGTGCCGGCGATGCCGACCGCACCGGCGGGCATGTCGAAGAGGTCGCCGGAGAACACGAACGAACCCTGCGAGACTTCCGACTCGGCCGAAGTCTTGACCTGGGTCAGCATCGATTGGAACGTTTCCGGATCCAACGGGTTGAAGTAGCGGTCCATGTTCAGCTCGTACACCGGGTAGGCGCCGAAGTACGGATCCATGCCGGGCAGCCGCTCGCCGAGGAAGTAGTCGGAGACGTTGTTGGCCAGCAGGCGCGGCTGGCTGATGTCGATCTTGTACTTGGCATGCGACAGCGTCGCATCCCAGTCGAAGCGACCGTTGAACATCGTGCCCCGCAATCCACCGGCGATGTCGAAGGAGCGCTCGTCGATCTCGGTCTGCTGGCCATCGATGCCACCAGTCTCGGAGGCGCTGAAGATGCGCTGGCCATCGAGGATGGTGTCGAGGTTCGGGTCGTAGAACAGCGATGCCTGCCAGAACTGGGTCGCCGAGGCGATCTTCGCATCGGCGCTGGCGGCGCTGAGCTGCGCGAATGCCTGCATGCCGTTGTCGAAGTCGTAGGTGCCGTAGAGGTAGGCGCTCAGGTTCTCGTCGGAGTTGCGGATCTGCTGGGTGGCCGGATAGCCGAAGTAGCCGCAGGTGCCGCGGGCTTCGAGTTCGAAGTCCTGGAAACGGCCGCAGATCGACGCTGCGTCCTCGCCGTTGGGATAGATGTAGGAACCCACTCCCGTGCCGATAAAGCGGTCGCGCAGGCGCAGGCCGATCGCCGCGGTGGCGTCTTCCGGATCGACCGACGGGTCGTCGCGGTAGGAGTCCATGAAGTCGCGCTGGGAGGCGAAGATCTCCTCGCGGTTCAGATATTCGAAGGCGTAGGTCAGGCTCCAGGCGTCGCCCAGCTTGCCGCCGACCCACTGCAGGCGCAGGCTGTCGCCGCCGCCACGGGTGGTGGTGCCGCCACGGACGCTGATCTGGTCGCCGTCGTAGTTGCTCTTCATGATGATGTTGACCACGCCCGCGACGGCGTCGGAGCCGTAGATCGCGGAAGCGCCGCCGGACAGGACTTCGATACGCTCGATCGCCGCGGCCGGGATGTTGGCCAGGTTCACGGCGTTGGACTGGCTGTTGTAGGGCAGCGGGTAGTCGGCGGTGCGGCGGCCGTTGACCAGGACCAGCTGATACCCGGGGCCGAGGCCGCGCAGGTTGAGGAAGCTGGCGTTCGGCGTGAAGCCGTTCTGGTTGAGCTCGTTCTGGACCGAGCCGGTGAACTGGGTCAGCGTGTTCAACGCGTCATAGACGGTCGAGAACCCCTGCTGCTCGATGTCCTCCGCAGTGATGACGGTGACCGGCACCGGACCTTCGATCTCGGCACGCTTGATGCGCGAGCCGGTCACGATCACCTTGTCGATATCGGTTGCCTGCGCGTCCTGAGCCTCCGCGCCATCCTGAGCGAATGCGCCGGTGGTGACCGGAACGACCATTGCGGCAAACAAAGCAGCACTCAAGCGGCTGCGCTGCAGCCGACGACTCTTCACTACCATTGTGATCCCCTAAGACAATTGTTTTGACTTCTGGCGTTCCCTGCCGTGCTTTATTCGACTCATCAGCTCCGTGATGAGCTCCCTTGACGAGCTCTGGCGAGCCCCCTCCTGCACCAAAACTTAACATGCTGTTAATGTCGCTGCCACATTTTCATGGCGACTCACTTTGCCTGTTCTGCTCTTTCGCAAGGGCCTCCGATTGCCGGTCGCGTGGGACAGCTCGCTCGTCGCCGCCTCTCCCCTGCAGGACGAAACCCCGGTGAACCGCCCGTCTTCGTGACAGGTGGCTTGCGCGGCCGTTTTGAGCGGCCACGCTCCATGGAACGCAAGCGGCGGCCAACCCCCTACCTCGGTCTGGCGGATAAGGCGTGCCGGCCTCGCCGGAGGCTCAGCATGGGGCAGGGCATTTCCTTGGCGGGTACGGGGTGACCAGTAAAATGCGGTATCCCGTTCCCCGCATGGCTGCCCCCGTCTATGTCCGTCTCCGCCCACAAGGTCCAACCGAATCTGTCGCCCATCCCGGGCATCCGCAACATCATCGCGATCGGCTCGGGCAAGGGCGGGGTCGGCAAGTCGACCACCGCGGTCAATCTGGCCCTGGCGCTGGCGGCCGAGGGCGCCCGGGTCGGCGTCCTGGATGCCGACATCTACGGGCCCAGCGTGCCGGCGATGCTCGGTTTGTCGGGGCGCCCGGACAGCCCCGACGGCAAGACCATCGAGCCGATGCGGGCCTACGGGGTCGAGGCGATGTCGATCGGCCTGCTGGTCGACCAGGACACGCCGATGATCTGGCGCGGGCCGATGGCGACCTCGGCGCTGACCCAGTTGCTGGAGCAGACCCGCTGGGGCGGCGAGGAGGGCCTGGACTACCTGATCGTCGACCTGCCGCCCGGAACCGGCGATATCCAGCTGACCCTGGCCCAGAAGATCCCGGTGGCCGGCGCGGTGATCGTCACCACGCCGCAGGAGATCGCCACCCTCGACGCGCGCAAGGCATTGAAGATGTTCGAGAAAGTCGAGGTGCCGGTGCTGGGCCTGATCGAGAACATGGCCGTGCACGTGTGCTCGAACTGCGGCCACAGCGAGCACATCTTCGGCAGCGGCGGCGGCGCACAGATGGCCGAGCGCTACGGGGTGCCGTTGCTGGGCAGTCTGCCGCTGGATGTCGGCATCCGCGAACAGGGCGACGCCGGCAGCCCGATCACCGCCGCGGCTCCGGATTCGCCGGCGGCCCAGGCCTACCGGCAGGCGGCCTGGGCGATGGCGCAGGCGCTGGATGGGCGGCCGCGTGCGCCGATGCCGATCTCGGCGTCATTGCGGGACTGAGTCACAAATATGAATAAATCTTGAATGGACTCGCGCAGGGGGCCGGCGCCGGGTTGTTGCGCCCGCAGCATCGAAAAACAGCCTTGATCCGAAAAGAAAAAAGACAGATTCGGCAAAGACGGTGCGAGTCGGGCTGAGGGTTTTTCCCGGGCTGCGCGATCTGACAGGTTCTGCTAGCGTCGATCGGTCGCCCGTTTTGGGGCGTCGTGCAAGACCATTTTCTGGGGGTTAGTGCATGAACCGAGCAGTTCGCAGTTCCATCCTGGCGGGTGCGGTAGTGGCCGTCCTTGGCGTTTCGTCGGTCGCGGTCGCCGGTGGGCGTCCGGACCTGGTGCTGAGGGATCTGGGCGCAGGCAAGGCGCACCGGGCCGGGGAGTTGATCGTCAAGTTCCGCGACGGCGTCGACGCCGACCAGCGTGGTGCGGTCCGCGGCGGACTGCGCGCGCAGCAGGCCAGGACCGTCCATCGCGGCCGCAACGGCGGCGACGTGGAGCTGATGCGACTGCCGGCCGGCATGGCGCTGGGCGTCGCGATCAAGGCCCTGCAGAACGACCCGGCGGTCGAGTACGCCGAGCCGAACTGGACCTACCAGCACTTCGCGACCTCCAACGACACCTACTACACCAACGGCTCGCTGTGGGGCATGTACGGCAACACCACCAGCCCCTCGAACGCCTACGGTTCGCAGGCCGCCGAGGCCTGGGCCGCCGGCCATACCGACTGCAGCAACGTCTATGTCGGCGTGATCGACGAGGGCATCTACTACAACCACGAAGACCTCGCCGCCAACGTCTGGACCAATCCCTACGATCCGGTCGACGGCATCGACAACGACGGCAACGGCTATGTCGACGACGTCCATGGCTGGGACTTCGAGGGCGGCGGCAACGACGTCAACTCCGGCGGCTCCAACGACGACCACGGCACCCACGTGTCCGGCACCATCGCCGGCGTCGGTGGCAACGGCAAGGGCGTGGCCGGCGTGTGCTGGTCGGGCGTGAAGCTGATCAGCGGCCGCTTCCTCGGCCGCCGTGGCGGCAGCACCGCCGACGCGATCGAGGCGGTCGACTACATGACCGACCTGAAGGTCCGCCACAACATGAACATCGTGGCGACCAACAACTCCTGGGGCGGCGGCGGTTTCTCGCAGGCGCTGCAGGACGCGATCGGGCGCGCCGGCGATGCCGACATCCTGTTCATCGCCGCGGCGGGCAACGATGCCTACGACAACGATGCGCGGGCGAGTTACCCGTCGAACTATTCGAACGCCAACATCATCGCGGTCGCCTCGATCACCAGTTCCGGTGCGCTGTCGAGCTTCTCGCAGTGGGGCGCGACCACGGTCGACCTGGGGGCCCCTGGCTCGGCGATCTATTCGACCGTGCCGGTCCGCTCGAAGGGCAACGTGGTGTCGGGCTATGCCAGCTACAGCGGCACCTCGATGGCGACTCCGCACGTGACCGGCGCCGCGGCGCTGTACGCGTCCTCGCATCCGACCGCCACCGCGGCGCAGATCAAGGCGGCGATCCTGAACGCCACGGTCGCGACCCCGTCGCTGCAGGGCAAGGTGCTGACCGGCGGCCGCCTGGACGCCAGCGGCTTCTGATCGACCCGGTTCTGATCGACCCGGTTCTGATCGATCCGGCAATCGTATGACCAGAGGGGCCCGGGCGACCGGGCCCTTCTGCATGCGGCGGCGGGAGCGGGCGGGGCCGCGCATCGCGGACGGCCTGCGGCTAGAATCGGCGTTCCCCAAGACAGGTGACACGTCCCGAATGAGCATCAAGTCCGACCGCTGGATCCGCCGCATGTCCGAGCAACAGGGCATGATCGAGCCGTTCGAGCCCGGCCAGGTCAAGCATGCCGGCGGCGAGCGGATCGTCAGCTACGGTACCTCCAGCTACGGCTACGACGTGCGCTGCTCGCGGGAGTTCAAGGTCTTCACCAACATCAACTCGACGATCGTCGACCCCAAGCATTTCGACTCCGGCAGCTTCGTCGACGTCGAGTCCGACGTGTGCATCATTCCGCCCAACTCCTTCGCGCTGGCGCGCACCGTCGAGTATTTCCGGATCCCGCGCGACACGCTGGTGGTCTGCCTGGGCAAGAGCACCTACGCGCGTTGCGGCATCATCGTCAACGTGACCCCGCTGGAGCCGGAGTGGGAAGGGCACGTGACCCTGGAGTTCAGCAACACCACGCCGCTGCCGGCGCGGATCTACGCCAACGAGGGGGTCGCGCAGATGCTGTTCTTCCAGTCCGACGAGGTCTGCGAGACCAGCTACCGGGACCGTGGCGGCAAATATCAGGGCCAGACCGGGGTGACCCTGCCCAGGACCTGAGCCGGCGGATCGATCTTCAACACAACAGGCAACATGCAAGGAGGGGGTATGCAACAGGACAACAACAATCCGTACCAGAGCCCGCAGACCGTCGTCGAGGACGTGGTCGACGGCGACGACCTGGCCGGCCGCGGGGAGCGGCTCGGCGCGGCGATCATCGACGGTTTGATCATGATCGCGGTGATGCTGCCGTTGATGTACTTCGGCGGCTACTTCAGCCAGGCGATGGAAGCGGCCGCGCGCGGTGAGCAGGTGTCGATGGTGTCGCAGCTGATGTGGGTGGTGATCGGTTTCGTGGTGTTCGTCGCGATCCAGTTCGTGCCGCTGAACGCGAGCGCGCAGACCTGGGGCAAGCGCCTGGTCGGCGTGCGCATCGCCAATCTCGACGGCAGCCAGCCCGGTATCGGCCAGCTGCTGGGCAAGCGCTACCTGCCGGTGCAGGTGGTGACCTCGATCCCGTACCTCGGCGGCCTGATCGGCCTGGTCAACGTGCTGCTGATCTTCCGCGGCGACCGCCGTTGCGGACACGACCTGATCGCCGGCACCCGGGTGATCAAGGCGCGCTGAGTCGGCCGCAGGGCCTTGGCGCGGACCAGAACCCCTCGCTCCGGCGAGGGGTTCTTCGTTTGCGGGTACGACGCCGGATACGGCTCAGTGGGTGGCGCCGGCGGCGACGCGGATGTCCTCATCGGTGGTGAGCGCGGTGCGTACCGCGATCCGCAGTCCGTCGGCGACGGTGGCGACCGGCAGGCTCGCCGCGCCGGGGTGGCGCGCGGCCTGTTCGGGCGAGTAGGGCACGTGGATGAAGCCGCCGCGGACCCGCGGCTTCGCCCTCAGCGCGTGCATCAGACCGTACAGCACGTGGTTGCAGACATAGGTGCCGGCGGTCTGCGAGATCTCGGCCGGAATCCCGGCCTCGCGCAGCGCCAGCATCATCGCCTTCAGCGGCAGGCGGGCGAAATAGGCCGCCGGGCCATCGGCGACGATCGGTGTGTCGACCGGTTGTGCGCCGGCATTGTCGGCGATGCGGGCGTCGTCGACATTGATTCCGATCCGCTCCAGCGAAAGCTGCGCCCGGCCGCCGGCCAGGCCCACGCATATCACCAGCGCCGGCCGGGTTTCGCGGATCGCGGCGCGCAGTTGTTTCAACGAACGGCCGAATTCGACCGCCAGGCAACGTGCGACCACCCGGTGCCCGGCGATGCGGGTGCCGTCGAGCAGGCGCGCCGCCTCCCAGCTGGGGTTGCCGGCATCCTCGCCGAACGGCTCGAAACCGGTCAGCAGTACCGTGGGCAGGGATCGGCGGGACATCGGCGGGCTCCGTCGGAAGGCTTGAGGTCAGAACGCGAACACCAGCCAGTACATCAGCGCGAGGTTGGCCAGCATCAGCGGCAATGCGGTCGGTACCTGCGCGCGGATCACCGCGTTGGGGTCGTCCAGCTCCAGCAGCGCGGCCGGCACCAGGTTGAAGTTGGCCGCCATCGGCGTCAGCAGGGTGCCGCAGTAGCCGGTCAGCATGCCCAGCGCGCCGAGGATCGCCGGATTGGCGCCATGCTGCTGGATCAGCAGCGGCAGGCCGATGCCGGCGGTCATCACCGGAAACGCGGCGAAGGCGTTGCCCATGATCACCGTGAACACGACCATGCCCAGCCCGTAGGCGACGACGCAGGCCAGCCGGCTGTCGGTCGGGATCACCGAGGACACCAGGCTGGCGACCGCTTCGCCGACGCCGCTGGCGCCGAACACGCCGCCCAGGGTCGCCAACACCAGCGGCAGCAGCGCCGCCCAGCCCATCGTGTCGAGCAGGCGCCGGCCCTCGACCGCGGCCATTCGCGGGCGTTCGCCGGTGACCCGGATCGCGACCAGGGCCGAGACCACGCTGGCCAGCGACAGCCCGATCAGGGTGATGCTGCCGGCGCCGAACAGGCGGAATTCGCCCCAGCCCAGCTTGTCGCCGAACAGCACCACCAGCACGGTGATCAGCGGAATCAGCAGGGCCGGCCCGAACAACCGGTGGCCCAGACGCTGGGCCGAGGCCCGGCGCTGCGCTTCCGGCGCCTCGGCCAGGTGTTCGCGGCGCATCCGCGGCGCCAGCAGCGCCAGCGCGATGACTCCCGCGCCGGCCAGTTGCGACGGCAGCGGGTCGCCGGCGGCGGTCGCGGCCAGCACGATGTTGCCGGTGCCGAACAGCGCCGCCACCAGCGACCAGAACGCGGCGTGGGCATAGCGACGGTCGCGCAGGTTGCAGCCGCCGGCATACAGCAGCAGGCCGCCCAGCAGCCAGTAGAACAGGTCAAGGCTGAGCATTCGGGACCTCCCGGCCGGCCGCGGCCAGCCGGCGTCGCATCGCGCGCTCGAACATCCGTACCCGCAGCGCGTGGATCGCGAACGCGGCGATCGCGGTCGGCAGGGCCCACAGCGCGATCTGCAACGGTTCCAGCACGATGCCGTGCTCGGCGTAGAAGCCTTGGATCAACAGCACCGCGCCGATCGCGACGAACACGTCCTCGCCGAAGAACAGACCGACGTTGTCGGTCGCCGCGTCGATCGCGAACAACCGCTGGCGCTCGTCCCTGGGCAGCGGGCCCAGGTCCTTCTCGGCGGCGGCCTCGCTCATCGGCGCCAGCAGCGGCCGCACGGTCTGGGCATGGCCGCCGACATTGGTCAGCCCGAGCATGCTCAGGACCTGGCGCAGGCCCAGGTAGCCGATCAGCAGGCGGACCAGGTTCAGCCGCCGCAGGCCGCCGATCCAGGTGTGGGCATGTTCGCGCAGGCCGGCGCGTTCCAGCAGCCCGATCGTCGGCAGGGTCAGCGCGTACAGCAGCAGGGCGCGGTTGGAGACGAAGCTGTTGCCGAGCAGGGCCAGCAGCTCGGGAATCGACTTGCCCGCGGTCAGGCCGCTGACCAGGCCGGCGGCGACCACCACCACGACCGGGTTGAAGCGCAGCACGAAGCCGACGACGACGCAGGCCACTCCAAGCAGCGGCCAGTAGTTGATGACGGCGTCGCTGACGAGCGCGGCACTCATGGGCGCGGGCCGCTCATCCCGATGCGCCCGGCGCGCGGATGCCGATGCCGTCGGCCTCCAGTGTCTCGCGCAGCCGTCGCGCGAAGGCCGCCGCGTCGGGCCGGTCGCCGTGCAGGCACAGGCTGTCGGCGTGGACCGCGACATGGCCGCCGCCGGCCACCGGTGCGCGCGAACGCAGTACCAGTTCGCGGGTCTGGGCGATGGCGGCGTCGATGTCCTCCAGCACCGCGCCCGGGGTACCGCGCGGCAGCAGGCGGCCGTCGTCGCCGTAGCCGCGCTCGGCGAACACTTCGTGCGCGACCCGCAGCCCGTTGGCTTCGCCGGCCGCGGTCAGCGCCGAACCGGACAGCCCGTACAGGATCAGGTCCGGATCGAACTGCACCACCGCCTCGGCGATCGCCTCGGCGACGGCGGCATCGCGCGCGGCCATGTTGTACAGCGCCCCATGCGGTTTGACGTGGGCCAGGCGCACGTCCTCCTCGGCGGCGATGCGCGCCAATCGCCGCAGCTGCGCGGTGACCAGCAGCATGACGTGACCGGATGTCACGGGTTGTTCGCGACGGCCGAAGTGCTCGCGGTCGACCAGCCCGGGGTGGGCGCCGGCGGCGACGCCGTGATCGCGACACAGGCGCAGGGTCGCGCGCATGCTGTGATCGTCGCCGGCGTGGCCGCCACAGGCGATGCTGGCGCTGCTGATCAGCGGCACGATCGCGGCGTCGTCGCCGCAACCCTCGCCCAGGTCGCAATTGAAATCGATGTCCGGCACCGGGCCCGGTCCATGATGGATATGCGAAAGGAGCCTAGGCAATCAGCCCGCCGGTGGCAACGACCGCAGCCGCTCGTCGAGCAGGTACTCCAGTCGCCGCCACTGCGCCCGCCGCGCCTCTCGCAGCGAGGCGGCGGTGTCCGCGTCCACCGCCACCAGTTGCAGGGCGGTGCCGGGGCCGGCCTGGGCCAGCAGCGGCAGATCGGCGGTGATGACATGGCCGATCCGGCGGTAGCCGCCGGTGGTCTGGGCGTCGGCCAGCAGCACGATCGGTTGACCGTCCGGTGGCAACTGGAGGGTGCCGGGGGCGACCGCGGTGGAGACGATGTCGCCGGCGGGCACCTGCAGCGCTTCGCCCTGCAGGCGCAGGCCCTGGCGGTTGCTGCGGACATCCACCCGCCATGGCCGCGATGCGAGCGCGCGCGCGGTCTCGTCCAAGGCCATGGCGGGGACGAAGTGCACGACGATCGCCGCATCCGGCAGCGGGTCGAATTCGACCCACCACGAAGGCTGCCAGGGCAGTTGCGGCGACGGCAGACCGGCGCTGGCCGCCAGCAGCACATCGCCGCGGACCAGGGCGCGGCCGGCATGGCCGCCGAAGCCGCCGCGCAGATCGGTGCTGCGGCTGCCCAGCATCGGCGGGGTGCGCAGGCCGCCGGCGATCGCCAGCCAGCCGCGGATTCCGTGCCGCAGCGGGCCGATCCGCAACGAACCCGGTGGCAGTCGTACCGGCCGGCCGCTGCCGACAGGGGTGCGGGTGCCGTCGCCAGCGGTATGCGAGGCTTCGACCTCGGCGCCGCACAGGGCGATGGTCGTCGGCGCGTCCAGACGCAGGGTCGGGCCGATCAGGGTGTATTCGAGCACGGCCGCATCGGCCGGGTTGCCGACCAGGCGGTTGGCCAGCCGCGCCGCGTCCGGATCCAGTGCGCCGGCGGCGGCGACGCCGAGATGGCGCCAACCGGTGCGGCCACGGTCCTGGACCGTGGTCAGCGCGCCGGGCTGCTCGACCTGCAACTTCATGTGCCCGGCCTCATTCGCCCGCTCCGGTCCGCCGGCCGGCGAGCCGTTCGAAGGTATCGGCGTCGATCGCGCGGAAGCGCACGCGGTCGCCGGGCGCGAGCAGGGCCGGGGCCTCCAGGCTGGGATCGAACAGCACCAGCGGCGTGCGGCCGAGTATCCGCCAGCCGCCGGGGCTGTCGCGCGGATAGATGCCGGTCTGGTGGCCGCCGATCGCGACCGAGCCGGCGGGAATCCGCGTCCGCGGCGTCGCCAGTCGCGGCAGGGCCAGGGTCGCGGGCAGTCCGCTCAGATAGGGAAAGCCCGGCGCGAAACCGATCATCGCGACCGTGTACACCACCGAGGCATGGCGGTGGGCGAGGGTGTCCGCGTCCAGGCCCAGCTCCCGCGCGGCGTCGTCCAGGTCGGGGCCGAAACGCCCGCCGTAGCTGACCGGGATGTCGACCACGCGTCCTGCCGGGGTCCGTGGCTGGTCGTCGTCCCGGTCCAGCGCGGCCTGCAGCCAGCGCGCCACCGCGTCGGCGCCGACCACGTCGAGGTCGAAGAACACGCCCAGGCTCGAATAGGCCGGGACCAGGTCGGTCACTCCCGGCAGGCGCTCGCGGTCGAGCCGGGCCGCCAGCGCGTGCACCCGCGTCAATGTGGCGGTGTCGACCGAGTCGCCGAATCCGACCAGCCAGGCGTCTTCGGCGAGCGCTTGCAGCGCCGGGGCGGAGGCGGGCACCTGTGCGCCGCTCACCTGTCCAGGGCGCGCCCGAGCCGGTCCACGCGGGCGACCAGTTCCTCCGGCGTGTAGGGACGGGCGGCGGCGGTGCCCCAGACCGGTCGCGGCCAGGCGATGTCGTCGCGGAAGCGCGCGATCACGTGCACGTGCAGCTGCGGCACCATGTTGCCCAGCGCGGCCACGTTGAGCTTGTCGGGCTTGAACTCCGCCTGCAGCACCCGGCTGACGGTGTCGATCTCGCGGGTCAGTGCGGCGCGGTCGGCGGCGCGCAGGTCGGTCAGCTCGACCGCGTCGGCGATCCGCGGCACCAGGATCAGCCAGGGGTGGTTGGCGTCGTCCATCAGCCGCAGTTCGCTCAGCCCGAGGTGGGCGACCGGGTGGGTGTCCTCCGCCAGTTGCGGATCCAGGTGCCAGTCGTTCGGTGGCGCGCTCATCGCAGGCTGTCCTCGAGAAACTCCAGGGTGCGCGGCCAGGCCGCGGCGGCGGCCTCTGGCACGTAGTCGTGGCGCTGGTCGCAATTGAAGCCGTGGCCGGCGTCGTAGACATGAATGTGCGCCTGCGGCAGCTTCTCGCGATGGGCCTGGACCGCGGCCGGCGGGATGCTGGCGTCGTGCTCGCCGAAGTGGAACATCATCGGCGCGCGCAGCGGCTCGTCCAGGAACGCCACGCTGCGGCTGCCGTAGTAGCCGACCGCGGGCAGGCCGAGCCGGGTGTTGCACAGGAAGGCGAGGGTGCCGCCGTAGCAGAAGCCGACCGCGCCGGTGCGCAGGCCCTCGGCCTGAAGCAGTTCGGCGGCCGCCGCGGCGCAGTCCATTGCCCGCTCCAGCCCGAGCGCGGCGACCAGGGTGCGGCCGCGCTCGATGCCGGCCGCGTCGTAGTCGAGTTCGACCCCGCGCTCGACCGGATCGAACAGCGCCGGCGCCAGCGCGGTGAAGCCGGCCTCGGCCAGCCGTTCGGCGACGCTGCGGATGTGCGCGTTGACGCCGAATATCTCCTGCAGGACCACCACCGCCCCCTTGCCGGTGCCGACCGGGTCGGCGCGCCAGGCACCGATCGGGCCGTGCGGAGTGACGAGGTCGATCCAGTGGGACATGCGGCAATCTCCGTTCAGGTGGACACAGGGAGGTGCTGGGGCGCCCTGAACCGCCGATTCTAGGGCCTGGCGGGTGTTCGCGCTGGCCTCGCCTGGGTGACTGCAGGTGCCGGCGCGGTCGTTGCCGGCACCGATGCGAGCGGCCCCGGGGCTATAATTCGCGCCCCGCCGCCGTCCCGTCGCGCGCCCGACACCGCGCCGGTCCGCGCTCGCCCCCCGTTCCAGGTTGCCCGCATGACCCAGCCCACCGCCAAGTCCGCCAATCCCAGGGTCGGCTTCGTCAGCCTCGGCTGCCCGAAGGCCCTCGTTGACTCAGAACGCATCCTGACCCAATTGAAGGTCGAGGGTTACGATCTGGTGCCCAGCTACGACGACGCCGACGTGGTCGTGGTCAACACCTGCGGCTTCATCGATTCGGCGGTGGCCGAGTCGCTGGACGCGATCGGCGAGGCGATGGCCGAGAACGGCAAGGTCATCGTCACCGGTTGCCTGGGCAAGCGCGAGGAGGTGATCCGCGAAGCCCACCCGGGCGTGTTGTCGATCAGCGGCCCGCAGGACTACACCAGCGTGATGAGCGCGGTGCACACCGCATTGCCGCCCCGGCACGATCCGTTCGTCGACCTGGTGCCGCGGCGCGCGCTGGAGGACAGCGCCGATGTCGGCATCAAGCTGACCCCGAAGCACTACGCCTACCTGAAGATTTCCGAGGGCTGCAATCACCGCTGCAGCTTCTGCATCATCCCGTCGATGCGCGGCGACCTGGTCAGCCGCCCGGTCGATCAGGTCCTGCGCGAGGCCGAGAAGCTGGCGATGGGCGGGGTGAAGGAATTGCTGGTGATCTCGCAGGACACCTCCGCCTACGGCGTCGACCTGCGCTATGCCGAGCGCGAGTGGCGCGGCCGCGCCTGGCAGACCCGGATGAAGGCCCTGTGCGAGGGGCTGTCCGAACTGGGCATCTGGACCCGCCTGCACTACGTGTACCCGTACCCGCACGTCGACGACATCATTCCGCTGATGGCCGACGGCAAGCTGCTGCCGTATCTGGACATCCCGTTCCAGCACGCCAACCCGCGCATCCTCAAGCTGATGAAGCGCCCCGGCGCGGTCGACAAGACCCTGGAGCGGATCCAGCGCTGGCGCGGGATATGCCCCGACATCACCATCCGCAGCACCTTCATCGTCGGCTTCCCGGGCGAGACCGACGGCGAGTTCGAGCAGTTGCTGGACTTCCTGGAGGAGGCCCAGTTGGACCGCGTCGGTGCGTTCGCCTACTCGCCGGTCGAGGGGGCTGTCGCCAACGATCTGCCCGACCCGGTGCCCGAGGAGGTCAAGCAGGAGCGGCTGGCGCGGTTCATGGAGCTGCAGGCCGATATCTCGACCGCGAAGCTGGAAGCCAAGGTCGGCACCACCCAGCGCTGTCTGGTCGATGCGCTCGACGGTGAGCTGGCGATCGCGCGCTCGATGGCCGATGCGCCGGAGATCGACGGCCTGGTGCAGATCCAGAACGGCTTCGAGGCGGGGCTGAAGCCGGGCGAGTTCGTCGACGTCCAGATCATGGGCAGCGACGAGCACGACCTGTACGGCGAAGTCGCGTTCGACGACTGAGCCCGCGGCATCGCGGTCGCGGCATCGGCAGGCGGGCGTTCGGGTCCGCCTCGTCGTTTCCGGGACGGTGGCGGCCGCCGTTCAGCCCGCCAGCCAGGTCAACAGCAGTGCCGCGGCGGCCATCGCCGCCAGTCCGCCGGCGACCTGCAAGGCGTAGCCGCGCGGACCGCTGGCGACCGCGAGCACGCCCTTGGCCAGCGCCGATGCCAGCAGCAGGCCGGCCAGGCCCAACCGCGCGTGTTCGAGGGTCATGCCGTCGCCCTGGGCGAGCTGGGCGACGCTGGCCGCGGCCGCGTGCAGCTCGGCCAGCGCCACCAGCATCGCCGCGACCAGCGCGCCGGCATCGCCGAACAGGCTGCGCAGCCAGGCCGAGAGCAGCAGCACCGCACTGATCAGAAGGCCCAGCAGCAACGCCTGGCCGATCTTGAACGCGCGCGCCGACGGTGCCGAGGGCAGCGCTTCGACCCGGTCGCGGTCGAGCAGGCCCCAGGCCGCCGATACCAGCAACGCCAGTCCCGCGCCGAGCAACGGCCACAGGCTGGCGCGCAACAGGGTCGGCGAGACGGTGCCGACGACACCGGCGAACAGCAGCAATGAGGCGAGGTTGGCGAGCAGGGCGGCCGATGCCGCCGGCGCGACGTGCGCCGGGTCCTGCCGTGCCTGCTGGCCGAAGCCGGCCACCGCCGCGGTCGACGAGGCGAAGCCGGAGAAGAAGCCGGCGATCGGCAGTCCCCAGCGCGCCCCGACCAGGCGCAGGGCGAGGTGGCCGATCATGCCCACGCCCATCACCAGCACCACGATCCGCCATAGCGCCGACGGCACCAGCACGCCCCACGGGTCGATCGGCTTGTCGGGCAGCAGCGGCAGGATCACCAGCGCGGCGGCGGCCAGCATCAGCCCGTCCTGGAGTTCCTGCTCGGCCAGCCAGCGGCGGGCGAAACCCTGCAGGGGCCGCTTGGCGAACAGCAGCAGCGCCGCGACCACCGCCAGCCCGCCCGCCCACGGCGGCGACAGCTGCGCCAGCGCCGCCAGCAACGGGGTGACCAGCAGGGCGACTTCGCCGGTCAGCCCGGGGTCGGTCTCGCGCGTGTGCAGATAGCCGGCAATCGCGTAGGCGGTGATCGCCAGCAGCAGGACCACGAACACGGCCGGGCCGATGACGATCGCGACGGCGGCGGCGGTCGCCGTCAGGGTGTGGGTGCGTACCCCGGCCACCGCGATGTCGTCGGGGGTGTGGTGGCGTTCGCGGATCACGCCGATCAGCAGTCCGATCGAGATCGCGGTCAGCAGGCCTTGCGCGGACAGGGATGGGTTCACGTCGACTCCCGGAGGTGATGCGGCCATGGTACGGCGTCGGTGCCGGCCGGTGCTGCAACGACGACGCGAGCTGAACGGGGCGGGGGCGGCCTAGACGGTCCTGTCACGGTGCCCGTGCTTGCATGGTCTCAGCGCAAGCTGCCGGCGTTACGCGTTCCGGCACCCGCGCCGGGCGGCTGCATGGCACTGCGCGAGGAGGGCCCATGCCTACCACCATGACCGACCACTCCCACAAGCACCGTCACGACTTCCATATCAGCGTGCCGGGCGCGCACATCTCGATGAAGGCCGTGGTCTGCGCCAGCGTCGCCGCCGGCATCGTGTTCCTGGTGCTGGAGCTGATCCTGACGCCCCTGTTGATGGGAGTCAGCAGCTGGGTGCCGATGCGGATGATCGCCGCGATCACGATGGGCCGGGCGGTGCTGCCGCCACCGGAGACCTTCGAGTCCGGCGCGGTCGCCGCGGCCCTGGTCGTCCACTTCATCCTGTCGTTCGTCTACGCGCTGGCATTCGCGTTCTTCGCCAAGGGCCGCTCGTTGCTGACCGATACCCTGCTCGGCGCCGGGGTCGGCCTGCTGTTGTACGCGGTCAACTACTACGGTTTCACCCAGTTGTTCCCGTGGTTCGCCGAGATGCGGCACTGGGTGTCGGCGCTGATCCATCTGGCCGCCGGCGCGACGATGGGCGCGACCTATGCCTGGAGCGTGCAGCGGTTCGTACCGCCGTCGCATCCCTCGACAGGTGGGTGACGGGCGTCCCGCGGCAGCGGGAGGGCGGGCGCATCAGTCGAGGTCGATGCGGCCGTATTCGATGGCGACGATGGTGTAGCGGGCGAGGCCGCCGGGCAGCTCGGCGTCGAATTCGTCGTCGAGGCGCTTCTTCAGCATCGCTCGCGCCAGTGGCGAGTCGATGCTGATCCAGCCGCGACCGGCGTCGGTCTCGTCGGGACCGACGATCCGGTAGCGTCGGCATTCGCCGTTGTCGATGTGCTCGATCTCGACCCGCGCGCCGAAGAACACGACCTGCGGGTCGCTGGGAGCGGCATCGACGACCTTCAGCGCCGGCAGCCGCTTGCTCAGGTAGCGCACCCGGCGATCGATCTCCCCCAACTGCTTCTTGCGGTAGGTGTACTCGGCGTTCTCCGAGCGGTCGCCCTCGGCCGCCGCCGCGGCCAGTGCCTGCACCACCTCGGGCCGGCGGACGCGCCACAGCACGTCCAGCTCGGCCTTGAGGCGGTCGTGGCCCTCGCGGGTGATCAGCGCGGTGCTGCGTTCGGGGGGCGGACGCCAACGACCCATGGTGGTCGCTTACTCCGCGGCCGCCGCATCGGCATCGCCAGCGGCTTCGCGACGCAGGCCGTAGTCGAGGGTGCTGTCGATGTCCTGGCCCTCGATGTCGAGCAGGCGCAGTTCGTCGACCGAGACCAGCCGGTACAGGCGATCGTCGTCGCGCTTGCTGTTCGGGTCCAGGCGCAGACTCTCGCCGGTCGCAGGCTCGCCTTCGACGGTCCAGGTGCCGCCCAGCTCGAAGTCGCCATCGGCCTGGTCCTGATAGTGCTCATCGAGCTTGAAGGTGCCGTCGGCCATCAGTTCCAGACGGGTGTCGATGCCGGGGCAGCTGGCGCAGGGCAGGGTGCCGGCGAAGACGCCGGGCAGGGCCTTGGTGTCGATCGGCGCGACCGTCTCGGTGGCGGGCGGTGCGACGGCCTCGGCCGCCGGCGCGGGTTCGGCAGCGGCTTCGGCGGCGGGCTCGGGCTGCTTCTGGCAGGCGGCCAACAGCAGGGTGGCGGTGGTGGCGGCGAGAATCAGGGGAAAGCGACGCATCCGTGGACTCCTTGTGGTCGGGTGGGCGTTGTGTGGGGGGCTGGAAAACGGAATCGGATGGAACCGATGTTGCGGACGCTGGCAGCGCGGCGCTGAACGTCGCCCGAAGCCGGGCTCAGCGCTTGCCGCCGAACAGGCCGCCGAGCAGGCCGCGCACGATCTGCTGGCCGATCCGGCTGCCGACGGTGCGCGCGGTCTGCTTGGCCATGGTCTCGACCATGCCCTGGCGGCGCTTGGTGCCGAACACCGCGTCCTTGATCGCCTGGCCGAAGCCGCCTTCCTCGGCATCGTCGTCCTCGCGCCGGCGCGCCGGCGGCGCCTTGGCCTGCTCGGCCGCGGCCTGGGCCTTGGCGGCGAGCATCTCGGCGGCGGACTCGCGGTCGACCGGGGTGTCGTACTTGGCACCGACCGGACTGCCGGCGCGGACCCGTGCCCGCTCGGCCTCGGTGATCGCGCCCATCCGGCAGCGCGGCGGCGCGATCAGGGTGTGCTCGACCGGCATCGGCACGCCCTTGTCCTGCAGGGTCGATACCAGCGCCTCGCCGGTGCCGAGCCGGGAGATCGTCTCGACCACGTCCAGCGCCGGGTTGGCGACGAAGGTCTCCGCCGCGGTCCGCACCGCTTTCTGGTCGCGCGGGGTATAGGCGCGCAGCGCGTGCTGCACGCGGTTGCCGAGCTGACCGAGGATCTCGTCGGGGACGTCGTCGGGGAACTGCGAGCAGAAGTACACGCCCACGCCCTTGGAGCGGATGATCCGCACCACCTGCTCGACCCGTTGCCGCAGGGCCGGCGGCGCGTCGTCGAACAACAGATGGGCCTCGTCGAACACGAACACCAGCTTCGGTTTGTCCAGGTCGCCGACCTCGGGCAACTGCTCGAACAACTCCGACAGCAGCCACAGCAGGAAGCTCGAATACAGCCGCGGCTTGAGGATCAGCTTGTCGGCGGCGAGCAGGTTGATCACGCCGCGGCCGTCGGTGGTGGTGCGCATCAGGTCGGCCAGGTCCAGCGCCGGCTCGCCGAAGAACATCTGCGCGCCTTCGCCCTCCAGTCGCAGCAGCGCACGCTGGATCGCGCCGATCGACTGCGCGCTGACCAGGCCGTAGGCGGTGGAGATGTCCTTGCGCTCGGCGGCGACCAGGCCGAGGAGGGCACGCAGGTCCTCCAGGTCGAGCAGCAGCAGGCCGCGGTCGTCGGCGAGCCTGAACACGATGTCGAGCACGCCCGACTGGGTATCGTTGAGGCCGAGGATGCGGGCGAGCAGGGTCGGGCCCATCTCGCTGACGGTGGTGCGGACCGGGTGGCCGAGCTGGCCGAACAGGTCCCAGAACACGGTCGGGCTGCCTTCGCTGGCGTAGCCGTCGATGCCGATGCGGTCGATCCGCTCCTGCAGCCTGTCGCTCATCTCGCCGGGCACCGCCAGGCCGGCGATGTCGCCCTTCACGTCGGCCATGAACACCGGCACGCCGATCCGCGAGAAGCCCTCGGCCAGCACCATCAGGGTGACCGACTTACCGGTGCCGGTGGCGCCGGCGACCAGACCGTGGCGGTTGCCCAGCCGAGGCTGCAGGACGACGTGGCCAGGACCGTCGGACGCGCCGTCCGTCGTGCCGGTGATGGCCTTGCCGATGAGGATAGGGTCCATGCTCGACTCCATTCAGGTTCCTGGCGATTCTAGGTGCAAACCGAGACGGCGGGCATCGTGACCGGCGGTGGTTGTGATACCGAGAGTGCAGACGATACCCTGCGCCTTCGTTTTTCATCAGCCGTCGTTCATGCCCGCTTCCGCTTCTTCGTCCACGCACTTCCCCGCTCGAGCGTCCGCTCGCGTCGCCGCCACCGCCGCCCTGTCGGTCGCTCTCGTCACCCTGCTGTCGCCAGCGCCGGCCGAGGCGCTTTCGCGCCGCGACCAGGCCGCGGTCGAATCGATCGACCAGCGCATGCAGGCGGCCGAGGCCAAGTACCGCGAGGCGATGGTGATGACCGGCAACGCCGACCCGGAGGGCGCGCGGATCGGCGACGAGGCGCTGGAGGACATGGAGGACGTGATGGCCGACTGCGCGAAGCAGCGCGGCTGCTCGCCGACCACCCTGCTGGCCACCTACAAGCGCCTGCTCAAGCTCAATGTCGACGCCCAGGACCCGTTCGCCGGCCAGTTGGACCCGGCCGATGCCGACCCCGACCACGTCGACCTGGGCGAGGGCGAGTCCGATCCGCTGGCCGCCGACGTGCCCGAGGCGGCCCGCGCCGCCGCGCTGCTCGACGACCGCCGCCACCGCTTCGACGAGATGGTCAAGTACAACCCGGCGGTGCAGGCCGGCATTCGCCGCTGGCTGACCGACATGCGGCCGTCGCTGATGAACAGCTACGAGAACTACCAGTACATGCGCCACCTGATGTGGCCGCACTACGAGCGCGCCGGCCTGCCCGAGGCGCTGCTGTTCGGGATCATGGCCAAGGAGTCCAACGGCAAGGTGCACGCGCGCTCGCGCGCCGGCGCCGCCGGGCCGATGCAGTTCATGTACGCGACCGGCCAGCGCTTCGGCCTGGGCAAGGACAGCCACGGCTTCGACACCCGCTACGACCCGTATGCGGCCTCCGAGGCCAGCGTGCGCTATCTCAACGAGCGGATGGGCGAGCTCAACCGCAACATCGAACTGGCGCTGGCCGCCTACAACGGCGGCGAAGGCCGCGCCCGCCGCATCCACCGGGAGCACCCGGGCCAGGACTTCTGGGACGAGTCGGTCTACAACGAATTTCCCGCCGAGACCCGCGACTACGTGCCGATGGTGATCGCCGCCGCGTGGCTGTTCCTGCACCCGAAGCAGTACGGCATCGAATTCCCGAAGGTCGACCCGCGGCCGGCCGCGCTGACCCTGGCGCAACCGACCTCGATCTACCAACTGACCATCTGCCTGGGCAGCGGCGGCACCCGCGACGGCTACATGCGCGCGTTGCGCAACCTCAATCCGCGCTATGACGCCGATACGGTGCTGCCGGCCGGCACCGTGCTCAACGCGACCACCCGGGTGGCCGGCCTGTACAACCGCTGGTGCGTGCGTGGCGCGCGTGCCGAACTGGCACGCACCCTGGTGCTCAGCGATCCGGATCGGGCGATCGTGCGTACCGGCACGGTGACCCGCGTCGCCGACACCGCGGTCGCGGCGGCAGCGCCGCAGCGTCCGCGCACCTACCGGGTGCAACGCGGCGAGACGCTTTCGTCGATCGCCCGCAAGTTCTCCTGCGGCACCGGTGAGCTGGCCCGGGCCAACGGCATCCGCCCGCCGCGCTACACCATCCGGCCCGGCCAGAAGCTGAGCCTGGAGGGCTGCGGCGGGTGAATCGCGGCGCGCGGGCGCCGGCCTGGTTGTGGGTGGCGATCGGCGCCAGCGGCGCGCTGGCGGTCGCAGGCGCCTGGGGCGAGGGCCCCACGGCGCTGCACTACCTGTTCAAGCCGCTGACCACGCTGTTGATCGCCGGCGGCCTGTGGCGTCATCGCGACCGCGCCGATGGCGGCTATGCCCATCGCGTGCTGGTCGGCCTGTTGCTGTCGACCGTCGGCGACATCGCCCTGATGTTTCCCGGCGACGCCTGTTTCATGATCGGCCTGGGCGCGTTCCTGCTCGCCCACCTGGCCTACTGGTCGGCGTTCCGGCGGCGGCTGAAGTCGGTGGCCGGACGCGGTCCGCAGTGGCCGTGGCTGGCCTATGTCGCCGTCGCCGCGGCGGTGCTGGCGGTCCTGTGGCCGCATCTGCCGGGTGCGCTGCAGGCGCCGGTGCTGGCCTACATCGCGGTGCTGGTGGCGATGGCCGCAAGCGCCGCGCAGGCCTGGCGGCGTGTGGGCGGCGGTGCCGGCTTCGCCGCGCTGGGCGGGCTCAGCTTCGTGGTCTCGGATGCGAGCCTGGCGCTGGACCGGTTCGTCGCGCCGCTGCCGGCCGCGGTGCTGCTCGTGCTGGCGAGTTACTGGTTCGCGCAGGCGCTGATCGCGCGTTCGGGAATGTCCGAACGCGACGCGGGCTGAGCGCGGGACGGAGTCAGGGCGTCGGCAAGCGCTCGCCCAGACGCTGGCCCAGCCGTACAGGCGTTTCCGCGCCCAGGTCCGGGGCCAGTTCGGCGACCCCGGGCGGCAGCAGCACGACCACGGTGGAGCCGTAGTTGAAGCGGGCCATCTCCTCGAAGCGCTCCAGCAGGATGTCCTGGCCGCGATAGTCCTTGCGGGTCACCCGGTCGGCGTAGGCCGGAATCTCCTCGCCGCTCCATACCGTTTCGACCCCGGAGACCAGCAGGGCGCCGACCATCACCGAGGCCATCGGCCCGAAATCGGTGTCGAAATGGCAGACCAGGCGCTCGTTGCGGGCGAACAGGCGCGGCACGTTGCGGACCGCGTCGGGGCCGACGCTGAACAGACGTCCGGGCACGTGCACGGTCTCGCGCAGGGTGCCGGTCCAGGGCATGTGCACGCGGTGGTAGTCGCGCGGCGACAGGTAGACCGTGGCGAAGCGGCCGCCATGGAATGCGGTTGCATCGGCCTCGCTGGCCAACAGCTCGGCGGCGCTGAACGACTGCCCCTTGGCCTGGAAGATGCGGCCGTCGGCGTCGATCGGGCCGCACTGGCTGATACGGCCGTCGGCCGGCATCAGCAGGGCGCCGGGGTCGGGGTCGGGCGTGCGCGCGCCGGGCCTGAGCGCGCGGGTGAAGAAACTGTTGAAGGTCGGGTAGGCGGTCGGGTCCGGCTGCGCCGCCTCGGACAGGTCGACGCCGAACTTCCGCGTCACCGTGTCGATCAGCCACTGCTTGATCCGCGGGTTGTCCGAGTACGCCAACCCGCGGGCCAGCGACGACAGCAGCCGGTGCGGCAGGGCATAGGTCAGCGTGGTGACCAGGCTCATGGGCGCGCGTCCCCGGTCAATGCCGCCAGGTCGGCGGCGATCTTGGCCGGCTCCAGCGGCGGCCGGATCAGGCCGGCCATCCGGCCCTGCGGATCGAGCACCGCGATCGTCGCGCTGTGGTCGATCGAATACTGGTCGGCGGGCACGCCTTCCGGCGGCGGCACCTTGGCGAACACCATGCTCAGCGACGCCGCCAGCTGCTCCAGCGCCGGCAGGCTGCCGGTCGCGGCCAGGGTGTCGGTGTGGAAGGCGTGGGCGTACTGGCCGATCAGCTCGGGGGTATCGCGTTCGGGGTCGACCGAGACGAACAGCACCCGCGGCCGGGTCGGTTCGGGGATGCTTTCCCAGGCCTTCTGCGCGCGTGCCAGTTCCGCCAGGGTGGTCGGGCAGACGTCGGGGCAGTGGGTGAAGCCGAGGAAGACCGCGGTCCAGTGTCCCTGCAGCTCGGAAGGCTCCAGCGGCGTGCCGTCGGACTGGGTCAGCTCGAACGGGGGCAGGGTGCGGACCGGCTGGAACAGCCGTACCGTCTGCAGCTCCGGCGCGGGCGCGCCGCCGGCCGGTCCGAAGTAGCGCGTCGCCGCCCACAGGCCCAGTCCGGCGGCGAGGGCGACGATGAGGATATAAGCAGTGGTGCGGTTGAACATGATCGATCCGACTGAGAACGCGGGGGCATGATAGCGGCCATGCGCGGCCTGCGGCGGCTATAATCGCCGGCCATCCCCCGACCCGCCGTGAACATGCCCGTGAGCCCGCCCCCCAGCGACGGTCCCCTGAGCGCCAGCCCCGAGTCGGCGACGTTCGAGCAACTGACGATCGTCGACCTGATCCGCCATGGCGGCAGCCTGTTCGCCGAGGCCGGGCTGACCTTCGGCCACAGCTACGACAACGCACTCGACGAGGCGACCCAGCTGGTGCTGCACGCGCTGCACATGCCGCACGACCTCAGCCCGGTCTACGGCCAGTCGCGGGTCACCACCGCGGAGAAGGCGAAGGTGCTGGCGCTGTTCGGGCGCCGCATCCGCGAGCGCGTCCCCGCCGCCTACCTGACCGGCGAGGCCTGGTTCGCCGGCCTGAGCTTCAAGTCCGACCCGCGCGCGCTGGTGCCGCGTTCCCCGATCGCCGAGCTGATCGAGGCCGGCTTCGAGCCCTGGCTCGGCGGCCGCGAGGTCCGGCGTGCGCTCGATCTGTGCACCGGCTCGGGCTGCATCGCGATCGCGACCGGGCACTACCATCCCGATTGGGAGGTGCACGGCATCGACATCAGCGACGATGCGCTGTCGCTGGCGGCCGAGAACAAGGCGCGGCTGCACGCCGACAACGTCGCCTTCCGCAAGTCCGACCTGTTCTCCGCGCTCGACGGCGAGGTCTACGACCTGATCGTCACCAATCCGCCCTATGTGACCGACGACGAGACCGATGCGCTGCCGCAGGAGTACGCGCACGAGCCCGAGCTGGGCCTGCGCGCCGGCGACGACGGTCTCGACCTGGCGCTGCGGATCATGCGCGACGCGCCCGCGCACCTGAGCGAGCACGGCCTGCTGATCTGCGAGGTCGGCGAGGCCGAGCGCGCCCTGGTCGAGCTGCTGCCGGAGCTGCCGATGGCCTGGGTCGAGTTCAAGGTCGGGCAGATGGGCATCTTCGTGGTCGAGCGCCAGGACCTGGTCGAGCACCGGGACCGGATCCGCGAACTCGCCGACGCGCGCGGCTGACCGGCGATGTCCGACAACAGCTTCGGCCGGCTGCTGCGCGTCACCACCTTCGGCGAGAGCCACGGGCCGGCGATCGGCTGCGTGGTCGACGGGCTGCCGCCGGGCATCGCGATCGTGCCGGAGGATTTCCGCCAGGACCTGGAGCGGCGCGCGACCGGGCGCACCCGCCACACCTCGGCGCGGCGCGAGAGCGACGAGGTCGAGATCCTGTCCGGGGTCTACGAGGGCGTCACCACCGGCACCCCGGTGGCCCTGCTGATCCGCAACACCGACGCCCGCAGCAAGGACTACAGCCGGATCGCCGCGCAGTTCCGCCCCGGCCATGCCGACTATGCCTACTGGCAGAAGTACGGCGTGCGCGATCCGCGCGGCGGCGGCCGCTCCTCGGCGCGCGAGACCACGATGCGGGTGGCCGCCGGCGTGATCGCCAAGAAGTGGCTGGCCGAGCGCCACGGCGTGCGCATCCAGGGCTGGCTGTCGCAGTTGGGCGCGATCGTGCCGGAAGGCTTCGACCTGTCGGTGGTCGAGGACAACCCGTTCTTCTGGCCGCACGCCGAGCAGGTGCCGGCGCTGGAGGCCTACATGGACGCGCTGCGCAAGTCCGGCGACTCGGTCGGCGCGCGCGTGGACGTGATCGCCGAAGGGGTGCCGCCGGGCTGGGGCGCGCCGATCTACGGCAAGCTCGACGGCGCGTTGGCGGCGGCGCTGATGAGCATCAACGCGGTCAAGGGCGTGGAGGTCGGCGACGGCTTCGCCTCGGTCGCCCAGTCCGGCAGCGAGCATCGCGACGTGATGCATGCGGACGGTTTCCAGTCCAACCATGCCGGCGGCGTGCTCGGTGGCATCAGCACCGGCCAGCCGGTGCGCTGCTCGGTCGCGTTCAAGCCGACCTCGAGCCTGCGCCTGCCGGTCGAGGGGCTGGACGTGCATGGCGATGTCGTCGAGGTGGTCACCACCGGTCGCCACGACCCCTGCGTGGGCATCCGTGCGACTCCGATCTGCGAGGCGATGGTGGCGCTGGTGCTGATGGACCAGGCCCTGGTCCACCGCGCCCAGTGCGGCGATGTCGGCGAGGTGCCGCCGCGGATTCCCGGCGAACCCGCCGAGGGCTCGAAAAAACGATAGCGGCCAGTCGTCAGGCGCGCCCCCGCTGGGCCCGGGCAGCGCCGTTCCGGCTGAGCCGCGTTGAGCGAACAGGGCCCGACGCCGATCCATCCGGGCGCGCGACCCAGACCTGCGCGGCGCCCCAGACTCCAAGGAATCCAGAATCATGAGCAAGACCTTCAACGTAGCCGTCGTCGGCGCCACCGGTGCGGTCGGCGAGACCATGCTGGCGATCCTCGCCGAGCGCCGCTTCCCGATCGGCACCCTGCACGTGCTCGCCAGCGAGCGCTCGGCCGGCGGCACCATCGAATACCGCGGCGAGGAATACATCGTCCAGGACCTGGCCGCGTTCGATCCCGCCGGCGTCGACATCGCGCTGTTCTCCGCCGGTGGCAGCGTGTCCAAGGAGTACGCGCCGAAGTTCGCCGCCGCCGGCGCGGTGGTGATCGACAACTCCTCGGCCTTCCGTTACGACGACGATGTGCCGCTGGTGGTGTCGGAGGTCAATCCCGAGGCGATCGCCGACCGTCCGCGCGGCATCATCGCCAACCCGAACTGCTCGACCATGCAGATGCTGGTCGCGTTGGCGCCGATCCACCGCAAGTACAGGATCGAGCGCATCAACGTCGCCACCTACCAGTCGGTGTCCGGCGGTGGCCGTGCGGCGATGGAGGAGCTCGGTCGCCAGACCGGCGCGCTGCTGAACTTCCGCGACCCCGAGCCCGAGCGCTTCCCGGTCCAGATCGCGTTCAACCTGATCCCGCACATCGACGACTTCCAGGACAACGGTTTCACCAAGGAAGAGATGAAGATGGTCTGGGAGACCCGCAAGATCCTCGGCGACGACTCGATCATGGTGAACCCGACCGCGGTGCGGGTGCCGGTGTTCTACGGTCACTCCGAGGCGGTCGCGATCGAGACCGCGAACCCGGTCACGCCGGACGAGGCGCGCGCGCTGCTGGCCGCCTCGCCGGGCATCGAGATCGTCGATGAGCGCAAGCCCGGCGGCTATCCGACCCCGGTCACCCACGCCTCGGGCAACGACGCGGTCTATGTCGGCCGCATCCGCGAGGATCTGTCGCATCCGCGCGGGCTCAATCTGTGGATCGTGTCCGACAACATCCGCAAGGGCGCGGCCTTGAACGCGGTGCAGCTGGCCGAGCTGGTCGCGGCGGAGTGAGCCGCGAGCCGGTCCGGATATCGGCATCGATGTCGCTCGGGGCGGGGGCCTTCGCTCCCGCCTCGCTGGCCGGGCGTGGTTGCAGGGCGATCGCCGTCACGCGTTGCGCCGTGCACGCCGCGCCGGCTAGAGTCGGCAATCTGGGGGAGACGAAACAGGTGCTCTTGTGAAGCAGTTCGCGCGTTGTGCGTTGGCACGTAGTGCATTGGCGCTCGCGCTGGTGGTGGCCAGCAGTTCGGCGTCGGCATTGGGCCTGGGCGAGATCGTGGTGCGATCGCGTCTGGACCAGCCGTTGCTGGCCGAAATCCCGATCATCTCCAACGACCCGGCCGAGCTGGAGCGCCTGCAGGCGCGACTGGCCTCGCCGGAGACCTTTGCCCGCGTCGGTCTGGAGCCGCCTCAGGGCGTGGTGTCGAACCTGCGCTTCATGGTCGGCCTCGACAACGCCGGCAACCCGGTGGTGCGGGTCACCAGCGCGCAGCCGGTCGACCAGGCCGCGCTGACCTTCCTGATCGAGGTCGACTGGGGGCAGGGGCGGCTGGTGCGCGAGTACTCGGCGCTGCTGGACGCGCCGCGCACGGTGTCGGCCGCGGCACAGCCTCCGATCGAGGCGCCGACCGTCGCGCCGTCGAACCAGATCGTGCGCGAGCCGGCGGTGTCCGACGAGGCCGCGGCCGATGCGGTGGCGGCCGGGGATGCC